>NZ_JALQDZ010000017.1:0-252823 GCF_023630985.1 Caballeronia sp. ATUFL_F1_KS39 | reverse complement strand
TTCGTCACGAGCGGCGTGCGCCTCGGCTCGCCCGCGATGACCACGCGCGGCTTCGGCACGAAGGAAGCGGAGATCGTGGGCAACCTGATCGCCGACGTGCTCGACAATCCGGAAGACCAGGCGAACCTCGAGCGCGTGCGCGCGCAAGTGGCCGATCTGACCAAGCGTTTCCCGGTCTACCGTTAATTCGCGAGCACACCGCCGATGCGCTGCCCATTTTGCCGACACGAAGATACCCAGGTCGTGGATTCTCGCGTGTCGGAGGATGGCGCGGCCATTCGGCGGCGGCGGCGCTGTCCTGCGTGCGACAAGCGTTTCACCACGTATGAACGCGTCGAACTGGCGCTGCCGAGCGTCGTCAAGAAAGACGGCAGCCGCACCGAGTTCGATCGACGCAAGATCGTCGCGAGCATGCAGCTTGCGCTGCGAAAGCGCCCGGTCGCCGCCGATGCGATCGATGCCGCCGCGTCGCGCATCGAGTATCAGTTGCTCGGCAGCGGCGAGCGCGAAGTGCAGAGCGAGCGTCTCGGCGAGCTCGTCATGAACGAGCTGCGACAGCTTGATACCATCGCTTACGTGCGTTTCGCCTCCGTCTACAAGCGTTTCGAAGACGTCTCCGAATTCGAAGACGTGCTCGATGAATTCCGGCGCACCGCTCCGAAGAAGTCGAGTTCGCGCAAGCGCTGATCTTTTCCGCTTCGTTTCCTTCCCAAGCCACGTTTCCTGACATTCGCTCGCGCAGTCTGCCCGGTATCGGAGAACGCGAACACTCGGCCATTCGGCTAATGGTGGCGCGCCTGACTTATCGCTAGATTGAGCTTTTCGGCTCGATTCGATCGATAAGGCATGCAGACGATTCCCGCATCAAATCAAGATTTCACGCTCGTCGAACTTTGCGTGGTGCTCGCCGTCATGGCGATCCTCGCGACGTTCGCCGCGCCTTCGTTCGTCGCGTGGCAGACGCGCGATCAAGTCGATGCACGGGCGCGCGCGCTCTTTTCCACGCTGTCGCTTGCGCGCGCCGAAGCCGTGCGGCGCGGTGCACGCGTCACGCTTTGCAGGATCGATGCGTCTCGTCATTGCCTCGCATCGGGCCGAAGCTGCGAAAGCGGTGTCACCGACTGGTCGTGCGGATGGGGCTTGTTCGTCGAGCGCGACGGTGTTTCGACGCTTTTGCGCATGCAGCCGGCGATGACATCGGTTTCCATCGCCGGGACATCGACCGAGCTTTCGTTCACGCCGCCTTCGGGGCAGGTGATCGGCGGATTCCGCAGCTTCGAATTCGGTCCGCGCGGCGCCGATTCCGCCGCGAATCCGTCGTCACGTCGATGCATACGGCTCGCGGCAGGCGGCCGGGCGCGCATGACCTCAGGCGGCTGCGGAGCCTCGGCATGAAAGACGTTCAACGTGGAGATTCGCTGATCGAAGTGATGATCGCGCTTACGCTGATGGCCGTGACCGCGCTCGGACTCATCGCGACGCAAAGCGCGCTCGCGCGCGGCGTTGCTGCACGAACGGGCCGCGCTGATCGCAGATTCCGTCGCGGAAGGCATTCGCAGCGATGCGGACCGTGCGGCGATCGTGTCGCAATGGCAGGGGAGAGCGGTGTCGATGCTGCCTGCGGGCGACGTGGCAATATCCGATCGCGCCGATGGCGTGCGCATCGCGACCGTGAGCTGGCACGCGCAAGACCGCTCGAAGCCGTGCCCCGAACAGCAGGCTAAGCCGCTCACGTCGTGCATCGCTGTGGCGTTTGCGCGATGCCTCCGCGCTTGCTCTCATCGCGCGGCCATACGCTGCTGGAGATGACGATTGCGCTCGCGCTCGGCATGCTGATCGTGACCGCTTCGCTGTCGCTCTATCGCGGGCAGCGCGCCGCTTTCGACCGCGCCGCCGATGCCGCGCGCATTCACGACGCCGCGTCCAGCGCTTTGGAAATGCTCGCCCAGCAGATCCAGATGGCCGCATTCGCATCGAGCGTGGATTCGCCGGTCGATGCGTCGATGTTCGGTTGCGCGCAAGGCCGCGTGATTGGAGCGGATACAACCGCATCGTGCGAATCGCTCGCAAGCCATTCGGACGGCCTGCAGGTTCGCTATTCAGCCGACGCCGTCTCGACCTGGCCGTCGACCGCAGGCGCGCCGACCGATTGCCTTGGCCAGGCGGTCTCCGACGCCATCGTCACGAACCGGTTCTACGGGAAGCCGAGCAGTTCCACCGGAGAGCCCGAGTTGTACTGCGAAGGCGGCGGCAGACAGGCGCAGCCGATCGTCGAAGGCATCGAGCGAATGCGGGTGATGTATTGGCTCGCGGGGGCGCCGTCGGCATCGGATGCTTCGGCTATCGCGCGCGAACGCTGGCGCGATTTCCATGCTGCGGACGTATGCATCGTCGTGCGCGGTTTCATCGCACACGCCAAGCGGAAAACGGACTATGTGGATTGCAACGGCTTGCCCGTAACCGTCGAGGACGGCCGCGTTCGCCAGGTCTTCTGGCGGCGCGTCGCGATACGGAATTCGGTGGCGTCGCCGTCCGGAGGCGCGCAATGAAGCGACGTTCGCTGACACGCGCAAGCACGTTGCCGATCGTGCTGATCCTCGCCGCGATGATGTTGATCGCGGCTGCCGCATGGCTGCAAACGTCGCTCGTAGCGGCGCGCGCGATCGTCGCGACGCGCGAGCGCGTCCACGCGTTTCATGCCGCGGACAGCGCGTTGATTCGATGCAGCCGAATGCTTTCCCTCGCGTTGCCAACGCCGAGTTCGAAGGACGAGCCGTCGCGATGGCGCGCGAAATCCTCGTTCGACGGACCGTCCGCTGCCGCGATCGCGCCGTTCGCTTCGTGGCCGTACGCGCGCCGCGCCCCGCAATGCCTGATCGAATCGCGGGCCAACGCATCGTATTTGATTACCGCGCGGGGCTTCGGCGCGAATGCCGATTCCGAGGCTTGGCTGCAACTTAGGATCGATACCGCCGATGGCGTGAGCACCCAGTATTGGCGGCGCGTCGTCGCTAGGCCGTTTTGAGGATCGATATGAACGAAAAGGGCTTCAGTCTGCTTGAACTGATGATCGGGCTGGGCGTTGCCGCGATCATCGCGACTTTCTCGATCCCGGCGTATCGGGCGCACGTGGTGAAGGCGCATCGGCTCGACGCCGCGTCGGCCTTGCTGCGCGCGGTTCAGTTCGTGGAAACCGCGCGTCTTGCGCAAAAATCGGAAAGCGGCGAGGTGATCGCGCTCGCTTCCGGGCTCGATCGCGCGCCGTCGAGCGGGGCGGCCGTGTACAGCGTGGCCGTGCTGCCGGAAACGCCGACGAACGGCGGTTATGCGATCGAAGCCGTGCCGGTCGGGGCGGGCGCGATGCAGGACGATGTCTGCGGCGTGTTCGTCATCGACGCCACCGGGCTGCGCTGGAATCGCCCGCCTGACGCGACCACGCCGCTCGATGCGGCACAGTCGGCGTCATGCTGGGCGGGGAAGAGTTGATGCGGGTGTCAGAAAACGGTTGGATCGACGGCGTCGTTGGAGGTTTCGGGCGCGGCGTTCTTCATCTGCGTGTAGATGCGCCAGCCTTCCCATCCGGCGAGCGCGAGACCGCCCCATTTGAGCACCGGCTTCGCGCTGTGCAACAGCTTCGTCCGCACCGGCTTGGTGAGTACGAGCGAGGCGAGCGATCCGATGACCGGATACTGCTTGAACAGCAAGCCGACATTGCCCGAGCCGAGCAGCGAAGCGAGCATGCCGCCAATGCCGCCTGCCGAGCCGCCGCGGCCGCGCTTGCCCCAGCGGCGCGAGCCGCCGCTGCCAGGCATCAGGAAGCGCAGCACGCTGAAATGCGTGACCGACGTGCGCAGATCATAGGTGGCTTGCCGCAGCTCCATGCGCTCGACATCCGCGCGGGCGATCAGCAGTTCCTTGCGCAGCGCGCGCATGTGCGGCGTGCGCAGCTTCTGCATCTTGCCGCGCTTGGGAGGCTTGAAGGTGTCGTCGTGTTGGCTCATGGCTTGATTTGGGCGCGGGAATCAACGGAAGGTATCGCGGTCCTTGCGGAATTCGGCGAGCGTGTCGTCGAACATGTTCGGCGCATCGCGCAGATTGCTGCGCGCACGCAGGCCGCATCCGACCGCGATCAGCGCGTACAGAAGGGTGATGCCGCCGAGCGCCTGCCAGCGATACGTGTCCCAGAAAAAGATGGCGATGAGCACCGTCAGGGAGATGAGCGCCATCATCGCGAGCATCATGGCGGCGAGCCCGAGGAAAAGCACGCCGATGAGCCGCTCCTTTTCTTGCTGAAGCTCGATGCCGATGAGTTCAAGGCGCGTCTCGAAGATGGCGAAGGCGGAGCTCAGAATTCGTCGCAACGGTCCGGGAGACGATTGCTGCGTTGGCCGTTCTGTCGTCATGGCTTGAATGCGAGAGGCGCGTTTGGTGCCGCTGTTTGTGGGTCCGGTCGGCGCTCGAGGCAGCCGGCCGGTGCGAGTGTCGAACCGCGCGCCCGGGCGAGGCGCTCGCGGTTCAGTCCAGCGGGGACCGCGACAGAAAGCTGATTAGCAATCTGCGGGCCATTGAATCGAAGACGGGTGCTTTACTTCCGGTTGATCAGAAGTCCGATCACCATGCCGATGCCAGCCGCGATCCCAATGGACGCCCACGGATGCTCGTGCACGTAATCGTCGGTGGCGCGGGCGGCCTTCTTGCCTCGCTCGATCACGACGACTTGCGCGTCGGCGGCTTTTTCCTTGGCTTGCTTCAGACGGGTGAGTGCGGTCTCGCGCAGTTCGGAGGCGCGTTCGCCGGTGGCGGTAGCTGCTTGCTTCAAGAGATCTTCGGCGTCAGCGAGTACTGATTTGATATCCGACATGAATCGCTCCTTGTTGATTTCTGACATTAAAGGCTCCAATCGGTGAGGTTACGCGAATCGTAACCAAAGATGGGATCGCTGACGAGGAGACGTGCGCCCTGCCGCGCTGAATGTCGCAGTTTCCGTTCCAGTCGCATCGGGCCGTGCGCGACAGCCGACGCCTCGTGATTTCATCGACATCGTTTCGAATTGATACGATCTGGCCCGTAAAAGTTTCAGGCGTAGATCGAAAGTTACACACGCCGATGCGCGAATGCACGCGTGAAAACAAAAAGGACTGGCGCAACAAGCGCCAGCCCTTTTCGATTGTGAATGAAGCTTGTTTAGAAAAACGCCTGGATTCCGGTTTGGGCGCGTCCGAGAATCAACGCGTGAATATCGTGCGTGCCTTCGTACGTGTTCACCACTTCGAGGTTCACGAGATGACGCGCGACACCAAATTCATCGGAGATGCCGTTGCCGCCGAGCATGTCGCGCGCGAGCCGGGCGATGTCGAGCGCCTTGCCGCACGAATTGCGCTTCATGATCGACGTGATCTCGACGGCCGCCGTGCCTTCGTCCTTCATGCGGCCGAGGCGCAGCACGCCCTGCAGTCCGAGCGTGATTTCGGTCTGCATGTCGGCGAGCTTTTTCTGAATCAGTTGATTCGCGGCAAGCGGCCGACCGAATTGCTTGCGATCGAGCGTGTACTGTCGCGCCGTGTGCCAGCACGTTTCGGCCGCGCCGAGCGCGCCCCAGGAAATGCCGTAGCGCGCCGAGTTGAGGCAAGTGAACGGACCTTTGAGGCCGCGCACGTTCGGCAGCATGTTCTCTTCGGGGACGAACACTTCGTCCATTACGATCTCGCCGGTGATCGACGCGCGCAAGCCGACCTTGCCGTGAATCGCCGGCGCCGACAGACCCTTCCAGCCTTTCTCGAGGATAAAGCCGCGGATCTCGTCGCGCCCGTCTTCCTCCAGCTTCGCCCAGACGACGAACACATCCGCGATTGGCGAGTTCGAGATCCACATCTTCGTGCCCGACAGCGAGAAGCCGTTCTGCACTTTTTTCGCGCGCGTCGTCATGCTGGCCGGATCGGAACCCGCGTTCGGCTCGGTGAGGCCGAAGCAGCCGATCCACTCGCCGCGCGCGAGCTTCGGCAGATACTTTTCCTTTTGCGCGTCGCTGCCGAACGTGTTGATCGGCACCATCACGAGCGATGACTGCACCGACATCATCGAGCGATAACCCGAATCCACGCGCTCCACTTCACGCGCGATCAGCCCGTAGCACACGTAGTTCAGGCCCGGGCCGCCGTACTGTTCGGGAATCGTCGGTCCGAGCAGGCCCAGTTCGCCCATTTCGCGGAAGATCGCCGGATCGGTCTTCTCCTCGCGAAACGCCTGCATGACGCGCGGCTGCAGTTTGTCCTGCGCGTACGCGCGCGCGGCGTCGCGCACCATGCGTTCGTCTTCGGTCAGTTGCTGATCCAGCAGGAGCGGATCTTCCCAGTTGAAACGGGCGGCGTCGGCCATGTGCTATCTCCTGATTTCATCGTGAAGCGCCGTGCGCCGATCGGCTCGCGTGATCGGGCGAAGCGCGTGGCGCTTGACGTGAGTTCCGCTAAGCGGAACAATGTTTTGCAAATCAGCTCCGAGTCTATCACCCGATGTCGACAGATTCCAATCGAAATTCCGGGCGCCTCATCTCGTCGGAGGATGTCGACGAGCGCAAGTTCGTCGTCGCGCTCGCTCGCGGGCTCGAACTGCTGCGCGCGTTTCGTCCCGGCGAGACGCTGCTCGGCAATCGCGATTTCGTCGACCGCACGGGATTGCCGAAGGCGACGGTCAATCGTCTCGCCTACACCTTGACGACGCTCGGCTATCTTCGTTTCGACGAACCCGCGGGCAAATACGCGCTCGATACCGGCGTGCTGTCGCTTGGCTTCACGCTGCTCGCGGGCGCGGACACGCTGGAACTCGCGCGTCCGCACATGCGCGCGCTGGCGCGGGAGATCGGCGCGGCGGTGTCGCTCGGCTGCCGCGACGGGCTCGACATGATCTATCTGGAAACCATCCGCAGCGAGACGGCGCTGACGCTCGGCCTCGCGCCGGGCTCGCGTCTGTCGATGCTCACGAGTTCGATGGGCCGCGCCTATCTCGCCGTGCAGGACGACGCGGCGCGCGAAGCTCTGTTTGAGGAACTCGGCAGGAACGAAGGCGAAGAGAAGGTCGAAGCGGCCCGCCGCTCGATCGAGGATTTCGCGCGCGACGGCTGCTGCTACTCGTTTCGCGAGTGGCACGACGATGTGAACGCCATCGCCGCGCCGGTCCGTGATCTGCGCAACGGACGCTGGCTCGTGCTGTCGAGCAGCGGGCCGGCGTCATCGATGGGCGAAGCGTATTTCCGCGAGACGATCGGCCCGAAGCTGAAGGCGCTTGCCGCGCGTCTCGCGTAACGACTCAGAGCACCGTTCGGACGTGCCAAAGCTCCGGGAACAGCACGACATCGAGCATCTTGCGCAGATACGACGCGCCTGCCGTGCCGCCCGTGCCGCCCTTGAAACCGATGATGCGCTCCACCGTCGTCACATGCCGGAAGCGCCATTGCCGGAACGCGTCTTCGAGATCGACGAGTTCCTCGGCCATCTCGTACAAATCCCAGTGTTGCGACGGATCGCGATACACCGCGAGCCACGCCGCTTCGACAGACGGATCGTGCGTCGTCGGCTGCGTCCAGTCGCGGTTCAGGCGCGCCGGATCGATCGCGAAGCCGCGTCGCGCGAGCAGGCGAATCACTTCGTCATAGAAAGAGGGCGCCTCGAGCGTTTCGCGGACCTGCGGGAGAATCTCCGGCCGATGCGCGTGCGGCTTCAGCATCTGCTCGTTCTTGTTGCCGAGCATGAACTCGATCTGCCGATATTGATGCGACTGAAAGCCCGACGACTGTCCGAGATACGGGCGCATCGCGGTGTATTCGGAGGGCGTCATCGTCGCGAGGACGTTCCACGCCTGCACCAGCTGCTCGAAGATGCGCGACACGCGCGCGAGCATTTTGAACGCGGGCGGCAATTCATCGCGATGCACCGCCGCGAGCGCCGCGCGCAGTTCGTATAGCGCGAGCTTCATCCACAGCTCGCTCGTCTGATGCTGCACGATGAACAGCATCTCGTTGTGATCCGGCGAGAGCGGACGCTGCGCGTTGAGGATCGAATCGAGGCCGAGGTAATCGCCGTAGCTCATCGAATCGGAGAAATCGAGCTTGGCGTCGTGCCAGCCTTTTTCTTGCGTCGCGTTCTGCGCGCCGTGGCCGAAAGGGCAGCCTTGTGTAGTGCTCATGTCGACGTTCCTCTCAAGTCACCGATGCGCGCTCGGCGAACTCGGGCGCGCGCCAGCTTTCGGTCGCGAGCACGTCGCGCAGGATTTCGACGGCGTCCCATACATCGACGAAACGTGTGTAGAGCGGCGTGAAGCCGAAGCGCAAGATGCGCGGTTCGCGATAATCGCCGATCACGCCGCGCGCGATCAGCGCCTGCATCACTTCATAGCCGTTCGGATGCTCGAAGCTCGCCTGCGAGCCGCGTTGCGCGTGATCGCGCGGCGTCGCGAGCGACAGCGGAAAGTCGCCGCAACGTTCCTCGACGAGCTTGATAAACAAGTCCGAAAGCGCGAGCGATTTGCGACGCAGAGCCTGCATGTCGGTTTGCAGGAAAACATCGAGCCCGCATTCGGCGAGCGACATCGACACGATCGGCTGCGTGCCGCAAAGAAAACGGCCGATGCCGTCGTCCGGCCGATACACCGGGTTCATTTCGAACGGCTTCTTGTGCCCCCACCAGCCGGAAAGCGGCTGCGAAAACGCGTTCTGATGGCGCTTCGGCACCCAAACGAACGCGGGCGAACCCGGCCCGCCGTTCAAATACTTGTACGTGCAGCCAACGGCGTAATCCGCGCCCACACCGTTCAGATCGACCGGCACCGCGCCCGCCGAATGCGCGAGATCCCAGACCGCGAGCGCGCCCGCGCGATGAATGCTCTCGGTGAGCGCGGCCATGTCGTGCATGTAGCCGGTGCGATAGTTGACGTGCGTAATCATCGCAATGGCGGTGTTTTCGTCAATCGCCGTCGGCAATTCGGAAGGGTCATCGACGAGACGCAGCTCGTAGCCGCGATCCAGTTGCTCGATCAAGCCCTGCGCGATGTACAGATCGGTCGGAAAGTTCGAACGTTCGGAGACGATCACGCGCCGCTTCGGATCGCGCTCGTTCGCGAGCTTGAGCGCGGCCGACAGGATCTTGAAAAGATTCGCCGAAATCGTATCGGTGACGACGACTTCGTCCTCGCCCGCGCCGATCAGCGGCGCCAGCTTGTTGCCGAGGCGCTTGGGCAGCGCGAACCAGCCGGCCGTGTTCCAGCTGCGGATCAGGCCTTCGCCCCATTCGGCGGCGATCACATCGGCGGCGCGCGCGGCGGCGGCCTTGGGCGGCACGCCGAGCGAGTTGCCGTCGAGATAGATCACGCCGTCGGCGAGCGCGAACTGGTCGCGCAGCGCGCCGAGCGGATCGTCGCGGTCGAGCGCCGCGGCTTCGTTACGATGTTTCATCGAAAAGTCCATAAATTTGAAGATCATCAGGAAAGCGGACGCAGGACGGCGCGAACGGGACTCGCGTCGAGCGTCGAGAATTTGAGCGGCAGGGCGATCAGTTCAAAATCGCCGGGCGCGGCGGCATCGAGCACGAGGCCTTCGAGAATCGCCATGCCGTGCGCGCGGATGCGCTTGTGGGCATCCATCGTCTTCGAGTCTTGCGGATCGAGCGACGGCGTATCGATGCCGATGAGCTTCACGCCTTTTTCTGCCAGCAAGTCGATCGTTTCGGGCGCGACGGCGGCGAAAGCGCTGTCCCATGCGTCGAGCGGCGCGTTCGTGTAGGTGCGCAACAAAACGCGCGGCGGACAGTCGGCGAGATGCGCGGCGACGTGCTCGGGCGTCACGAGCGGCGACGCGCCGATGCAGTGCACGACGCGGCACGCACCGATGTACGTGTCGAGCGAGACTTCGCCGATCGGCGCGCCGTGTTCGTCGTAGTGAAGCGGGGCATCGGCATGTGAGCCGGTGTGCGGCG
This sequence comes from Caballeronia sp. ATUFL_F1_KS39, assembly GCF_023630985.1. NCBI lineage: Bacteria > Pseudomonadati > Pseudomonadota > Betaproteobacteria > Burkholderiales > Burkholderiaceae > Caballeronia > Caballeronia sp. ATUFL_F1_KS39. Next base: position 242,861 of record NZ_JALQDZ010000017.1, on the reverse strand, counting down.
AAAGCGTAAGCCGCGCGACGTTGACGGGCGAGCCCGCCTCCATGCGCCACACGCGCTCGATGCCGACCGGCGTGTCGCCCGGCCAGACGGGCGTGGCGGGATTGATCGGTGGAGAAATGTCCAGCAGCGTCATGACGCGCCCTAGCAGAAAGCGTGGAGATGCGTCAAATCATAGTCGTGTCATCTCGAAAAGTGCTTGCAAAATAACCACCCAAAACTGTCGCGCTTAGAACATAATTCGATGAAACGGGCTAGGGGACTCAAAAATGACCGGATTCACGCTCGATGCAACGGATTGCCGAATTCTGGCGGTACTGCAGGAAGATGGACGGATCAGTAACCTGGACCTGGCGGAGCGCATCTCGCTCTCGCCGTCGGCGTGTCTGCGCCGAATGCGGCTGCTGGAAGAGGAAGGGGTGATCGCGAGCTATCGCGCGTGCCTCGACCGCGAGCGGCTTGGCATCGAACTGGAGGCGTTCGTCCACGTCTCGATGCGCAACGACCAGGAAAACTGGCACGAGAAGTTCGCCGCGGCCGTGCGCGAATGGCCCGAAGTAGTCGGCGCGTTCGTCGTCACGGGCGACACGCACTACGTGCTGCGCGTGCTTGCGCACAACCTCAAGCATTACTCCGACTTCATTCTCTCGAAGCTCTATAAGGCGCCTGGCGTGATCGACATCCGCTCGAACATCGTGTTGCAGACGATGAAGGACGACGCGGGCGTGCCGGTCGCGCTGATCGAGCAGCCAGGGCGCGGCCACACGGCCTGAGCGTTATTCGAGCGGGCGGAGCGTATGAAAGCCGCCCGCTTGGAAGACGAGCGGCGCGACGTCGCTCGCATCTTCGCGCACGCCGCATCGCTCCACTTCGCCGACGAAGATTACGTGATCGCCTTCGTCGTAGCGGCTGCGATTGTGGCATTCGAACCACGCGAGCGCGCCGTCGAGCACCGGCATGCCGGTATCGCCGGCGGCGTGCGAGACGCCCGCGAAGCGGTCGCCCTTGACCGTCGCGAAGCGCTTGCACAGGTCGATCTGCGACGCCGCGAGCACATTCACCACGTAGTGGCTATTGGCGCGGAACACCGGCATCGACGCCGATTTCGTCGCGAGACTCCACAGCACGAGCGGCGGATTCAGCGACACCGAGTTGAACGAGCTCGCCGTGATGCCGATCAACTGGCCGGACGCCGTGCGCGTCGTGATGACCGTGACGCCGGTCGCAAACTGGCCGAGCGCGGCGCGAAACGCGGTCGGATCGAAATTCGGGGTTTTGGCGCGTGTCATTCGGCAGATCGGCAGGCAAATGGGCGGTCGAGTGTGTCGTGTGCTACCGAGCCGGCCGCGCGTCGCGCTTCAGTCGGAAGAACCTTTTCAGAAGCCATGTAAAAGCTGGAGATTTGTGTCGATTCTATCGGAATCGGCTGCCGCCGGCCGTCAAATGACCGTACTGCGGCAGCAAGTTCTCTGCCGCACGAGGGCTTTCTGCGCGGCGTGCGCAAACCCAGTAAGCTCGATTCATCGCGCCCGGGCGATTGAATAATCGGCCGGACGCATCCATATGCATGATCCGCGGCGTGGCCGCATGCACTTGATGAGGAGCTTGCCTTATGACTCAACCCGGACTTGAGACCGCGACTCTCGGCGGCGGATGTTTCTGGTGCACCGAAGCCGTGTTTCTCGCGGTGCAGGGCGTGGAGTCGGTCGAATCGGGCTATGCGGGCGGCAAGGTGGTGAATCCGTCGTACGAGCAGGTTTGCAGCGGCGACACCGGTCACGCGGAAGTGGTGAAGGTCGTGTTCGATCCGTCGGTCATCACATATCGCGAAGTGCTCGAGATCTTCTTCGCGACGCACGATCCGACGCAGCTCAACCGACAAGGCAACGATGTGGGCACGCAGTATCGCTCGGCCGTTTTCACGCATTCGGACGAACAGCGCAAGACGGCGCTCGAAGTCATCGACGAGTTGCAGCGCGAGGATGTCTACGGCGGCAAGATCGTCACGCAAGTCGTGCCGCTCGACGACGATTACTATCCCGCCGAGGCGTATCACCAGAACTACTTCGCGCAGCATCCGAATCAGGGTTATTGCGCGGCGGTCGTCGGGCCGAAGGTCGCGAAGTTTCGCAAGAAGTTCGTGCATCGCCTGAAGGCGTGATGCGCGTCTAGCCGCTAGTCGATCCGCGCGCGCTCGCATGCCTGCGCGATGCCGCGCGCGAGTTCGAAGCAGGTCAGCGGCGCGGAGCCTTCCGCCTTGTTGTTCGCCGCGATCACGACCGGCTGGCCCGCGATCGCATATCGCGCGGCCAGTTCGGCGAGCGCTTGGCGCGTGTCGAGGTCTTCGTCGACGATCTTGTCGAACGGCTCGTACTTCGCTTTCGCCTGCTCGTATTTGAAGCCGTTGTGCAGACTCCAGCGCACGATGAGCGGTCCCATTTTTTCTTCATCGAGCAGCGCCAGCGCTTTCGCCTGACGGCGCACGTCCGGCATGCGCGCATGAACGCCGATGCAATACCGCACGTTCGCGTCACGCAATGCGCGGATAAAGCGCGGCGTTAGCATCGCGGCGTCACGGATCTCGACGGCGTAGCACGCGTCGCCTTCGAGCGGCGGCAGCGCTTGCAGAAACGCCGACAGCCGTTCGATGAAGCGCGCCGGCTCGACGATCATCGCGTCGGGCAGCGGCGAGAACTGGAACACGAGCGCGCCCGCTTTTTCGCCGAGACCGCCGATGCACGGCGTCACGAACTCGTCGATGGCGATCTGCGCATTCAGGAACGCGGGATTTTCCGCGTCCGGCGTGCCTCGCTCGCCGCGGATGAAGGCATCGGTGACGGATGCGGGCGCTTTCACGATGAAGCGGAAATGCGCGGGCACTTGCGACGCGTGACGCGCGTAATCGGCGAGCGACAGCGGCGCGTAAAACGACCGGTCGATGGAGACGCTCTTCAGGAGCGGATGCGCGCCATAAGCGGTGAGGCCGTCGCGGGAGAGTTTGGTGTTCGAGTAGTCATCGCCATAGACGATGCCGCGCCAGCCGGGGAACGACCACGTCGATGTGCCGAGATGGATCGCGTCCGGAAGACGCTTCGCGAGGGCTTCGAGTTCGGGTTGCAAGGGCGCGGGAAGGACGCCGCGCGGTTTGGGTTGTCTCGGCGGTTTGGCTGGTTCGATAGAAGCTGGCGCGGACTCGCCGAAAAGATCCAACTCTTGATCCGTCGTGATGGTGACTTCGTGCTTTCGAGGTTCGGCTTCGTTGTTCACACGGTTGTGAGTGTTCATGAGTGGCAAGCCGAAATTCAGAAGAATCGATGCGACTTGAGCGACGATGCGCGAAAGAAGTCGCAGTGTAGCGGATAGAATATCCGAGTGTCCGGGCAGGGGATCCGGGATGAGACAGGAGTTTGAGGTGGGAACGCGCTACGAACAGGACGTCGTGCTCTGGGCGAAAGAGCAAGCGGCATTGCTGCGCTCGGGGCAGCTCTCGGCTCTGGACATCGAGCATATCGCGGAGGAGATCGAGGACGTGGGTAAGAGTGAACAGCGAGAACTGGTGAGTCGTCTCACTGTTTTGTTAGCCCATTTGCTCAAATGGCAGTATCAGCCAGGGTGGCGTGGCAATAGCTGGAGGCGCATGATCGCAGTGCAACGCAAGGACGTGGCTCTGGTGCTCGATGAAGCGCCCAGCTTGAAAGGCAAGTTCAGCGATTCGGAGTGGTTCGCGTTCGTATGGGAAAAAGCGGTCGTGGCAGCCTCGAACGAAACCGGTCTGGAAGATTTCGCGGAAAGCTGTCCCTGGTCGATCGAGCAGATCATGGACGGCGAATTCTTGCCCGGATAGTCGAAAAAACAGGCGCGGCACCGGCAAGCGCTGCGCCTGATTCAAGCATCAGCCCCCGTCTCAGAGCGCCTTCTCATAGATATACCGCCGCGACCACGGCAGCGTCGTCGCGCTGCGTCCCGCCTTGCGGCAGATCACCTGATAGATCGACACGTCGTCGTTCTCGAACGCATACGCGCAGCCCGCGAGATACACGCGCCAGATGCGGAAATGCTCATCGTCGACGAGCTTCTTCGCTTGTTCCGCGTTGGCCTCAAACCGCTCGGCCCAGATGTCGAGCGTGCGCGCGTAATGCCGCCGCAGGCTTTCGACGTCGATCGCCTCCAGCCCGCCTCGCTGCATGCATTCGAGCGCGAGGCTGATGTGCGGCAGCTCGCCATCCGGAAACACATACTTGTCGATGAACTCGCCGCCGCCGAGCGATGTCTCGCCGCTGTCGGCATCGGAAGACGTGATGCCGTGGTTCATCGCGACGCCGTCATCGACAAGCAGATCGCGAATCCTCGAGAAGTATTCCGGCAGATTCTTGCGTCCGACGTGCTCGAACATCCCGACGCTCGTGATGCGGTCGAACTGCCCCGGAATATCGCGATAGTCTTGAAGGCGAATTTCGATCCGGTCGGCGAGGCCCGCGGCTTTCACGCGCTCGGTCGCGAGCTTGAACTGATTGTCCGAAAGCGTGACGCCGACGCAATTCGCGCCGAACTTCTGCGCCGCGCGGATCACGAGCGCGCCCCAGCCGCAGCCGATATCGAGCAGGCGCTGGCCCGGCTGCAACTGGATCTTCGTGAGAATGTGGTCGATCTTCTTCAACTGCGCGGTGTCGATGTCTTCGTCGCCATTCTCGAAGTAGGCGCAGGAATACACCATGTTCTTGTCGAGCCAGAGCTGATAAAACTCGTTCGACACATCGTAGTGGTACTGAATGGCTTTCTTGTCCGACGTCTTCGAATGATTGAAGTAGCGTCGCACGCGGGCGAGCTTGCTCGCGCTCGTCACCGTGCTTTTCGCGAGCGAGTAGCCGATGTTGATGATGTCGGACAGCTTGCCTTCGATGTCGATCTTGCCCTTCACGTAGGCTTCGCCGAGATTGTCGAGACTCGGTTCGAGCAGGTAGGGCAGCGCGGTCGCGCTCTTTACGTGCAACGTCACCTGAGGCGCGGCGAACTGGCCGAAATCGTGCTGCTGGCCATCCCACAGCACGAGACGCGCGGGCAAATTGGCCCGCGCGCGCACTTCTTCAACCCACTGCGTCAGCTTCTTCTCCCAGAACATGCTTGTTTCTCCGCGCTAAAGAAAATCAAGGTGAAGGCTCGCGCCTTCATGTTCGTTGCCGTTGCGATCTCGGTTGCTGCCAATGCCCGCGTTTTATTGATTTACGGCGCGAGTCTCATGATTTGCCACGGATCGCCCGCGCCGTCCCGCGTGTACACGATGCGATCGTGCAGGCGCGACGGGCGTCCCTGCCAGAATTCGACGGTGTCCGGCACCAGACGATATCCGCCCCAGTGCGGCGGGCGCGGCGGCGCGTCGCCGTACTTCGCGATCATCTCGCGCTCGCGCGCTTCCAGCGCCTCGCGGCTTTCGAGCGGCTGACTCTGATCCGATGCCCACGCGCCGATGCGCGAGCCGAGCGGACGCGACGCGTAATACACATCGCTCTCCTCATCGCTCGTCTTTTCGACGCGGCCCTCGATGCGCACCTGACGCTCGAGCTCGATCCAGTGGAACAGCAGGCTCCCGGCCGGATTCGCGGCGAGTTCGCGGCCCTTGCGGCTATCGTAATTGGTAAAAAAAACAAATCCGCGTTCGTCGACGCCCTTGATGAGCACGATGCGCGCGGACGGACGGCCCTGGCCATCGACGGTCGCAAGCGTCATCGCATTCGGTTCGGGCAGCTTCGCATCGAGCGCCTGGGCGAACCAGGTTTGAAACTGGCTTATCGGATTCGGGTCGACGTCGGACACATCGAGCGCGCCGCGCGAATAGTTTTTGCGAAGGTCTGCGAGGGTCGTCATTTTTTATGCAAGCGCTACAGTCGCGTCAGTATAGCCAAGGTGAAACGATCTTGCCCTGATTACCCGTGCCCGCACCGCGTGCCGGGAGCGCGGCAGTCGCGGCTATCACGTTCATGGTTTCGATAAGGCAGAATACGCAATTCGACCGCATTTTGCATGATCGAACTACCACGTTCGCGAACTCGATAGCCGCCTGTAAGCGTTGCTTGACGCCGCACAACGTGCGGTGCATTTCGGCAGCTTTTAGTTTGCTTTCAATGCATCCGATTTCATCCATCCGCACGACATGAACGCTTCATCGGAAACCACCGCGACGCCCAGCGCCCACGAACTCGCCGATCGCGACCGGCGCTTCGGCGGCATCGCGCGCCTCTACGGCGCGCCCGCGCTCGCCGCGTTCGAGCGGGCGCATGTCGCCGTGATCGGCATCGGCGGCGTGGGTTCGTGGGTTGCCGAGGCGCTTGCGCGCAGTGCTGTCGGCCGGCTTACGCTGATCGATCTCGATAACGTCGCCGAAAGCAACACGAATCGTCAGATTCACGCACTCGACGGCAACTACGGCAAGGCGAAAGTCACGGCGATGGCCGAGCGCATCAAACTGATCGATCCGGCGTGCGACGTGCGGCAGATCGAAGACTTCGTGGAGCCGGGCAATTTCGATGAAACGCTCGGCGGCGGTTTCGACTATGTGATCGACGCGATCGACAGCGTGCGTACGAAAACGGCGCTCATCGCGTGGTGCGTGGCGCGCAAGCAGGCGCTCATCACGGTCGGCGGCGCGGGCGGGCAGCTCGATCCGACGCGCATTCGCATCGACGATCTCGCGCTCACGATTCAGGATCCGCTGCTCTCGAAAGTGCGCGGCCAGTTGCGCAAGCTGCACGGTTTTCCGCGCGGACCGAAGGCGCGATTCAAGGTGAGCGCGGTGTATTCGGACGAGCCGCTGATCTATCCCGAAGCGCCCGCGTGCGATATCAGCGAAAGCGCCGAACATTTCGAAACCGGCGCGAATTACGCGGGGCCGGTCGGGCTGAATTGCGCGGGCTTCGGTTCGAGCGTGTGCGTGACGGCGAGCTTCGGCTTCGCGGCGGCCGCGCATGTCTTGCGCGAATTGGCGAAGCGCGCCGCCTGAAACGAAAATGGCCAGCTTCGATAGCTGGCCATTTTTCATCCAAAGCGGGTCGATCGATCGACGATCAGTTGATCGCCGCGCTTAACTTGCGCCGCCACTGCGAAACGAGATCCGGCTGATTCGCGGCGAGTTCGAACACCGACAGCATCGTCTTGCGGCCGACATCGTCCATGAAGGCGCGGTCGCGCACGACAATCGCAAGCAGATGTTCGAGCGCGCCAGCGTAATCGCGGCCCGCGATCAGCCGATTGGCCAGTGCAAAGCGCGCATCGAGATCGTCGGGATTCGCGTTCACGGCGTCGATGAGCGCGTCGGCGGGCGGCAGATCGGCGGCTGCATCGGCGGCGTCGAGCTCGGTCTTCAACGCGTTGTAGCGCGCGTCGATGCCTTGCGTCGTCTTCGGCGACAACAGCTTGTCTTCTTCCTTCGCTTCGTCGATGCGGCGTTCCGCGATCAGCCATTCGATCAGATCGAGACGCGCGTCTTCGAAACCGGGATCGAGCGCGAGCGCGGCCTTGATGGTGTCGATCGCGAGCTGGCGATCGCCCGCGGCCCACGCGCTCTGCGCGGCGCGGCGCTCTGCATCGGCGCCGGCGGGCACGAGACGGTCGATGAACTCGCGCAACTGGCCTTCCGGCAGCACGCCGATGAACTGATCGACCGGTCGTCCTTCTGCGAACGCAATGACGTGCGGAATGCTGCGCACCTGGAAATGCGCGGCGAGTTCCTGATTCTCGTCGACGTTCACCTTGACGAGATTCCAGGCGCCCGCCGCTTCGACCTCGAGCTTCTCGAGCATCGGGCCGAGCGTCTTGCACGGGCCGCACCAGGGCGCCCAGAAATCGACGAGCACGGGCGCCAGCATCGACGCGTTGATGACATCTTTCTCGAATGTGGCGAGGGTCGTATCCATGCGTTTTCTCCTAATGCTTTCGGTCGACCTCGATTACTTGGGGACGACACAGCCGGTTCTCAAGCGCGTCAGGCTTCGGGCGCGCGATTCTCGCGGCGCTGCGGCGGCAGCGGAATGAACTCGGTCTCGCCGGGCACGTGGCCCATGCGCTGCTCGCTCCAGGCGATCTTGGCCGCGTCGATCTTCTCGCGCGAACTCGACACGAAATTCCATTCGATGAAGCGCGCGCCGTCGAGCGGCGCGCCGCCGAGCAGCATCGCGACCGCGCCGTTCGCGCTTGTCAGCTTCGCGTCGGCGCCGGGCGCGAGCACGGCCATCTCCTGTTCGGGCAGCGGTTCGCCGTCGATCGACAAATCGCCGCTCACGAGATACACGCCGCGCTCCTCGTGCTCCGTATCGAGCGTGATCGCGCTGCCGGGCGTGAACTGCGCGGCGACATAAAGCGTCGGCGAAAACGTGCGCGTGGGCGCTTTCGCGCCGAACGCCGTGCCCGCGATGATGCGCAGCGTGACGCCGTCGCGCTCGATCTGCGGCAACGCCGCGGCCGCGTGATGCTCGAAGGCCGGCTCAATGTCCTCGCTCGCGGCGGGCATCGCGACCCACGTCTGGATGCCGTGCATCGTCTGGCCGGATGCGCGTTCCTCGTCGGGCGTGCGCTCGGAATGGACGATGCCGCGGCCCGCGGTCATCCAGTTGACGTCGCCGGGAACGATCTTCTGCACGGAGCCGACGCTATCGCGATGCATGATCGCGCCGTCGAACAGATACGTGACCGTCGCGAGCCCGATATGCGGATGCGGGCGCACGTCGAGGCCGTTTCCGGGCACGAGCGTTGCGGGACCGATATGGTCGAAAAAGATGAAGGGTCCGACGGTGCGCGCCGCGAGGGCGGGCAGCACGCGCCGCACCATGAGGCCGCCGACGTCATGTTGGTGTGGCTTCAGCACTGCGCGGATCGTCGAAGGCATGGCGGGTTCCGGAAGGAAGATCGCGCGCCGGAATGGCGCGTGGATCAGCCGATTCTACCGGCCGATGCCGCGCGGCGCAGGCGTTGCCGCCGAGACTTTCGTTTTTTTGGTGCCGCGTGGATTTCACGCTCGCGGCTTGGCGCAACTTTCGCAACGTGACAATCTGGATAGGGAGTCGAAATGAGCAAGAACAAGCTTTTGATCGCCATCACCGCTGGCCTTTTCACGGCCACCGCCGCAACGGGCGCGTTCGCGCAGACCTCGTCGGGCAATTCGTCGGCGGCGATGGGCAACGATACGGTCGGCGCAACCACCGATAGTTCGGCCGCCACGACGCCTAAGAAGCACAAGATGCACAAGCACACGACGAAATCGACGGCGACCAAGAAGACGCCGGCCGTCGAAACCGGCAACAACGCCAACACGGAATCGGGTCAGTCGAAGTAGGCGCCGTTTCGCATCATCGCAGCGAAAGCGCTCGCGCCTTTCACGAGGCGCGGGCGCTTTTTGCGTGCATCGTCATGCCGCGCAGGATTTGACAAGCCTGCCGCCGCGCCCTCGGCTACACTTTACGGCTCGCCAACGACGCACATGACACAAGGAAGAGGGGCGATGTCGCCAAAGGATTTGCTGATCGCATCGGTGGTCATTCTCGCGTGGGGCGTGAATTTCGTCGTCATCAAGCTGGGACTGCACGGTGTTCCGCCGATGCTGCTCGGCGCGCTGCGCTTCGCGCTCGCCGCCGTGCCCGCAATCTTCGTCAAGCGTCCGCAGATACCGCTGCGCTGGCTCTTCGCCTACGGCCTCACCATTTCTCTCGGGCAGTTCGCGCTGCTTTTCTACGGCATGTACGTGGGCATGCCCGCCGGTCTCGCGTCGCTCGTGCTGCAGGCGCAAGCATTCTTCACGCTCATCTTCGCGTCGATGTTCCTCGGCGAGCGCATCCGCGCGGCGAACGTCGCCGGCCTGCTGATCGCGGCGGCGGGGCTTGCGCTCATCGGCATGCGCGGCGGTCACGCGATGACCATCACCGGCTTTCTCTTCACGCTCGCCGCCGCCGCGATGTGGGCGCTCGGCAATATCGTGACGAAGCGCATGGGCAAGGTCGATCTGCTCTCGCTCGTGGTGTGGGGCAGCCTGATTCCGCCGCTGCCGTTCCTCGCGCTCTCGCTCATCTTCGAAGGCGCGGCGCGCATCGAATCCAGTCTGGCGACGATTCCGCTCATCTCGATCTTCGCGATTCTCTATCTTTCGTTCATCGCGACGATCGTCGGTTACAGCTTGTGGGGAAAGTTGCTCGCGCGCTATCCGGCGGGAAGCGTCGCGCCGTTCTCGCTGCTCGTCCCGGTGATCGGGCTGGCGTCGGCGGCGCTGTTTCTCGGCGAGGGTTTGAATTCGGCGCAGGTAGCGGGCGCGGCGCTCGTGATGGCGGGACTCGTGGTGAACGTATTCGGCGCGCGGCTCGTTCAGCGCATTCTGCCGGCGCGCTGAACGAAACCCGGCCGGATTTTTACGTCATGCGGCTCTTCGCGAGCGGCGGATTTGCCGCGAAGTAGCGCTTGATGCCCTTCATGATCGCGTTGGCCATCTTGTCGCGATAGGCGTCGTCGTTCAGGCGCGTTTCCTCGTCCGGATTGCTGATGAACGCGGTCTCCACGAGGATCGACGGAATGTCCGGCGCCTTCAGCACGGCGAAACCCGCCTGCTCGACCGAACCCTTGTGCAGCTTGTTGATGCCGCCGATTTCGTTCAGCACGAAACTGCCGTAGCGCATCGAATCGCGGATCTGCGCGGTCGTCGACATGTCGAAGAGCGCGCGGTTCACGCTCGCGTCCTGCGACTTCACGTTGATGCCGCCGACCTGATCCGACGAGTTTTCCTTGTTCGCCATCCAGCGCGCAGCCGCGCTCGACGCGCCATGCTCCGACAGCGCGAACACCGACGATCCACGCGCTTCGGGCGACGTGAAGGCATCGGCGTGAATCGACACGAAAAGATCGGCGGAGACGCGCTGCGCCTTTTGCACGCGCACGTTGAGCGGCACGAAGAAGTCGGCGTCGCGGGTCATCATCGCGCGCATGTTGGGCTGGGCGTCGATCTTCGCGCGCAGCTTCTTTGCGATGTCGAGCGCGATGTGCTTCTCATACGTGCCTTGGCCGCCGATCGCGCCCGGATCTTCGCCGCCGTGACCGGGATCGATCGCGACGGTGAGCAGGCGCGTCGTGCCGGCGCCTTGCTTGGGCGTCGAGAATGCGTAGGCGTCGTTGTCGTCGTCCTTCTTCGCGATGACGGGCGGCGGCGCCGGCACGCGCGGCTTGACCGCCGGTTTCGGCGGCGTTTCGGCGGGCGTTTCGTTCTGCGCGTACTTTTGGAAGAACTCGTCGGTGGAATCGGGCGTCGTCGGTTTCTGCGCGGTCGCCGGCCCGGAAAGCGTCGCGGGCGGCGGCGCGGACGGATTCGGATTGGCGCGGTCGAGCGCTTCCTGCTTGCGCTCGGTCTGCGCGAGCAGTTCCATCAGCGGATCGGGCGCGACGGCCGGATACAGATCGAACACGAGCCGATATTTGTAGCTGCCGATCGGCCCGAGCGTGAACACCTGCGGCTTCACCGATCCTTTCAGATCGAACACCATGCGCACGACATGCGGCTGATATTGCCCGATGCGCACCGCCTGAATCTGCGGATCGTTCGGCGTGATCTTCGAGACGAGATCGCGCAGCGCCTGATCGAGATCGATGCCGGAGAGATCGACCACGAGCCGGTCCGGCCCCTGCAATAGCTGATTGGCGTTCTGAAGCGGCTGGTCCGATTCGATCGTCACGCGGGTGTAGTCGCGCGCGGGCCACACGCGCACGCCGAGCACGCTGCTCGCATGCGCGAGCTTCGGTCCGACGAGCGCGAGCACGAGCGTCGAAGCGCCTGCGCGCAACACCTGACGGCGACGCCAGTTGTGCGGCGCTTGGGCAGCCGATTCGATCGAATGAAATGGCTTGATCAACATCTTTCGAGACATGACTTTCCTGTTTCGCTAAATGCCCGCGCGGTCAGCACGCGGCCTTCATCGTTCGACGTTCCTTCGTCCGGCAGGGACAGCGCAAACACGAGATCCGGCACGCCGAGCAGGCCGCCCGCCTGTTGCGGCCATTCGACGAGGCACACCGCGCCCGCATCGAAATATTCGCGAAAGCCGGCATCGGCCCATTCGGCCGGATCGGCGAAGCGATAGAGATCGAAGTGATAAACGTCGAGCGGACCGCTTTTGGTGACGAGCGAATACGGCTCGACGAGCGTGTAAGTCGGGCTCTTCACGCGGCCGACGTGGCCGAGCGCGCGCAAGGTCGCGCGCACGAGCGTGGTCTTGCCCGCGCCGAGATCACCGATCAACTGGACTTGCAGACCGTGAAAACGTTCAGACGAAGCGTGCGATATGGACAGACGCGTAGCGTCGATGGCGCGCGCGAAGCGTTCTCCGAAAACGAGCGTCGCGGCTTCGTCGCGCAGGTCGAAGCGGCGTTCGAGAAGCGCGGCGGATAAGTCTTGCGTCGTTCGTGCGGGGCTTTCGGGCATTGCTCGTAAAATGTCGTGATGAACCGATTGCCGGAACATTCCGTTGAAATCACGACAGCGTCCAGCGACGCCGCCGCTGAATCCGATTCAGAGTCTCGCGTCTTCGATCTCGATGAAAACGCGCTGGCAGAACTCGCGCAGCGCATCAAGACATGGGGGCGCGAGTTGGGGTTCGGTGCGGTCGGCATCAGCGATATCGACCTGACGGATGCCGAGAAGGGCCTGACTGATTGGCTCGAAGCAGGCTATCACGGCGAAATGGATTATATGGCCAAACATGGGATGAAACGCGCAAGACCGGCCGAGCTTGTGGCCGGCACGCGACGTGTCATCACCGCGCGCATGGCCTATCTTCCTGCGGAAACGCTCGCGAAAAAGGGCGATGAAAGTGTCGCGACAGCCGACGGTCAGAAGAACGACTGGCGCGCGATCGAATGGTCGCGGCTCGCGAAGCCGTCGCAGGCGATGGTCTCCATCTACGCACGCGGGCGCGATTATCACAAGGTCATGCGCAATCGCCTGCAGCAGCTGGCGGAGCGCATCGAGCGCGAGATCGGGCCGTTCGGGCATCGCGCGTTCACGGATTCAGCGCCGGTGCTCGAAGTCGCGCTCGCGCAGAAAGCGGGCGCCGGCTGGCGCGGCAAGCATACGTTGCTGCTCGATCGCGACGCCGGATCGCTCTTCTTCCTCGGCGAAATTTTCGTCGATGTCCCGTTGCCCGTCGATCCGCATCCCGAGCACGAAGGCGCGCATTGCGGGCAGTGCACGCGCTGCATCGGCGCGTGTCCGACGGGCGCGATCGTGGCGCCGTATCGCGTCGACGCGCGGCGCTGCATCTCGTATCTGACGATCGAACTGCACGGCAGCATTCCCGAGGAGATGCGTCCGCTGATCGGCAATCGCGTGTATGGATGCGACGATTGTCAGCTCGTCTGTCCGTGGAACAAGTTCGCGCAGGCCGCGCCGGTCGCGGATTTCGACGTGCGCCACGGACTCGATCGCGCGACACTCGTCGAGCTGTTCGCATGGAGCGCGGCGGATTTCGACACGCGCATGCAGGGCAGCGCGATCCGGCGCATTGGGCATGAGCGCTGGCTGCGCAATATCGCGGTCGCGATGGGCAATGCGTTGCGCGATCCGTCGCTCGATGCGGAAGAACGCGAAGCGATCGCCGATGCATTGCGCGCGCGTGCGGACGATTCCTCGGCGTTGGTGCGCGAGCATGTGCTGTGGGCGCTCGATCAAGGGACAAGAACGTGAAGCCATTCGATGCCGTGATCGACGCCCCGTTCGGCAAGGTCGGCATTCGCGCCGATGCGCAATGCGTGCGCGAGATCGTCTATCTGCCGGACGATGTCGGCAGCATTGAGCCTGAAACGCCGCTCGCGAAGGAAGCCGCCGCGCAGATCCGCGCGTATTTTCAGACGCCTTCGATGCGCTTCGACCTACCGCTCGCGCTTCGCGGCACCGCGTTTCAGCAGCGCGTATGGCGCGGCATCTCGGGCATCGCGGCGGGCCAAGTCTGGACCTATGGCCAGCTCGCGCGCGAGATCGGCAGCGTGCCGCGCGCGGTCGGGCAGGCGTGCGGCTCCAATCCGCTGCCGATCGTGATACCGTGCCACCGGGTAGTGGCCTCGGGCGGGATCGGCGGTTTCGCGCATCATCCCGGCGAAGGTTTTTATCGCAACGTGAAGCGCTGGCTGCTGGCGCATGAAGGTGTATCGATCGCATGACGAGCGCAACGACTGAAGCAATACAAGCACCGGGACTCGTCGCGAGTCAGGACGCGATCGATCTCTTTTGCGATGCGCTCTGGCTCGAACACGGCCTCGCCAAGAACTCGCTCGAAGCGTACCGGCGCGACCTCAAACTCTTCGCGGAATGGCTCGGCAAGACGCGCGGCGCGTCGATCGATGCCGCCGTCGAAGCCGACATGAACGGCTACATGGCCGCGCGCCGGGGCGACAAGGCGACGTCCGCGAACCGGCGTCTGTCGGTCTTTCGGCGCTATTACGCGTGGGCGTTGCGCGAGCATCGCGTGTCCGCCGATCCGACGCTCAAGCTGCGCTCGGCCAAGCAGCCGCCGCGCTTTCCGTCGACGCTCAACGAGTCGCAAGTCGAGGCGCTGCTCGGCGCACCCGACATCGAGACGCCGCTCGGCTTGCGCGACCGCACGATGCTCGAACTGATGTATGCGAGCGGCCTGCGCGTGACCGAGCTCGTCACGCTGAAGACGGTCGAAGTCGGCCTGAACGAAGGCGTCGTGCGCGTGATGGGCAAAGGCTCGAAAGAACGCCTGATTCCGTTCGGCGAAACGGCGCACGACTGGCTCGAACGGTATCTGCGCGATGCGCGTCAGGTGCTGCTCGGCGCGCGCTCCGCCGATGCGCTCTTCGTCACCGCGCGCGGCGAAGGCATGACGCGCCAGCAGTTCTGGAACATCATCAAGCGTCATGCGCTGAACGGCGGCGTGCACGCGCCGCTCTCGCCGCACACGCTGCGGCACGCGTTCGCGACGCATCTGCTCAATCACGGCGCGGACCTGCGCGTCGTGCAATTGCTGCTCGGCCACTCGGACATCTCCACGACGCAGATCTACACGCACGTCGCGCGCGAGCGGCTGCAGAAGCTGCATCGGGAGCATCATCCGCGCGGATAGCGTCATCTGCGAACGATCGTGCCACGGCCGCGTTGCGCTGCATACTCGGCCGAATGGCCGATGGTGAGCGCCACGGCGCGCCGCTACAATGCGTGGCATGTCGAAAGCCAAACACGTGTCCGAAACGCCCGCGACGCAATTCCTGCGTCGTCACAAGGTTGAATTCGGCGAGCATCCTTACGATTACGTCGAGCACGGCGGCACGGAGGAATCCGCGCGTCAGCTCGGCGTGGACGAACATATCGTAGTCAAGACGCTCGTCATGGAAGACGAGCACGCCAAGCCGCTGATCGTCCTCATGCACGGCGACCGCACGGTATCCACGAAGAATCTCGCGCGTCAGATTGGCGCGAAGCGCGTCGAACCCTGCAAGCCCGAAGTGGCGAACCGGCATTCGGGGTTTCTCGTGGGCGGCACGTCGCCGTTCGGCACGAAAAAAGCGATGCCGGTGTACGTCGAATCGAGCATTCTCGAACTCGATCGCATCTATCTGAACGGCGGGCGGCGGGGGTATCTCGTGAGCATCGATCCGAACGTGCTGACCGAGTTGCTGGGCGCGAAACCCGTGCAGTGCGCGAGCGTCGATTAGAATGCGTTCCGCTCTCGCCATAACCGAAAAGACACCATGATTTTTCTGCTCGTCGCCGTCGCGTCCTATCTGATCGGATCGATTTCGTTTGCCGTCGTCGTGAGTCACGCGATGGGACTGGCCGATCCGCGCTCGTACGGCTCGGGCAATCCCGGCGCGACGAACGTGCTGCGCACCGGCAACAAGAAGGCTGCGATCCTGACGCTGATCGGCGATGCGTTCAAGGGCTGGCTGCCCGTGTGGATCGTCGCGCACTTCGGCGCGAGCTTCGGCTGGGATCAAACGGGCATCAACACGGCGACGGCGCTCGCGGCCATCGCCGTGTTCCTCGGGCATCTGTACCCGGTTTTCTTCAAGTTCCAGGGCGGCAAGGGCGTCGCGACGGCGGCGGGCGTGCTGCTCGCGATTCATCCGGCGCTCGGTATCGCGACGCTGCTCACGTGGCTCATCATCGCGTTCTTCTTCCGCTATTCGTCGCTCGCGGCGCTCGTCGCGGCCGTGTTCGCACCGTTCTTTCAGGTGTTTCTGTTCGGGCCGAGCCGCATCTCGCTCGCCGTGCTGGCGATGAGCCTGCTGCTCATCTGGCGGCATCGCGCGAATATTTCGAAGCTGCTGGCCGGCAAGGAAAGTCGCATCGGCGAGAAAAAGAAGGTCGCCGAATAATGCAAAAAGCCGTTCGGGCGCAAACCGGAACGGCTTTTTCGTTTCTGAAGCAATCAGGAATCAGTCGCGGAAGTTGTTGAAGTCGAGCGGCGTGTCCGTGACTTCCTTCTTGAGCAGCGCGATGGCGCTTTGCAGGTCGTCACGCTTCGCGCCTTGCACGCGCACAGCGTCGCCCTGAATGCTCGCCTGAACCTTGATCTTGCTGTCCTTCACGATCTTGACGATCTTCTTCGCCAGATCGCCCGACACGCCTTTTTTCACCGTGACGACTTGCTTCAATTTGTCGCCGCCGATTTTCTCCTGCTTGCCGTAGTCGAGGAAACGCACGTCGACGCCGCGCTTGGCCATCTTGTTCAGCAGAACGTCCTTCACCTGGCCGAGCTTGAAGTCGTCGTCGGCGTAGAGCGTGAGTTCGCGCTCCTTCTGCTCGACGCGTGAATCCGAACCCTTGAAGTCGAAGCGCGTCGAGATTTCCTTGTTCGATTGCTCGATCGCGTTCTTCACTTCGATCATGTTTGCTTCGCTGACGACGTCAAACGATGGCATCTGTCTTTCTCCTTCATTGAGGCGACGAGCGCGCCGGGCAGGCGTGGCTCGCGCAATCGCTATAATCACGGACCTGTCGTCATTCTACCGACGCGCTTCGTTCATGTCGCTCCAGCTCCTCTCCGATTTCTCTCTGCTCGCCCACAACACGTTCGGCTTCGACGCGCGCGCGCGTCACGCGATGCGTATCGATTCCGTCGATGCGGCCGCCGCGCTCGCCACCGATGCGCGCATCGCAAACATGCCGCAACTCGTGCTCGGCGGCGGCAGCAATATCGTGCTGACGCGCGATTTCGACGGCGTCGCGCTGATCGTCGGCATTCGCGGCAAACGCGTGATCGGCGAAGACGACGATGCGTGGCTCGTCGAAGCCGGCGCGGGCGAGAACTGGCACGATTTCGTCGCGTGGACGCTCGCGCAGGGCATGCCGGGGCTCGAAAACCTCGCGCTGATTCCCGGCACGGTCGGCGCGGCGCCGATTCAGAACATCGGCGCGTACGGGCTGGAAATGGGCGAGCGCTTCGAGCGGCTGACGGCGGTAGAACTCGCGACCGGCGCACGCGCGAAATTCGATCGCGCCGCGTGCGCCTTCGGTTATCGCGACAGCTTCTTCAAGCGGGCAGGGCGCGGGCGCTTCATGATTACGTCGGTCACGTTCCGGCTGCCGAAAGCGTGGACGCCGCGCGCGGATTACGCCGACGTCGCCCGCGCGCTCGACGGCGCCACGACGCCGGATGCGCAAGCCATTTTCGATGCGGTCGTCGCCGTGCGCCGCGCCAAGCTGCCCGACTGGACCGCGCTCGGCAACGCGGGCAGCTTCTTCAAGAATCCGGTCGTGAGTGCGCAGGCGTTCGAGGCGCTCAAGCGGCGCGAACCGGGCGTCGTTTCGTATCCGCAAGCCGACGGGCAAGTGAAGCTCGCGGCGGGCTGGCTGATCGACCAGTGCGGATGGAAAGGGCGCGGCATCGGCGGCGCGGCGGTGCACGATCGTCAGGCGCTCGTGCTCGTGAATCGCGGCGGCGCGACGGGCGCGCAGGTGCTCGAACTCGCCGAAGCCATCAGGCGCGACGTGCTAGCACGTTTCAATGTCGAACTGGAGATGGAGCCGGTGCGCGTCTGAAAACGAAAAAACCCGCCGCGGCGGGTTTTTTCTCGAGCCTGATTCCAACGAAAGATCAGTCCCCGCGCTGACGGCGCGCGTTCTCCGCGATACGCATGCGCAGTGCGTTCAGCTTGATGAAGCCGCCGGCATCGGCCTGGTTGTAGGCGCCGCCGTCGTCATCGAACGTCGCGATGGTCTTGTCGAACAGCGTTTCCTTCGAATCGCGAGCGACGACCGACACGCCGCCCTTGTAGAGCTTCACGCGCACCCAGCCGTTGACCTTCTCCTGCGTGTGGTCGATCAGCACCTGCAGCGCGCGGCGCTCCGGGCTCCACCAGTAGCCGTTGTAGATCAGCGATGCGTAACGCGGCATCAGATCGTCCTTGAGGTGCGCCACTTCGCGGTCGAGCGTGATCGACTCGATACCCCGATGCGCCTTCAGCATGATCGTGCCGCCCGGCGTTTCATAGCAGCCGCGCGACTTCATGCCGACGTAACGGTTCTCGACCAGATCCAGACGGCCGATGCCATGCTTGCCGCCGAGACGGTTCAGCTCGGTCAGCATCTCGGCGGGCGACAGGGGCTTGCCGTTCAGCGCGACCGGATCGCCCTTCTCGAATTCGATATCGACATATTCCGCCTGATCCGGCGCCTCTTCCGGCGACACGGTCCAGCGCCACATTTCGGCTTCGGCCTCGGCCTTCGGGTCTTCCAGATGGCGGCCTTCGAACGAGATGTGCAGCAGGTTCGCGTCCATCGAGTAGGGCGCGCCGCCTTGCTTGTGCTTCATTTCGATCGGAATGCCGGCCTTTTCCGCATACGCGAGCAGCTTTTCGCGCGAGAGGAGGTCCCATTCGCGCCACGGCGCGATCACCTTGATGCCGGGTTCGAGCGAGTAGTAACCGAGCTCGAAGCGCACCTGATCGTTGCCCTTGCCGGTCGCGCCGTGCGAGACGGCCTGCGCGCCGGTCGCGCGCGCGATCTCGATCTGGCGCTTCGCGATCAGCGGACGCGCGATCGACGTGCCGAGCAGATACTCGCCTTCGTAGATGGTGTTCGCGCGGAACATCGGGAACACGAAATCGCGGACGAACTCTTCACGCAGGTCTTCGATGAAGATGTTTTCCTGCTTGATGCCGAGCTGGAGCGCCTTCTTGCGCGCGGGCTCCAGCTCCTCGCCCTGACCGATGTCGGCGGTGAAGGTCACGACTTCGGCGTCGTAGTTGTCCTGCAACCATTTCAGGATGACGGAGGTGTCGAGACCGCCCGAATAGGCGAGCACGACTTTCTTGATATCGCTCATGGTGAACTCGTGTGCGGAAAAGCCGGTGCGGCGGTTGTGCGCCGCTTCGCGTCCGCCGGGCGCGCGACGGGCATGAAGTGCGCGGAAAAACTACTATTCTGACATTAAAAAGCCGCGCCTTCGCAAATTTGGGATGCGCGGCGAATCGGCAGCGCAGATTCGCTCAGTGATTCAGCTTGCCGAGCAGGAGATACTCCATCAGCGCCTTCTGCACGTGCAGACGGTTCTCCGCCTCGTCCCATACGACGCTTTGCGGACCGTCGATGACTTCCGCGCTCACTTCCTCGCCGCGATGCGCGGGCAGGCAGTGCATGAAGAGCGCATCGGGATGGGCGCGCGCCATCATCTCGGCATCGACGCAGTAGTCGGCGAACGCCTTCATGCGCGCTTCGTTCTCGGCTTCGTAGCCCATGCTGGTCCAGACGTCCGTCGTGACGAGATCGGCGCCGGCGCAGGCTTCGTTCGGATCGTCGAATTCTTGAAAAAACGGCTTGCTTTCCCCGGCAACCAGCGCGGGATCGAGCTTGTAGCCGAGCGGCGTGGAAAGACGCAGTTTGAAGCCGAGAATCTGCGCCGCTTCGATCCACGTGTACAGCATGTTGTTCGCGTCCCCGACCCACGCGACGGTCTTGCCGGAAATCGGACCGCGATGCTCGTAGAACGTGAAGATGTCCGCGAGCACCTGACACGGGTGATATTCGTTGGTCAGCCCGTTGATGACCGGCACGCGCGAGCTTTCCGCAAAACGCCGGATGATGTCCTGGCCGAACGTGCGGATCATGATGATGTCCACCATGCGCGAGATGACCTGCGCCGAATCCTCGATCGGCTCGCCGCGGCCGAGTTGCGTATCACGCGTGTTCATGAACACCGCATGGCCGCCGAGCTGGAAAATGCCCGCTTCGAACGAAAGGCGCGTGCGCGTCGAGCTCTTCTCGAAGATCATCGCGAGCGTGCGATCGTGCAGCGGATGATAAGTCTCGTAGTTCTTGAACTTGCGCTTCAGGATGCGCGCGCGTTCGAGCACGTACTCATAGTCGTCGAGGGAAAAATCCTTGAACTGAAGATAGTGGCGAATTTTCTTGGCGGTCATGAAACGCAAGCGGCGGCTTCGAACCGGCCGCCGCGCATCAGCGTCGAGGCCGGACGGCGCCGCCGTCGGGAGTGGGTATCGCTTTTGAGCATAAAGGATTTTGCGATGTTTGACGAGGCTGGCCAAAAGGACGAGGATGCGCGCGCAGGCCCGTCTCACGGCCTCGGGCTGTCCCTGATGGACGCATCCCATGTCTGTGTGCGCTGCGGAAAACAGGCCGCTGCGGTATAATCACGCTCGCTCGTTTCAACAGTTCTGCAACATTCAGCACCGTTTCACGCGCTTCTGCGGCGAAGGGTTCGCAAGAATCCGGTCGGCGTGACTTTGCGCGTTCCGATTTCGCGGTGGATTGCCCAGTGCTGTCGAGTCCGCCATTTCCTGTCGCGGGCGCGGACGATTCCGCCAGAATCGACCCGCGCAAGACCGCCCGGCGCTTTTCGCTAGCCGGCTCCTGCGGTTCCTGCGTCAGGCATGTGCGTTCCGGTGCGCGTCACCGGCCGTCAAAAGGTATTGCTACATGGCTGAATCATCCCCTACCGAGTACTTCATTCAAGGCATCACCAAGAGCGGGAGGAAATTTCGGCCGAGCGACTGGTCCGAGCGTCTCGCCGGCGTGATGTCGGGCTTCGGCCCAAAGGCGAAAGGGCCCAACGCCCGCCTGCAATATTCCATCTACGTGCGTCCGACGATGATCGGCGACATCAAGGTCGTGATTGTCGATTCCCGCCTGCGCGACATTGAACCGATGGCGTTCGACTTCGTTCTGAACTTCGCAAAAGACAATGATCTGGTCGTGACCGAGGCGTGCGAATTGCCGCCGCATCACGGCACGCAGACGCAGCAGCCTCAGTCCTGACCTCCGCGCGACGAAAGCCACAGACGAAAAGCGACAGACGCAAAAAAGCCCGCCGAAGCGGGCTTTTTCGTTACTGCGCAGCGGAAACAGGAAGCTGCTTCGGCGAACGCCCCGAACGCGAAACTCGCGAAACCGGAATGCGCCCGCCGGAAGCGAGCCGGAATTACTGGGCAGCGGGGGCTTGCAGGCCCTTGATGGCTGCAGCCAGGCGGCTCTTGTGACGAGCTGCCTTGTTCTTGTGGACGATCTTCTTGTCCGCGATGATGTCGAGCGTCTTGACCGACGTCTTGAACACTTCGGCGGCCTTGGCCTGATCGCCGGCTTCGATAGCCTTGCGAACTGCCTTGATGGCCGTGCGGAACTTCGAGCGCAGCGCCGAGTTGTGCGAGTTGGCTTTGGCGGCCTGACGGGCGCGCTTGCGAGCTTGTGCGGAATTTGCCATGACGGTTTCCCTTTTCCTGTTTCGCTGTTACTTGTCCGGAGCGCGCGGGGCCGGCGAAGGCCATGAAAGCCCTGACGCGGGCGATCGAGCGCGCTGCCTTTGATCTGAAATCCCGGGAACGATTGCCCGAGAACCTCTAAAACATCGCCGGCCGGGGCCGGAAAAGACGCGAAGCCGCAAAATCGGAGCGATTTTTGGGGCTTCGAAACCCGCGATTATAGCAAGGGAATATGAGACATGACAAGCGCGGCGTGGATCGCGCCGGCACGGGGCGGCTGCCTTGTCATCGGTCAAACGTGCGGCATTGGCCGCCAGCATTGCCCCGAGTCTCGTGGGCGCGCCGCTCGCGGCCCGTATAATAAGCGCCCCATGAATCTATTCCGAGCCCTGCTGACGGTCAGCGGCTTCACGCTGCTGTCGCGCGTGACCGGCCTGATCCGCGAAACGCTGATCGCCCGAGCCTTCGGCGCCAGTATCTATACCGACGCGTTCTACGTCGCGTTCCGAATCCCCAACCTGCTGCGGCGTCTCTCCGCGGAAGGCGCGTTCGCGCAGGCGTTCGTGCCGATCCTCGCCGAGTTCAAGAACAGCAAGGGCCACGATCCGACCAAGGCGCTCGTCGACGCGATGTCGACGGTCCTCACCTGGTTCCTCGTCGTGCTGTCGCTTTTCGGCATGCTGGGCGCGAGCTGGGTCGTGTACGCGGTCGCGTCGGGGTTGTCGCACGAGGGCGCGGCGTACGGCCTCGCCGTCTCGATGACGCGCATCATGTTCCCGTACATCGTCCTCATTTCGATGACGACGCTCGCCTCGGGCGTGCTCAACACGTACAAGCAGTTCTCGCTGCCCGCGTTCGCGCCCGTGCTGCTGAACGTGTCGTTCATTGCCGCGGCGGTGTTCGTCGCGCCGCATCTGAAGATTCCGGTTTATGCGCTCGCGTATGCGGTGATCGTCGGCGGCGTGCTGCAATTGCTCGTGCAACTGCCCGGCCTGAAGAAGATCGACATGACGCCGCGCATCGGGCTGAACTTCCGCGCCGCGCTCGCGCATCCCGGCGTCAAGCGCGTGCTGCTGAAAATGGTCCCGGCGATGTTCGCAGTGTCGGTCGGGCAACTGAGCCTCATCATCAACACGAATATCGCGTCGAACATCGGGGCGGGCGCGGTGTCGTGGATCAACTACGCCGACCGGCTGATGGAATTCCCGACCGCGCTGCTCGGCGCGGCGCTCGGCACGATCCTGCTGCCGAGCCTCTCGAAAGCGCACGTCGACGCCAATCACGACGAATACTCCGCGCTGCTCGACTGGGGCCTGCGCATCACGTTCCTGCTGGCCGCGCCGAGCGCGATCGCGCTGTTTTTCTTCGCCGAGCCGCTCACCGCGACGCTCTTTCACTACGGCAAGTTCGACAATCATTCGGTCGTGATGGTCGGCCGCGCGCTGTCGGCATACGGGATCGGGCTGATCGGCCTCATCCTCATCAAGATTCTCGCGCCGGGCTTCTACGCGAAGCAGGACATCAAGACGCCGGTGAAGATCGCGATCTTCGTGCTCGTCATGACTCAGGTGAGCAACTACATCTTCGTGCCGATTTTTTCTCACGCGGGCCTGACGCTCTCGATCGGCCTCGGCGCGCTCGCCAACGCGCTGCTGCTGTTCGCGGGGCTGCGCCGCCGCAAGATCTATGAGCCTTCGGCGGGCTGGCTGCGCTTTTTCGTGCAACTGATCGGCGCGTGCCTGATTCTTGCGGGGACGATGCATTGGGTGGCGATCAACTTCGACTGGATCGGCATGCGCGCGACGCCGGTCCTGCGCATCGCGCTTCTCGGTGCAAGTCTCGTCGTGTTCGCCGCGTTATATTTCGGTATTCTTGCCGCGATGGGCTTCAAGTACGCCTATTTCAAGAGACGCACGCTTTGATGACGACAACGCGTATCCTCGACTACTTCTCCTCGCTGATGGCGGACGACGACAGTCTTCCGCTCACGGAAGCCGCCTTGTCGCTCGCGCAGGACGCGTATCCCGATCTCGACATGCAGGCCGCGCTCGCGGAGATCGACGAACTCGTCGTGCGCGCCCGTCGCCGCATGCCCGACGACGCCGACGCGAAGCAGAAAGTCGATGCGCTGAATCGCTACTTTTTTCGCGAGCTGGGCTTCTCCAGCAATCTCAACGATTACTACGATCCGGATAACAGCCATCTGAATGTGGTGCTGCGTCGCCGGCGCGGCATTCCGATCTCGCTTGCCGTCATCTATTTGGAAATGGCCGAGCAACTCGGCCTGCCGGTGCGCGGGGTATCGTTTCCGGGGCATTTCCTTTTGCGCGTCGCGACGCCCGGCCACGATCTGATGCTCGATCCGACGACCGGCCAGACGCTCTCCGAAGCGCAGATGGTCGAGATGCTGGAGCCGTATGTGCAGCGCGTGGGCGAGTCGATCGGCAGCGCATTGCGCGTGCTGTTGCAGCCCGCGACGCGGCGCGAAATCGTCGCGCGCATGCTGCGCAATCTGAAGGGTATCTATCTGCAAACGGAGCGGTGGCAGCGTCTGCTCGCCGTTCAGCAGCGGCTGGTGATCGCGTTGCCGAACAGCATCGAGGAAGTGCGCGATCGCGGTTTCGCTTATGCGCGGCTCGATTATCTGCGACCGGCGCTGGAAGATTTGCAGCGATACATCGAGATTCGTCCGGATGCCGAGGACGCGACCGTCGTCGAAACCGAGCTGCACGAGTTGCGGCAGCGCACGCAGCAAGGCGACTGAACCAAGCCGCGCGCGCCGTGCAGAGCGTTACTTAGGCTGCATGCGGATCGCGCCGTCGAGGCGGATCACTTCGCCGTTGAGCATCGGGTTATCGAAAATCGACTTGACGAGCAGAGCGTACTCGTCGGGCTTGCCGAGGCGCGGCGGGAACGGCACCATCGCGCCGAGCGCGTCCTGAACTTCCTTCGGCATGCCGAGCAGCATCGGCGTTTCGAAGAGGCCCGGCGCGATCGTCATCACACGGATGCCGCTCTTGCTCAGATCGCGCGCGATCGGCAGCGTCATGCCCGCGACGCCGCTCTTCGATGCCGCATAGGCCGCCTGGCCGATCTGCCCGTCATAAGCCGCCACCGACGCCGTGTTCACGATCACGCCACGTTCGCCCGCCGCGTTCGCTTCGTTCTTCGACATCGCGTGCGCCGCGAGCCGGATCATGTTGAACGTGCCGATGAGATTCACCGACACCACCTTCGAGAAGAGATCGAGCGCGTGCGGACCGTCGCGGCCGACCGTCTTCGCCGCCGGCGCGATGCCCGCGCAATTCACGAGGCCGCGCAATGTGCCGAGACTCAACGCGGCATCGACGGCGCGTTGGCCATCGCTTTCCTGGCTCACGTCGCATTTGACGAACGCGCCCGACAGCTCTTTCGCGAGCGCTTCGCCTGCCGCGTCGTTCATGTCGGCGAGCACGACCTTGCCGCCTTGCGCCGCGATGAGCCGCGCGGTCGCCGCGCCGAGGCCCGACGCACCGCCCGTGATCAGAAAGGTGTTGCCTTGCATCTCCATGTCTCTTCTCCTTTTGTGCGATTCGTGCGCGCGAGAGCAGGGTTGAGCCGCTCGCGCCGATGTCATTCCTTTTGGGAAACGCGTCGATTGTAGCGAAGCCGCATGCTGCAAATTCGCACGACGGTCATGCGATTTCACGGACATAAAAAACCCGCTCACATGGAGCGGGTTTTCGTCGAACGCGAATCAGGCAGCGCGTTACTTGAGCGCGTCGAACACGCGCGTGCGGATTTCATCGACGGCGCCGAGGCCCGAAATCTTGCGATATTCCGGCGCCTTCAGGCCGTTCGGCGCTGCGCCGCTCTTCGCCCAGTCGTTGTAATACGCGATCAGCGGCTTGGTCTGCGCGACATACACGTCGAGACGCTTCTTCACGGTCTCTTCCTTGTCGTCGTCGCGCTGGATTAGCGGCTCGCCGGTGACGTCGTCGGTCATGTCGACCTTCGGCGGATTGAACTTGACGTGATACGTGCGGCCCGATGCCGCATGCACGCGACGACCGCTCATGCGCGTGATGATTTCGTCGAAGGGCACATCGATTTCGAGCACGTAGTCGATCGCCACGCCGGCGTCTTTCATGGCTTCGGCTTGCGGCAGCGTGCGCGGGAAGCCGTCGAAGAGATAGCCGTTCTTGCAGTCGTCGGCCTGCAGGCGTTCCTTCACGAGATTGATGATGAGCGAATCCGGCACCAGCTCGCCCGCATCCATGAAGCGCTTCGCCTCGACGCCGAGCGGCGAGCCTGCCTTGACGGCCGCGCGCAGCATGTCGCCGGTCGAAATCTGCGGAATGCCGAATTTCTCCTTGATGAAGTTTGCCTGGGTGCCCTTGCCCGCACCGGGTGCGCCCAACAGGATCAAACGCATGGTGATCTCTCCGAATCGTCTATAAACCGCTTCAAGCCGCGAGGCTGATTTGACATCCGGTGGCCAGGCTCGTGCGGCGTCGACGACAGGGCGCGCAGCCGAAAAGGAGACGGCGGGCACCTGCGGACAGCGGCGCAACGTTGAGCGTGGCGCTGACCGGAAGGCTCGCGCAATCGCTTGATTATGCCACGCCGCTTTACGATTGCGACCGTAATAACGCGGATAGAAAACGCCAGAAACCCCGCCGAATGGGCCATCCGGCGGGGTTTACACGGGTTGTCGAACAGAGATAGAGATCAGTCCGCTTCCGGGAAGAGCGCCTGAACGCGCGTGAGATCGGCGGGCGTGTCGACACCGGGCGGCGGTGCGTCTTGCGTCACGCGCACCGCGATGCGTTCGCCGTGCCACAGCGCGCGCAGTTGTTCGAGCGCTTCGGCTTCTTCGATCGGCGCTTGCGCGAGGTTCGGGAAGTCGCGCAGGAATTTCGCGCGATAGGCGTAGAGGCCGATATGCCGCAGCACGTTCTTCGGCACGGACGGCAGTGCCCCAAGCGCGGCGACGTCCGGCCAGTGCGGTTGCCAGAGATCGCGCGTCCACGGAATCGGCGCGCGCGAGAAGTAGAGCGCGCGGCTCTGCGCATCGAGCACGGCCTTCACGACGTTCGGATTGAACACGTCGGCGGGATCGTGAATCGGATGCGCGGCCGTCGCGATCGCGCATTCGGGATGCGCCGCGAGGTGATCGGCGACATCGCGCACGAGCTGCGGATCGATTAGCGGCTCGTCGCCCTGAACGTTGACGACGATGGCTTCGTCGGCCCAGTTCATACGCGTCGCGACCTCGGCGAGCCGATCCGTGCCTGTGGGGTGATCCGAGCGCGTCAACATGACTTCGACGCCGTGATCGCGCGCGGCCTCGACCACGCGGTCGGAGTCGGTCGCGACGAGCACTTGCGAAGCGCCCGATTCGCGCGCGCGCTCGGCGACGCGCACGACCATCGGCTTGCCGCCGATATCGGCGAGCGGCTTGTTCGGCAGGCGCGTGGAAGCGAGGCGCGCGGGAATGACCGCGATGAACGGAACGGACATTTCAGCGTGCTCAGGCGTCGCCGACGGGTTTGAGCGGCTCGACGGGCGTGCCCTCGACGGTCTGACGCGCTTCGTCGACGAGCATCACGGGAATGCCGTCGCGGATCGGATAGGCGAGTTTGTCCGCGCTGCAGACGAGTTCCTGCGCGGCGCGATCGTAACTGAGCGGGCCTTTGCAAATCGGGCAAACGAGGATTTCAAGCAGACGTGCGTCCACGGAGTTTCTCCACAACAAGAGCGATGAGGCGCGGCCGCAGCACGGCTTGCACCGGAACGACCCAGATGCGTGCATCGCGCCAGGCGCCCAATTTTACTGCATCCTTTTCGGTGATCAGGATGGCATCGGCGTCGACGCCGGCGAACGGATTCTCGCGATACGCGTAGTGATCGGGAAAAGCGCGCGTCGCCGGCGCGATGCCCGCCGCGCGCAGCGTCGCGAAGAAGCGTTCAGGCGAGCCGATGCCCGCCGCCGCGACCACTTTCTCGCCGGCGAACTGATCGAGCGGGCGGCGCTGATGCGGATCGTCGAGCAGCCACGCGTCGCCGGATTCGAGTTCGAGCGCGAACGTGTTCGGCCACGGCGGCAGCGTGCGCTCGTAGGGACTGTTGATGAGCGTCGCGTCGCGGCGGCGCGACATCGGCTCGCGCAACGGACCCGCGGGCAGCAGAAAGCCGTTGCCGCCGAGACGGTCGTCGAACACGACTAGCTCGAACGCGCGCGCGAGGCGATAGTGCTGCAGGCCGTCGTCGGAAACGAGGACATCGACGTTCGGATGCGCTTCGATCAGCGCCTTCGCCGCCGCGACGCGGTCCGGGCAGACGAATACCGGCGCGTGCGTGCGCCGCGCGATCAACAGCGGTTCGTCGCCGACCTGCTCGGCGGCGAAGCTTGCCGTGACGCTCGTCGGCTTGGCGATCTTCGCGCCGTAACCGCGCGAGATCACGCCGGGCTGGAATCCGGCGGCGCGCAACGCCTCGACGAGCGCGATGACGGTCGGCGTCTTGCCCGTTCCGCCGACGGTCACGTTGCCCACGACGACCACCGGCGCGCCCACTTCGACGCGCTTCATCCAGCCGAGGTCGTAGAAGGCGCGCCGCGTGGCAGCGATCGCGCCGAAGATGCACGCGAAAGGCGTCAGCGCCCACGCGACGGGGCCGCGCCGGCGCCATTCGCGGGCGAGGAAGTTTTCGAGCGGCGGTTTGAAATCAGACATGGACCGCCTTCGCGATGAACGCTGGCGGGCGGCAAGTCGGGTACGGCATGGCGTGCAACGGCAGCTCCTTGGATGACGGTCGGCGTTGGACGATGCCCGGCTTTTCGCGGCCCGGGACAAGCAGGTTTCGGCCGCGCCAGCCGGTGCTGGAACCCGGCACTCTAGCGCGCGCGGGGCGTGGGCGCCAGTCAGGAGCGCGGGAGAAAGGGCGACGCCATCCGATCCGCACGCCTGTGGATAACTCTGTGAAGAACTTCCCGCCGCCACACCGCGATCGCGCGTCAGGAAAGAGTTGCTCCGGGGCTGACAGTATCCATAAAAATTTAACGTCGAAAAATCAATGGCTTGAAACGAACTCACCAGCCTCTGGCGATGCCGCTCCGCACGCGGCGGTAAGTCTTTCTGTGTGGACACTTGTTACACTTGCGTACCTCGTTCAGCGGCGTTTGTCCATCGCGCACAGCGCCGCGCCTGAAGATTTTTCTCGTCCAGCCATGACTCACGATTCACTGCAGTCGCAAAGCGGCGATGCCGTCATCCCCGTTTCCGCGCTCAATCGCGCGATCAGTTCGATGCTCGAACGGTCATTTCCGCTCGTGTGGGTATCGGGCGAAGTGTCGAATTTCACGCGCGCGGCGAGCGGCCATTGGTACTTCTCGATCAAGGACGCGAACGCGCAAATGCGCTGCGTGATGTTCCGCGGCCGCGCGCAATACGCCGAGTTCACGCCGCGCGAGGGCGACAAGATCGAAGTGCGCGCGCTCGTCACGATGTACGAGCCGCGCGGCGAACTGCAGCTCAACGTGGAAGCGGTGCGGCGCACGGGGCAGGGCCGGCTCTACGAAGCGTTTCTGCGGCTGAAGGCGCAGCTCGAAAGCGAAGGGCTCTTCGCGGCCGAGCGAAAGCGCGCGTTGCCTTCGCATCCGCGCGGCATCGGGATCGTGACGTCGTTGCAGGCGGCCGCATTGCGCGATGTCCTCACGACGCTCGCGCGCCGCGCGCCGCATGTGCCGATCGTCGTGTATCCGGCGCCGGTGCAGGGCGCGGGCGTCGGCGCGAAGCTGGCGGCGATGGTCGAAGCCGCGAACGCGCGCCGCGAGGTCGATGTGCTGATCGTGTGCCGCGGCGGCGGCTCGATCGAGGATCTCTGGGCGTTCAACGAGGAAGTGCTCGCACGCGCGATCGCGGCGAGCGCGGTGCCGGTGGTGAGCGGCGTCGGGCATGAGACGGATTTCACCATCGCCGATTTCGCCGCCGACGTGCGCGCGCCGACGCCGACCGCCGCCGCTGAGCTCGTCAGTCCGCAGCGCGTGCTGCTGTTGCGCGAGCTCGATCATCGACATGCGGCGCTCGCGCGCGGCTTCGGCCGGATGATGGAGCGCCGCGCGCAGCAGCTCGACTGGCTCGCGCGCCGGCTCGTGAGCCCCGCGGAACGGCTGGCGCGGCAGCGCGCGCATCTGCGGCAACTGGCAAGCCGGCTCGCCGCGGCGGGCGCGCGGCCCGTGCGCGATGCGCGCGCGCACTTCGCGCTGGTGCACTACCGCTGGCAGCGCAGACGTCCGAATGTGGCCGCCGAGCGCGAGCATCTGTTGCGGCTCGCGCAGCGTATCGGCAGCGCGCATGAGCGGCGCGCCGACCGTGAGAAAGCGTGCATTTCGGAACTGGCAGCGCGCTTGCAGGTGCTGAGCCCGCAGCGCACACTCGAACGCGGTTATGCCGCATTGATCGACGCGCAGACGGGCCGCGCCGTGCGTGCACCGAACGCATTGAAACCGAAGCGGCCGCTGACGGTGCATCTCGCGGAAGGATCGGCGGATGTGCTGCTCGCCGATGTCCAGGCGCGTCTGTCAGACGAATTCTGAGCCCGGCGCGGCGCGCGGAATCGGCGTACATTTGACGTGCCTGACGAGGCTCCTCAGAGCACTTTTTACGCCGCGTGAGGCGATTGGAAAGCAATCTTGCTCATAAAGAGCACACGGTTTGCTGGGTTATCCCAACTCGCCTACAATCCAGTGCTCCACTGCTGGACGCCACACAATCCCACAATCCACATAGAAAGGAAGCTCGCATCATGGAACATACGCTCCCGCCGCTGCCGTTCGACAAGAACGCGCTCGCTCCGCACATGTCGGAAGAAACGCTCGAGTATCACTATGGCAAGCACCACCAGACCTATGTGACGAACCTGAACAAGCTGATCCCCGGCACCGAGTTCGAAAACCTGCCGCTGGAAGAAATCGTCAAGAAGTCGTCGGGCGGCGTGTTCAACAACTCGGCGCAAGTATGGAATCACACGTTCTTCTGGAACAGCCTGTCGCCGAACGGCGGCGGCACTCCGACCGGCGCGCTGGCTGATGCGATCAACGCAAAGTACGGTTCCTACGACAAGTTCAAGGAAGAATTCGCCAAGGTCGCGACCGGCACGTTCGGCTCGGGCTGGACGTGGCTCGTGAAGAAGACCGACGGCACCGTCGATATCGTGTCGACGAGCAACGCCGCCACGCCGCTCACGACGGACGCGAAGGCGCTCCTGACCATCGACGTGTGGGAGCATGCGTATTACATCGACTATCGCAATGCGCGTCCGAAGTTCATTGAGGCTTACTGGAATATCGTCAACTGGGATTTCGCGTCGAAGAATTTCGGTGCGTAAGTAAGCGCGCGTGAAACTGGATTGCCGCATTTCGATATGAGTTCCGAATGCCGCAATCAGAATGAAAGCCCTCGCGAGAGGGCTTTTTTCGTTGAAGCGTCCGGCGTGAGCTATTTTTGGGGAACGTCGAAGTCTCACTTGGTCTAACGGGATTCTGGTCGCCCAATCGGCTTCCGATTTCCATGTTGGCGTTGCCAACACAGACGCGAGCTGAATAATGACGACACGGTATCATCAACTGGATTCGCTGCGCGGCATTGCCGCTTTGACAGTCGTATTCAGTCACTATTCACAGATCACCCTCACGCATTGGCTGCAGCACGTTCCATGGCGCGCAATCGCCGAAGGGCATTCCGCCGTGATCCTGTTCTTTGCGCTGAGCGGTTTCGCCTTGGCCATGCAGGTTACCGGCGATAGTAAACCCGGCTTCGCCGAGTTCATCGTGAAGCGCGTGTGCCGTATCTACATCCCATATCTCATCGCGGTTCTGGCCGCTTATACCGCGTATTGCTTGCTTTACCGGTCGAATCTCTCTTGGACCGGCGAATGGGTCAATCAGGCATGGCACGCGGGCATCGATCGGCGTGATTTGCTGGATCACCTCTACTTTGTGATTCCGTTCAGCAACAGCACGCTCGATCCGGTGCTCTGGTCGCTCGTCTACGAGATGCGTATCTCGCTGATCTTCCCGATTCTCGTCGTCGTGGTATTTGCCACGCCCGTCTGGTTTTCCGTAGCACTAAGCATGTGTTTCTCTCTTGCTGCATTCGGCTATTACCATCATTTGCAGCGGACCCTCCTGGACGCGAGCATTCAGGGCGAATGGATGCCGACCATCCATTACATGTCGATGTTCGTTCTCGGCGCGTTGATTGCGCGGTATCGCGAAGCCATTTCGTCGAAACTCGGCGCCTATTCCGCGCGAACGCTTTTCGGCGCATTGCTGATTTGTCTCGCCCTTTACGTCCTCGTCGGTTCGATCACTCGCCATTCGATATCCAACGACGTGCTGCGCAGTTTCGCCGACGACTGGATCATTCTTCCAGCCGTGACCGGCATTCTCGTTCTGGCGATTGCGCTCAGGCCGTTCGCCGCGTTTCTGACCGCGCGGCCATTGATTTTCCTCGGCGAGATTTCATTCAGCCTGTATCTGCTGCATTGCATCGTGTTGCTGGGCGTGCTGCATTATTTTGGCGAAACCTATCAAGGCATGTCGCTGATCATTGCCGCCGTGCTGATTCTTCCCGTCAGCATCGCGGGATATTACGCGGTCGAAAAGCCGTCGATTCGACTGGGACGATATCTGACGCGCGGAAAACAGCGGAGCAGAGTGACGCAGCGTGCGTGACGATAAGCCGTCGCTGCGCGCATCGGAGCGCGAGCCTAAAATATCGGCTCGCCGCAACGATCGAAATCGCATCGCCATCATGAAACGCTTCGCAGGCCTGTGCCTCGCGGCCTGGTCGGCCGCCGCATTGCTCTACTTCGGCCGCCATTCCGCCGCGCTCATCGTGCTCTCCGGCGTGCTCGTGCTTGCCGGCTTCGATCTGCTCCGTCCGGAATCCGAAAACAGCGCGTAGCCTACCGCTGCTTCGCGCCTTCCCAGTTGATATCGACGCACAGCACCTGTAAGCCATAAGGCGTCTGCGCGGCGATCGACGCCGTCACGCAAAGGTGCGCCTCGTTGATCGACAGATATGGCGCCGTCAGATGCATGCGCCCCGGCGCGCGCAGCGCCTCGATGAAGTACGGCCGGCGCTCCCAGCTTGCGCCCTCCGAATGCAGCAGCGGACTGAAGCGCTTCGCGCGCTGCGATGTACGCACGATCGGCACGACGTTGTCGCCGATCTGCCGCCCGGCCTGATCGAGCAGGAAGCAGCGCGCGGTGTCGGTGAGTTGTAGCAGTTCGCTCGTCGCGGCCGTGAGCGTCTCGCCTTCCATCAGCTTGACCGACGCGCGCTCCAGCCCGCTTACATACGGCTCGAGGCGCGCGACTTGCGCCCGTTCGCGGCCCGCGACGCGTTCGCGCGATGCTGCCGACAACGCATCCATCACGCCAGCGGCGACTTCGCTGTGCACCGCCTCGACGCTCGGCTGCGCGAAGTACGCGCCCTGCACGAAATCGACATTGCACTCCAGCGCGATGAGCGCGTCGCGTTCGGTCGCGAGGCCGCCCATCAAGACGAGCTGGCCGGACTCATGGAGCAGCGAGACGAGGCGCGGCAGCACGCGCTCGATATGCGAATGCTCGGTCGCCTGCTGAAGGATGCAGCGGTCGAGCGTCACGATATCCGGCCGCAGATGCCACACGCGATCGATGTTCGAATGCTTCACGCCGAAGCCGTCGAGCGCGATCAGAAAGCCCGACTTGCGCAGCGAATCGATGATTTCAGCGAAACGTGTCGTCTCGCCGCCCGCCTGCTCGGGCACTTCGAGCACGACGCGCTGCGGCGACAGACCGATGTCCTTCAGCGACGCGAGCAGCGCATCGCCGTAGCTCGTGTCCATCAGCGCGGCGGGGTGCAGGCTCAGGAAGAGCCATTCGTCGTGGCTGTCGAACGCATTGAAGTTGCCCAGATGCAGCGATTCCGCGAGCCGGCCGAGTTCGAGCAGATCGCCGCGCCGCGCGGCCTGCGTGAATACCTCGTGCGACGGCACGTGACGATGTGAGTCGTCGCGCGCGCGCAAGGACGCGTGATAGCCGATCGCGCGCCGGTGCGACACCGAAAACACGGGCTGGAACACGCTGAAAACGGTGTACTCGCCGTACAACACGGTGCGACGCGATCCATCGTCACCGGCGACGGGGCGCGGCGGCTGGAAGCGGGGTGGGTCGAGATCAACCATGCTCATGGTGTCGGGGCGCAGGGCAAGTAACTTTATCGAGATAGTTTACCGGATCGGCACTCGAGCGTTCGAGCAAAAAGCGTGCAAATTCAATATCCAAGCGGCGCTCGCCGGGTATCGCGCGCTTCGTTGCGCCTATTCGTGTGCGGATTGGACGCCGCATGCCGCAGACGCGGGAGCGCGCGCCGTCCAAACGTGCGTGCGGGCACCGGCGCGGTGCGTCGGCCGGGTTCTTAGTTCGATTCGGACGGATCGGGCTTTCTCGCGACCGCGCGCACTTCCGGCGCGAGCTGTCCGAAGATCCACGCCGTCGCGGCCGTGATGATGCCGACGCATAGGAACGTCGCGTGGAAGGCGGGCAGCGAGTTCGTCTCCGTGACCTGCGGCAGCAGTCCTGTAAACGTCGACAGGATCGCGCCCGCGACGGTCACGCCGAGGCTCATTGACAGCATTTGCACGAGCGAGAACAGGCTGTTGCCGCTGCTCGCGCCGCCGGTGCCGAGGTCCTTCAGCGTGAGCGTGTTCATCGCGGT
Organism: Caballeronia sp. ATUFL_F1_KS39; assembly: GCF_023630985.1. NCBI lineage: Bacteria > Pseudomonadati > Pseudomonadota > Betaproteobacteria > Burkholderiales > Burkholderiaceae > Caballeronia > Caballeronia sp. ATUFL_F1_KS39. The sequence continues at coordinate 208,422 of NZ_JALQDZ010000017.1, read as the reverse complement.
GAACTGCATCGAATTGAAGGCGCCGAAGATCGCGAGCTGCACGAGCCGCAGCCAGAGCGGCTGATGCGCGCTCACGAGCGCGAAGCTCGCCATCATCAGCCCGACGAGCACCGTGTTCACGACCAGCACGCGCCGATAACCGTGCTTTTCGATGAGCCGCGTGACGACGCGCTTGGACGCCATGCCCGCGGCCGCGACGGGCAGCATCATCATGCCGGCCTGAAAAGGCGTGTAGCCGAGGCTCACTTGCAGCAGGAGCGGAATCAGATAAGGCATCGCGCCGCTGCCGATGCGCGCGAAGAGATTGCCCAGCAAGCCGACGCTGAAGGTGTGGATCTTGAAGAGATCGAGCGAGAAGATCGGCTGGGCGGCGCGCGTCGCGTGCAGACCGTAGGCGACGAAGCAGCCGAACGAGAGCACGAGCAGCACGATCACGATCGCGTGCGCGAGGCCGAGATCGGCGAGTCCGTCGAGCGAAATCGTGAGCGCGACCATGCCGATCGCGAGCAGCAGGTAGCCCGCCAGATCGAAGCGCGCGGTCGCCGGATTGCGGCTGTCGGGCATGTACAGGTTCGTCGCGATGCAGCCGATCACGCCGACCGGCACGTTGATCAGAAAAATCCAGTGCCACGACGCGATCTGCACGAGCCAGCCGCCGAGCGTCGGGCCGATGAGCGGGCCGATCAGCCCCGGAATCGCGACGAACGCGAGCGCGGAAAGATAGCGCTCCGCCGGGAACACGCGCAGCACGGCGAGGCGTCCGACCGGCAAGAGCATCGCGCCGCCGACGCCCTGCACGACGCGATACGCGACGAGCGCCGTCAGCGATTGCGCGTTCGCGCAGAGCAGCGAGCCGATCGTGAACACGAGGATCGCGCTGAAGAACACGCGCTTCGTGCCGAGCTTGTCGGCGAGCCAGCCGGAGACGGGGATCATCATCGCCATCGTCAGCGAGTAGGCGATCACGACGCCCTGCATGCGCAGCGGCGCCTCGCCCAGACTTCGCGCCATCGCGGGGAGCGCGGTGTTGACGATCGTCGAGTCGAGCGTCTGCATGAAGAAGCCCGTGGCGACGAGCCACAGCATGATGGAGAGCGATCGGTCGGACGTCTGGGCTGTGGGCGTGTCGGTCATTGGGCGGGTTACTTTCGCAGCTCGGCGACGAAGTCGTAGTAGTCGTTGCGGCAGTAGGTATCGGTGAGCTCGATGGCGCGCTGATCGGCCGTGTAGCCGACGCGCGTGATGAGCAGCAGCGCGTCGTGCGGCGCGATGCCCATCTGCTCGGCAATCTCCGGGCTCGCGTTCACCGCGCGGAAATGCTGAAGCGCGCGCACGATCGAAAGCCCGCGTGCATCGAGATAGCTGTAGAGCGAATCGCCGATGGTCTGCGGATCGGGAATGCACGACGCCGGAAAGGTGGAATTCTCGACGGCCATGACGATGTCATCGGCGAGACGCAGGCGTTTGAGGCGCGTGACGGTCGCGGCGGGCGAGAGGCCGAGCTGGATGACTTCCTCGCGATTGGCCGGCTCGATGCTGCGCGAGAGCCATTTGGAACTCGGTTTGAAGCCGCGGCGCCGGAGCATTTCGGAGAAGCTCGACAGACGCGAGAGCGGGTCTTCGTAGCGCGGCGTGATGAAGCTGCCCGCGCCTTGTTCGCGGCGGATGAGCCCTTGTTCGACGAGCAGCGCGATCGCTTTTCGCGAGGTGATCCGCGAGACGCCGAGTGCTTCCGACAGCACGCGCTCGGAGGGCAGCGCTTCGCCTGCGTTCCAGCGATTGTCGTGGATCGCGTTGGCGAGCTTGCGGGCGAGTTGAAGGTAGAGCGGAGTGTCGCTGTCCGGGTCCGGGCGCAAATCGCGCCAGCGGTCTTCCGAGGTCGGGTTCATAAAGCGGACGCTAATGGGCCAAGCGGGGATTTTAAGACAAACGCTGAAGGGGGGCGCTCCGTGTTTCGCTTTGAGGCGGGTTTTGGTTGCTTGGCCTTTTCTCGTCGGATCCCGTTTTCTTGGTGGTCCATTAGCGTAGCCCCGACAGGGGCAGTGCTGATAGACCGACACGAAAACGGGACCCGGTAAAACGCGCCCGACGCGATGCTACGAAAGCGCTGAGTTCAAGCCGTAGCCGCCCCACCCACCCCACGTCCACCGCGCATATATAGCGCCACCGACAACGCCACCGCCGCCGCTGCGGCCAGCGCGGCAAACAGAAACACTGACCCGTACCCCAGCTCCCCCGCGACATATCCAGCGAGCGGCCCGGTCAATCCGAGCGACAAATCCAGAAACACCGAATACGCCGACAAAGCCGCGCCCCGGCTGGCCGGCGGCACGAGCCCGACCGCCTCGACGCCGAGCGCCGGAAACACGAGCGCGAATCCGAAGCCGGTCAGCGCCGCGCCCGCGAGCGCGAAAGTCGGCTCGGCGGCGAGCCACAGCATCAGCAGACCCGCGCATTCGAACGCAAACGACACGATCGCCACGCGAAACCCGCCATACGCCTTGATCGTGTTGGCGAACAGAAGCCGCGCGCCGATGAACATCGTGCCGAACACCGTGAGCGAAAGCGCCGCATTCGGCCAGTTGTGCGCGGCATAGTAAAGCGTGATGAACGTCGCGATGGAGCCGAATCCCGCCGATCCGAGCGCGAGTCCCAGTCCATGCGGCAACACGCGGAAGAACACGCTCCGATACGACATGCGCTCGCCGTGCACGATCGGCACGCTCGCCATGCGCGTCGCGAGCCAGTAGCCGAAGCCGCCGAGCGCGATCACGATCAGCCCGAGTGACGCGAATCCCAGCGAATGATCGATCGCGACGCCGAGCGGCGCGCCGATTGCGAGCGCGCCGTAAGTGGCGATGCCGTTCCACGAAATCACCTTCGCGTTGTTGTTCACGCCGACGCGCCCGATGCCCCATGTGATCGATCCCGTGCCGACCCAGCTCTCGCCGAAGCCGAGCACGAGCCGCGCGATCACCAGCAGCACGAGACTCACCGCGTGCCACTGCGCGGCGAGCGCCGAGGCGAGCAGCAGCACGCCGCTTGCCGCGCACGCCGCGAGACCGTAGAGCACGGTTTTCTTGGGGCCGAGCGTATCGGCGGTGCGGCCCGCCAGCGGCCGCGACACGAGCGTCGCGAAGTACTGGACGCTGATCGCCGCGCCCGCCATCACCGAGCCGTAGCCGAGATCCGTGTGCACGAAGCCCGGCAGCACCGCGAGCGGAATGCCGATCGTCAGGTAGCAAAGGAACGTGTACATCACGACGGGCAGAATCCGCAGCGTGACGGCGAAGTCGCTTTGCGGCTTGATGCGGGACTCGGTGGACATAGGGAAATTGCGGGGTTGAATTCGGCGCGAAGGCGTGATTGTCCCATATGTTGCGGCGCAACGTCGCAGTCGTTTTGTAACCAGCTAGGACAAATCGCCTGTCCGAATCATCGGGCGCCGCCGAGGGAACCCTTGCTGGATAAGGCTCTCAGCACATATCGGACGAAGAATATGTCGTTCATGCAATGCCGCCTATGGGTTATCGATTTTGGCGGTGATAGCTTTTGAACCATCGAAGCGACAGGACTAATCTGAAAAGGTCCGAAATCGCGAATGCCACCGGCTGCGCATCCCGCGCAACCAGCGAAAAAGCATCGAAGAGCCCCGAGACATCCATGACTGAGCCGATCCGCTTCTATCACCGCAACGCGATCCAGGAAGTGAGCGGCGCGTCGACGACGCGCACCGTCCTGCAATATCTGCGCGAAGACGCGCGCTGCACCGGCACCAAGGAAGGCTGCGCGGAAGGCGACTGCGGCGCGTGCACGGTCGTCATCGGCGAGCCGGACGGCGCGGGCGGCGTCGCGTTCAAGGCCGTCAACGCGTGCGTGCAGTTTCTGCCGACGCTCGACGGCCGCGCGCTCTTCACCGTCGAAGACCTGCGCCAGCCGGACGGCACGCTGCATCCGGTGCAGCAGGCGCTCGTAGATTGTCACGGCTCGCAATGCGGCTTCTGCACGCCCGGCTTCGCGATGTCGATGTTCGCGCTCTACGAAAAGCACGGTCATGCGACGACCGGCTGCCCGGGAACGTGCGAGAAGACGAAGCCCTCGCGCCAGGAGATCAGCGATGCGCTGACGGGCAATCTGTGCCGCTGCACGGGTTATCGGCCGATCATCGACGCTGCCGAGCAGATGTTCGACCGCGCGCCGCTCGCGCCCGTCAACGTGCCGGCGCTCACGCGCACGCTCGAAAGCCTGAAGCGCGACGACACGTTCCACTACGAGCACGCCGGCCGCCAGTTCGACGCGCCGCGCACGACCGAAGCGCTCGCCGCGATCAAGGACAAAAACCCGAACGTGCGGATTCTCGCAGGCAGCACGGACGTCGGTTTGTGGGTGACGAAGCAGTTGCGCGATCTGGGCGATATCGTCTATGTCGGGCAGATCGACTCGTTCAAGCACGTCGAGACGACGGACGAATGGATCGAGATCGGCGCGGGCGTGTCGGTCGAGCGCGCGTACGACGAACTCGTGAAGCTCTATCCCGAACTCGAAGAGACGCGTCTGCGTTTCGCGTCGCTGCCGATCCGCAACGCCGGCACGCTCGGCGGCAACGTCGCGAACGGCTCGCCGATCGGCGATTCGATGCCCGGCCTCATCGCGCTGAATGCGCGCGTCGTCCTGCAAAGCGTCGATGGTCTGCGCGAGATGCCGCTAGAGGATCTGTACATCGCGTATCAGAAGAAGGACATGCGCGAGAACGAGTTCGTCGCCGCGATCCGCGTGCCGACGCGCACGGGCAAACGCGCGAACCTTAAGTTCCGCGCGTACAAGCTGTCGAAGCGTTTCGACTCCGATATTTCCGCCGTCTACGCCGCGTTCAGTTTCATCGCCGATGGCGACACGATCCGCGAGCCGCGCCTCGCTTACGGCGGCATGGCCGCGACGCCGAAGCGCGCGGAACACGCCGAAGCCATTCTCAACGATGCGCTTTGGCACGAAGCCACCGCGCAGGCCGCGATGATCGCGCTTTCCAAGGATTACCAGCCGCTCACCGACATGCGCGCGAGCAGCGACTATCGCCTCGACACCGCAAAGAGCCTCTTGTATCGCTTCTGGCTGGAGACGCGCCCGCACGATCCGCTGGACAAATCGAAGCTGGATGTGCGCGCAATCGAACTCGTCGAAGCGAAGTAAGCGAAGGAGCAAAAGAACATGAATCAGCAAGCAGAAGCATTCATCGCCGACGCTCAGTCGCTCGCGAACGAAATCGACGCTTTCAAGCAGGTCCACGTATCGCGTCCGCATGAGTCGGCGCATCTGCACGTGAGCGGGCGCGCGAGCTATACCGACGACATTCCGCTCGTCGCGGGCACGCTGCACGCCGCGCTCGGCACAAGCCCAAAGGCGCACGCGAAGATCGTATCGATGAACTTCGACGCCGTGCGCGCGACGCCAGGCGTGGTCGCCGTCTTCACCGCCGAGGACATTCCCGGCGTGAACGATTGCGGCCCGATCATCCACGACGATCCGGTGCTGGCTCAGGGCATCGTGCAGTTCGTCGGCCAGCCGATGTTCATCGTCGTCGCGACGTCGCACGATACGGCGCGCTTGGCCGCGCGTCGCGCGACCATCGAATTCGAAGACCTCGTGCCGATTCTCACGCCCGAAGACGCGCGCAAAGCGGAATCGTACGTGCTCAATCCGCTGAAGCTCTCGCGCGGCGACGCCGAAAGCCGCATGTCGAAAGCCGCGCATCACGAGCGCGGCGCGATGAAGCTCGGCGGCCAGGAACAGTTCTATCTCGAAGGCCAAATCGCCTATGCCGTGCCGAAGGAGGATGACGGCATGCACGTCTACTGCTCGACGCAGCATCCGACGGAAATGCAGCATCTCGTCGCGCACGTGCTGAATGTGCATTCGCATAACGTGCTGGTCGAATGCCGTCGTATGGGCGGCGGATTCGGCGGCAAGGAATCGCAGTCGGGCATTTTCGCGTGCTGCGCGGCGCTCGCCGCATGGAAGTTGCTGTGCCCGGTCAAGCTGCGTCCGGACCGCGACGACGACATGATGATCACCGGCAAGCGTCACGACTTCGTGTACGACTTCGAAGTCGGCTACGACGATGACGGCAAGATCGAAGGCGTGTCCGTCGACATGACGTCGCGCTGCGGTTTCTCCGCGGATTTGTCGGGCCCGGTCATGACGCGCGCCGTATGCCATTTCGACAACGCGTACTGGCTCTCGGATGTGAAGATCGCAGGCTATTGCGGCAAGACCAACACGCAGTCGAACACCGCGTTTCGCGGCTTCGGCGGGCCGCAGGGCGCGTTCGCGATCGAATACATTCTGGATAACGTCGCGCGTGCGGTCGGGAAGGATTCGCTCGACGTGCGCCGCGCGAATCTCTACGGCAAGACGGAGAACAACAAGACGCCTTACGGCCAGACGGTCGAGGACAACGTCATCCACGAACTGATCGCCGAACTCGAAGAGACGAGCGAGTATCGCAAGCGCCGCGCGGCCATCGACGAATTCAACGCGAACAACGCAATTCTGAAGAAGGGCCTCGCACTGACGCCGGTGAAGTTCGGCATCGCGTTCAACGTGACGCACTTCAACCAGGCGGGTGCGCTGGTTCACATCTACACCGACGGCTCGATGCTCGTGAATCACGGCGGCACCGAAATGGGCCAGGGCCTGAACACGAAGGTCGCGCAAGTGGTTGCGCACGAACTCGGCGTGAACTTCGAGCGCGTGCGCGTGACGGCGACGGATACGAGCAAGGTCGCGAATACATCGGCGACGGCGGCATCGACCGGCACCGATCTCAACGGCAAGGCCGCGCAGGACGCCGCGCGCCAGTTGCGCGAGCGGCTCGCGAAGTTCGCGGCGGAGAAGTTCGGCGGCGGCAAGGTCACGCCGGCGCAAGTGCGCTTCGCGAACGACCGCGTGATCGTCGGCGACGATGCCATTCCGTTCGGCGAAGTCGTCCAGAAGGCATATCTCGCGCGCGTGCAGTTGTGGTCCGACGGCTTCTACGCGACGCCCAAGCTCCACTGGGATGCCGCGACGATGCAAGGCCGTCCGTTCTACTACTACTCGTATGGCGCGGCAGTGTCGGAAGTAGTGATCGACACGCTCACCGGCGAAATGCGCGTGCTGCGCGCGGATGCGTTGCATGACGTGGGCGCGTCGCTGAATCCGGCGCTCGACAAGGGTCAGGTGGAAGGCGCCTTCGTGCAGGGCATGGGCTGGCTGACGACGGAAGAGCTGTGGTGGGACGACAACGGCAAGCTGATGACGCACGCGCCGTCGACCTACAAGATTCCGACGACCAACGACATGCCCGCCGATTTCCGCGTCGATCTCTTCAAGAATCGCAACGTGGAGGATAGCATCCATCGTTCGAAGGCCGTCGGCGAACCGCCGTTGCTGCTGCCGTTCTCGGTGTTCTTCGCGATCCGCGATGCCGTTTCCGCTGTCGGCGATCACAAGATCAATCCGCCGCTCAACGCGCCCGCGACGGCCGAAGAAATCCTGAAGGCGGTGAATGCGGTGCGGAGCGCGCGCTCATGATGCACGTCGTCCTGTTCGGCGCGGGCCACGTCGGCCATGCGCTCGTGAAGGTGCTCGGCACGTTGCCGTGCGTCGTGCAATGGGTCGATGCGCGCGACGAACTTTTCCCCGACGAAGTGCCGCCGAACGTGCAGATCGAAGCGACCGATCTGCCCGACGCGATCGTCGACGAAGCGCCGCCGGGCGCGTATTTCATCGTGATGACGCACGATCATTCGCTCGACTTTTCGCTGACGCAACGCATCATGCGGCGCGACGACTTCGCTTACTTCGGGCTGATCGGCTCGAAGACGAAGCGCGTCAAGTTCGAGCGGCGATTGATGGAGCGCGGTGTGGCGGCGGATCGGCTGCCGGAGATCACGTGTCCGATCGGCGTGGAAGGGATCGTCGACAAGGCGCCGTGGTCGATCGGGCTCGCCGTTGCCGCGCAACTGCTGCGCGTGCGGGAGGTGACGGCGAGGTTCGGAACGCCGGCGGTGAACGCAGCGCATCTTTCCGCCTGAGCCACAATGACGCTTCAAGCGATGCCGTTGGTCTGCCTGAAGCGTCCCGGCGCGACGCCATAAAGCTCCTTGAACCGCTTCGAAAACGCCGCTTCGGACTGATACCCCACATCGGCCGCGACATCCGCGATGCTCTTTTTCGTATGCGTGAGCATCGTGCTGGCGAGCTGCATCCGCACGTGACTCAGCAACGCGAGCGGCGAGCTGTCCGAATGCGCCGAGAACGCGCGCATGAACGTGGCGCGCGACATCGCCGCTTCCTTGGCGAGCATCTCCAGCGTCCACGGTTCGGCAGGGCGCTCGAGCATCGCGATGATCGATGCGCCCAGCCGCCGGTTCGCCAGCAAGCCGAGCACGCCCGCCAATGACGGCTGTCCGTCGAGCCACGCGCGCAGCACCATCGTGAAGAGCGCGGTCGATAGCGCCGTGACGATCGACGGCGCGCCCAGTTGCGCATCTTCCGCTTCGCGGCGCATCGTCTGGACGAGCGGCGCGAGATAGGACGCCGACGCGTTCGAGAACGATACGTGCACGACATCCGGCAGGACGTCGATCAGAAGCGCGCGCGGCGCGTAGAGAAAGCGCCCGCACAGCAAGTCCACGCCCGGCGGCTGCCCGCCGCAATTGCTTCTTACCGTGACCGCGCCGTTGTCGCGCGCTTCCATCTCGACTTTGGACGAGCCGCCTTCGCGCGCCTTGATGCTCAGCACATGCGGGTCTCCGCGCGGCAGAAAGAAAATGTCGCCCGCCGTCAGTTCGAGCGGCGCGTGACCTTTGCGCACGACGGTGCACGCGCCGTCGAGCACGACGTGATACACCGCTTCGCCGGCGGGCGCGGGCGCGTGATCCAGTTCCAGCGGGCCGCTCAGCAGGCAGCGCAGATCGAGCGCGCCGGCAAGGCTCGCAAGCTGAATCAGTTTGTCGAGAGCATCCATGTGAGCGGGCGGGCAGAAGGTGTCGTTCGGATAGTACCGAAGTCCCGCCGCGCGTGCGTTACTTCGCGGCTTCGCCCAGTTCGGCGGTTTCATCGCCCGATGCCGCCGCCGCGACTTGCTTCCTGCCCGTGAGCGAGTCGGATACGGTCGACATCAGCGTGCGAAGCCAGGCGATATCCGTCGGCTGATCGGGCTGCGGCACGGAAAGCTGGTAGCACTTGATGCGCGGAAACGGTATCGGCGAGTCGAGCACGGCGAGCGGCAGCATCGCCGCATAGTGCTGGGCGAAGCGGCGCGGCGCGGTGAAGATGAGGTCCGACTGCAACAGCACCTGCGGCACGAGGCCGAAGTACGGAATCGTCGTGACGATGCGCCTTTCGATGCCCGCGCGCGCGAGCCCGATGTCGATCGGATGACGCCGGCCGCCGCTATACGGCGTCGGCGCGAGGTGCGCGGCGAGCGCGTAGCGTTCCGCCGTCAGCGGTTCGCGCGCGAGCGGATGATTCGCACGCATCAGGCAGACGAATACGTCGCTGAAAAGATCCTGGCGTTCGAAGCGCGGCTCGGGCTTCGTCCAGTTCGCGACCATCAGATCGATTTCGCCTTCGTCGAGCATGCGCTCGTGATCGCGCATCGGATTGAGCGACTCGATCTCCAGACGCGCATTGGGCGCGGCGTCGCGAAAAGCGGCGACGAGCGTCGGCATGAAGAAATCGTTCAGATAATCAGGCGCGGCCACGCGGAACGTGCGGCGCGAGCTTTGCGGGTCGAAATCGCCGTGCGGCGTCGCGACGAATTCCACTTCGCGCAATGCGCGTTGCGCGGGCGCGAGCAGCGATTCGCCGTATTCGGTCGGCACCATGCCCTGTTTGCCGCGCACGAGAATCGGGTCGTTCAGGATCTCGCGCAGACGGCGCAGCGCGGTGCTGATCGCCGGTTGCGTCTGGTTCAGCCGCTGCGCGGTCTGCGTCACGCTGCGCTCCAGCAGCAAGGTGCGCAGCACGCGGATGAGCCAGATGTCGAGTGAGTCGGCGGGATCGTTCATGGCAAGCAAGTGAATTCAGGACGCGCGGGCGCGAACTCGCGAGCCCTAAAGCCGAAGTAAACCGCTTATCCAATTTTGACGCCATAGCAGGCGCGCTATGCACGGCATAGGCGCGTCCGCCATCCGGCCGCCGTCAGCTGAAATCGGCGTCTTTCGGCGCGATCGGCAGCGCGCTGATGCGTTTCACTTCCGCGCCGTCGAGCCAGTTCGGCGAGCGCGCGACGTAGAGCACCATCGGCAGCGTGTCTTCGCCCCAGAAGATCTGATCGTTGACGAGGAAAGTCGGCACGCCGAACACGCCCATCGCTACGGCGCGGTCGTTGTTGTCGCGCAGCTTCGCCTTGACGTCCTCATCCTCGATGCGCGTCACGGCCTCCGGCATGCCGACGTGCTCGCACAACGCCTTGAAGCCTTCCGGCGTCGCGGGATCGCGCCCTTCGCGCCAGATGTAGCGGAAGATTTCGCGCACGCGGGCGATGTCGCCGTCGGCGAGCACGGCAAGACGCAGCGCCTTGCTCGTATCGAACGGATGGGCGGGCGGCATCTTGAACGGAATGCCGAGCTGCTCCGCGCGAAACAGCGCGTGCCGGTAGGTGAAGACGCGCTTGGACGGAATCGTCGCGGCGTGCGGCTGGCCCCAGCGGTCGAGCAGCTTCATCAACTGGACGGGCACGAGCTCGAACGGCATGTCGGGCCACTTTTCATGCTGCTCCAGCAGCAAATACGAAAACGGCGATATGAAGTCGAAGAAAAAGTACGGATGACCGGTGCTGGTCGAATGCGGGGCACTCATGTTCCCTTCTCCCTGAGATTCCGTGGCTTTGCTCGCGCGGCGGCGCGCTCTGAGCCGCATCTGTTCGTTTTTTGTCGTGTCCTGCATGACGGATGCAGCGCGCGGCGTCGCATCCTTTTTTAACGTTTCTCCAACAGATATTACGTGCTGCCTTGCTCCGTGTCTGCTTGGCGAACGACACCGGCCGCATGCTGTTGCGCCATGTCGCGCGCGCGGGTTTGGTCGGCCGGGGCGACCGGCGCGTGCGCGAGACGCTCCCGCACGAAACCGATGTGCTCGCGCAGCACGTAGAACTGATCGGCGAACGCGAGCGGCATCTTCATGCGATTGACGGCCGTTTCGATCGCGTCGATGCGGTCGAGCAGGGCGTCGCGCTGCTCGGTGTCGGGGCCGCTGATCGCTTCCCGCTCTATCGCAATCAGCGCGCCATACCAGCGGTAGATGCGCGATTTCACGCGCCATCGATACAGCCCCGGCACGAGCCGCAAGCCCGGAATCAGCACGACGATCAGCGGCACCAGCACGACCAGCACGCGATCCGCGAGACTCGCGACCCAGAACGGCAGCGAACGGTACAGAAAGCTCTTGCCCGATTTGTAATAGCGCTCCGCGTTGTCGCTGATGCGGAATTCGTGCACGAGCGGCGCGGGGAATTCGTTCGCCCGCTGCAGCAGATTCGCGCGCCCGTGCACCTCGCGCGCGGCTTCGATCAGCAGATCGGAGAGCGCCGGATGCAGGCTGTCGCGCGCGACCAGTTCGGCGGTCGGCGCGATCATGTGGACCGCGCGCGGTGGCAGGTTGCGGGCGAAATCGAAGGCGCCCATCGGCAAGTCGATTTCCGTCAGATACGGAAAGCGGCGCGCGTAGGCGTCGGCCTGGGCGAAATCCATGAAGCGGATGCCGGACGTGCGCAGGAGCTTCGCCATCGTCGGCGGCTGCGCGGAGTCGCCGGTCAGAAAGGCTGCGTCGATCTGGCCGTCTTCGAGCGCTTTCGCGGCTTCGTCGCCGGCGAGCGGCAGCAGTTCCGTGTCGCCGCCCGGCTCGATGCCGTTCGCCTTCAGCAGATTCAGCGCGAGCACGCGCGTGCCGCTGCCTTCCGCGCCGATCGCGAGCCGCTTGCCCTTCAGCTCCGACAATCGGCTGATGACCGTCGCGCCGCGATAGAAGACCGCGAGCGGCACGTAGGACACGCTACCGAGCGATTCCAGATTGTCGTGCGTCGCGCCCGGCTTGGTCAGGCCGCCCTGCACGAAGCCGACGTCGACGTTCGATTTCGGGTCTTCGAGGCGCGTCAGGTTATCGAGCGAGCCTTGCGTCTCGAGGATGTTCAGCGTTACGCGGTTGCGCGCGAGGATCGTCTTGTATTTCTGCGCGCTCGTCCAGAACGAGCTGCCTTTCGGGCCGGCGGCGATGGTCAGCGTGCTCGGCGGCGCGGGCTGGATCAGCCGCACGGCGGCATAGAGCGCGGCCGCGCACACGAGCAGGATCGGGCCGAAGGTGAGCGCGAGATCGCGCCATGAGATCGCGACGAAGCGCGCGCCGATTCTCGGCAGGGGCTTGCGTTTGGGCGGGACGTCCGGATCGTGGCCCGGATTGTTTCCTGAAGGGTGGGTCATCTCGTCGGTAATCTTGAAACTTCGTGCGTGCGAGCTTACCCGATCGCGATGCGCCCACGTCTGCCCGAACGTGTTCGGCGAGGCGCGCGAGCGGCGCGTCCGGACGGCCGGCATGGCGTCGATGGTACATGAGATCGCGCGTCGCCCGGATGACCGCGGGCCCGGCGCGCCGTGTGACAGGCGTGTGTAGAAAGCGCGCGCGCTGTTGCTTGCGAACGGCGTCGCATATGGCCGCATTGTTAAATGCTTTGCGCTAATGGCCGCGCTGGGCTAAATTGACGTTCGCCGCCGCACGACAAGGCTCCTCGCGCGCCGCAGCCCGGAATGTGGGTGCGCGGACTGCCAAGCAGGGACCATGCGGCAGGTCATATTCGAGCCGGCGGGCGTCATCGCCCGAAAAAACCGGCCGTGATTTGTTTCGATCGCCAGTCTCTCGCAGCACCGTGAGCCGCATCCGCCGGCTTGCCGCCGCTATTCCCGCGTCAGTTTCAGGCGCCGGGCGCGCGCGGTCACGGTCAGCCGCTCGATGTCGTTGCCCAGCCGCTGGGAATGCGGCCCGCTTTTGAAGTGCAAAACGAGCGAAGTAGCAACTGTGCGAAGTCAACAAGCGAAACAAAAGGAGAAATCATGAAAGCAGTCGATCTGTTGAAGGCGCTGGGCGTGGTGGTGTGCGTGGCCGTGGCATCGAGCGCCTATGCGCAATCGAGCGACGCGGCGGCCACGAGCACCGACTCGGCAGCGGCGGCCAAGGCTCAGAAATCCGCGACCAAGAAAACCGATCGCAAGCTCGGCTACGACGTGCGCCGCGCGCTGTCGAAGGCGCAGGGCTTCGACGTGTCGAACGTGTTCGTGCGCGCGCGCAGCGGCGCAGTCACGCTGACCGGCACGGTGCCGGAAGGCGGCCAGATCGCCCAGGCTGAAGAAGTGGCGAAGGGCGTGCCGGGCGTGAAGTCGGTTTCCAACAAGCTCACGCTCGGCGTTCAAGGCGGCGGGCAATAATACGCGTCACAGGCAGTGGGCGGCATCCGTGATGCCGCAAGCTTCGCTCGTCTGGCGGGCGTTTGAACGGGCTCCGGCGTCTCCGCCGGGGCCCGTTGTCGTTTGGCGCTTTTATCGCCGGCGCGCATGAAATCAGGTGTAACTGGCGTTCGATCGGCGCGATACTCGCATTGTCGATCGCTTGAAAATCGCATCACTCAATCGGAACGGATGGCGGAGATTCAAATGAAAAGACTCGCGCGTTTCCCGAGGTTGCAGGCTTTGCAGGATGTGGCGCGAACGGCCGCGCTCGGCGCGCTGGCGTTGCTGGCGGCGGCGACACTAGCCGCATGCCACGGCGGCGATGACGACAACGGCGGCGGCCAGCCGGCCAACAGCTTGCCGAGCTTCATCTCGGGCTCAGTGAACACCCAGACTTACGATGGCGTCTCCGACGATTTGCTCACGGCCGGTCTCGGCAAGACGGGCCTCGCGTCGGCGACCGCGCCGACGTTCGCGAAGCCCGCCGCGCCGACGGCAGCCGAATTGCGACGTCTGGCGATCTATTCGAACTACCGCGCGCTCGTCGACATGTCGGCGAACGGCGGCTACGGCCGCTTCTGGGGGCCGAATATCGATCTGAACGGCAACGACTCGCTTGGCGAAGGCAAGATCGCGGGCAAGGAGTACATCGCCTACGCGGACGATGGCAGCGGCAGGCAGAACGTGAGCCTGCTCGTGCAGATCCCGACGAGCTTCAATCCGGACCAGCCGTGCATCGTCACGGCGACGTCATCGGGATCGCGCGGCGTCTACGGTGCGATTTCGGCGGCGGGCGAGTGGGGCCTCAAGCGCGGCTGCGCGGTCGCCTACACGGACAAGGGCAGCGGCAACGGCGCGCAGGAAATTTCGACGACGCTCGTGACGCTCATCGACGGCACGCTCGCCAGTGCGGACATCGCCGGAACCAAGGCGATTTTTAAGGCGAACGTGAGCGCGTCGGCGCTGTCGTCGTTCAATTCGGCGTTCCCGAATCGCTACGCGTACAAGCACGCGCATTCGCAGCAAAACCCGGAGCAGGACTGGGGCAAGAACACGCTGCAGGCGATCCAGTTCGCGTACTGGGCGCTCAACGACATGTTCGGGCCGGTCAGCGGATCGACGCATCAGGTGCGCTACAGCAAGGGCAGCATCACGACGATCGCGGCATCGGTGAGCAACGGCGGCGGCGCATCGCTGGCGGCGGCGGAACAGGACACCGATGGCTGGATCACGGCGGTCGTCGTCGGCGAGCCGCAGATCAATCTGAATCTGCCGTCGCAGGTTTCGGTGCGGCAGGGCGGCGTGCCGGTCGGCTCGTTCGGCAGGCCGCTCGCGGATTACATGACGCTCGCGAACCTGCTGCAGCCGTGCGCGGCGCTCGCGCCCGCTGCGGCAGGCGCGCCGTATCTGACGACGCTTCTGCCCGCCACGACCAACGCGATCCGCACGGCGCGCTGTGCGACGCTTGCCGCCAACGGCTTCGTCTCGGGCGGCACGACGACGGAGCAGGCGACCGATGCGCTGAACCGTCTGCATCAGGCAGGCTACGAGAGCGATTCCGACACGCTGCACGCGCCGATGTGGGATTCGCAGGCGGTGCCGGCCGTCGCTGTGACTTACGCCGATGCGTACATGAAAGCGAGCGTGCTCGACAATCTCTGCGAGTTCAGCTTCGGCACGACCAGCGCGGCGACGGGCGCGGCCGGCGTCACGCCGCTCGTCTCGCCGATGCCGACGATCTTCGGCAACGGCAACGGCGTGCCGCCGACCAACGGCATCAACCTGGTCTACAACGCGGGAACGACGGGCGCGGCGGATCATCGGCTGGCGACGCCCGATGCGAGCTACGCGGGCGCCGCCTGCCTGCGCGCGTTATGGACGAACGGCAACGCGACGATGGCGGGCAGCGTCAATGCGATCCGCGTGAACGCGAATCTGCGCGGCAAGCCCGCGATCATCGTGCAGGGCCGGGCGGATGCGCTCGTGCCGATCAATCATGCGTCGCGGCCGTATCTGGGTGCGAATCGCGTGGCGGAGGGAAGCAAGAGCCAGCTTTCGCTGTATGAGATCACGAACGGTCAGCACTTCGACGCGTTCCTGAGCGTGGCAGGCTTCGACACGCGCTTCATTCCGGTCCACTACTACGACATTCAGGCGCTCAACCTGATGTGGAACCACCTGAAGAACAACGCGCCGCTGCCGCCGTCGCAGGTGGTGCGGACGGTCGCGCGCGGCGGCAAGGCGGGTTCGGCGCCCGCCCTCACGACGTCGAATCTGCCGCCCATCGCGACCGATCCCGGCGCGAACGCGATCTCGGTGGCGGGCGGCATCGTCAACGTGCCGAACTGACGGTTCAGTGCGTCACGGTGGCCGCGGGCACTGCGGCCGCCGACGCCGCCGGGACTTCCGATGCGCCAGCCGCAGCCGCAGGCGCATCCGCATCCGGCCTCTGGATCGCGGTCGCGGCGGCGGGCGCCTGCACGACGATGGGCGTCGGCGTCAGCTCGGGCGAGCTCACGATGATCGACGGCGCGAGCGGCTTGCTTTTCACTTCGTCGCCGGCGACGGGCGCGCTGCGCGGCACCGTGTTCAGATAGTGGCCCATCAGACCGAAGAATCGGTCATAGAACTTGCCGGCGGGCACGGTCTCGCTGGAAATCTTGACCATCGCGTCGCTGTTCGAGCGGATCGGCAGCGACAGCGAGCCGAGCACGCTCAAGCCCACGCTCGCGGACGTGTCGCTCTTCTTGAGCGCATAGCCGTCCTGCACGGCGTTCACGTACGCGATGCTCTGGTTCGTCGCGTTTTCGCCGGGCGTGCAAACGACGTGGAACGACACGACGACGTGCGTTTCGGCGCTCGGCTGGAAATTCTTGGTCGCGTCGACGGTGTCGGGCTGGCCCATCGTCGTGAGAAAGCCTTGCGACAGCAGCGCACGCCGCGCGGCCTCGCAGGTTTCGTTGACGGTGGCGTCGAAATTGTGGGCGAACGGGCTCACGCCGGTGCTGAACAGCTCCTGCTGATAGCTCGGCGTGGTGGCGGCGCGGCCGCCGCACCCGACAAGGGCGGTCAGCGCGAGCGACACGAACACGAGACGCGACGATGCGAGAGATGACATGAGCGGCTTAAGACGGAGAGCGAGAGGAACGAAGAGAGGCAGGTGAAGATTGTAGTGCCAGCGGTATCACCGACGAAAAAGCGTGGGTCTTAGTTCCTTCAGCAAGTGAAAAGCCCGGCACGCGAGGCCGGGCTTCGTCGGATGCGGCGTCGCGCGCCGCTTTGCGTTCGCTTACGGACGATTGAAGTCGACCGGATTGGCATCGGCGGCGGGGCGGACGATACGGCTCAAAAAGCCGACGCGCGCCGGTTTCCCCGATGCCGACGCGCCATCGCTCACGCCGCCAAACGACGCGTTCGATGCGCTTTGTTGCGCGGCCACGCGCGCTTCGGCAGCCTGAATCTCGGCGGGATACGTGGCTTGATCGGCCATCGGCTTGTAGCCGGCGCGTTCGAGTTGAACGAGTTGGGCGCGCACTTGCGCACGGGTGGCAGGGCCGTCTTCGCGCGCTTGCGCGAAAGCCGGCGCGGCGAGTACGGCTGCAATGGCGATGGCGGGAACGATTGATTTGAACTTGAACATGATGACCTCCGGATGCTGTTTTCAGGAACGCCGCGGCGGAGTGTGTGTCTTTCCGTTGCTTCGTCGTTGAGATGCAGTCTAGGCTCCGGACGACCTAGGAAAAACCCTAATCTGACGAAATCACTTTTGTCGAATCGGCATTAATTCTGTCAATCGATTCTAAGTTTCGATTGATCTGATTTCCGCCTGTGGACGCAGTGCCGTTTTTCAAGAGCCAAGCTGCTTAAGCGTTTTCCCGGCCTTCGCGTCCTTGAAATTGTCAAAGCCGCTCCATATAATTGGCACTCACTGCACGAGAGTGCTAACAAGATTGCCGTCCGGCGAGTTTCTTCTCAAAGGACGGGTTTTCCCGCGTTTTCAGTCTCAATCAAGAGAGGAGTGTGTATGAACCTTCGTCCTTTGCACGATCGCGTCATCGTCAAACGTCTGGACCAGGAAACCAAGACCGCATCGGGCATCGTGATCCCTGAAGCAGCCGCTGAGAAGCCGGATCAAGGCGAAGTCCTGGCCATCGGCCCGGGCAAGCGCGATGACAAGGGCGCGCAAATCGCCCTCGACGTGAAGGTCGGCGACCGTGTTCTGTTCGGCAAGTACGCTGGCCAGACCGTCAAGGTCGACGGGCAAGAACTGCTCGTCATGCGCGAAGAAGACATCATGGCCGTTCTGGTCAAGTAAAGCATCCTTCCTGCACGTTCGGCTTCGTCTGCCTGAGCCGCTCGTCCGAGCGCCGCAGCGAAGCCAGCAAACCGAATCGAATCAAGGAGTTTGGATATGGCAGCTAAAGAAGTCACTTTTGGCGATTCCGCACGCGCCAAGATGGTCGAAGGCGTGAACATCCTGGCCAACGCGGTCAAGGTCACGCTGGGTCCGAAGGGCCGCAACGTCGTGCTCGAGCGCTCTTTCGGCGGCCCGACGGTCACGAAGGACGGTGTGTCGGTCGCGAAGGAAATCGAACTGAAGGACAAGCTTCAGAACATGGGCGCGCAAATGGTCAAGGAAGTTGCTTCCAAGACCAGCGACAACGCAGGTGACGGCACCACGACCGCTACCGTGCTCGCGCAATCCATCGTTCGCGAAGGCATGAAGTACGTCGCATCGGGCATGAACCCGATGGACCTTAAGCGCGGCATCGACAAGGCCGTGGCTGCAGCAATCGAAGAACTGCGCAAGATCAGCAAGCCCTGCACGACGAACAAGGAAATCGCGCAAGTCGGCTCGATCTCGGCGAACAGCGACACGTCGATCGGCGAGCGCATCGCTGAAGCGATGGACAAGGTCGGCAAGGAAGGCGTCATCACCGTCGAAGACGGCAAGTCGCTGCAAGACGAGCTGGACGTTGTCGAAGGTATGCAATTCGACCGCGGCTACCTGTCGCCGTACTTCATCAACAACCCGGACAAGCAAGTCGCCGTCCTCGAAAACCCGTTCGTGCTGCTGCACGACAAGAAGGTTTCGAACATCCGCGATCTGCTGCCGGTTCTGGAACAAGTCGCGAAGGCTGGCCGTCCGCTGCTGATCATCGCTGAAGACGTCGAAGGCGAAGCGCTGGCTACCCTGGTCGTCAACAACATCCGCGGCATCCTGAAGACGGTTGCTGTCAAGGCTCCGGGCTTCGGCGACCGCCGCAAGGCCATGCTGGAAGACATCGCGATCCTGACCGGCGGTCAAGTCGTCGCGGAAGAAACCGGCCTGACACTCGAGAAGGCAACGCTGGCTGAACTGGGCCAGGCGAAGCGCATCGAAGTGGGCAAGGAAAACACGACGATCATCGACGGCGCTGGCGAAGCCGTGAACATCGAAGCTCGCGTGAAGCAAGTGCGCAAGCAGATCGAAGAAGCGACGTCGGACTACGACCGTGAAAAGCTGCAAGAGCGCGTGGCCAAGCTGGCCGGCGGCGTTGCGGTGATCAAGGTCGGCGCTGCGACCGAAGTCGAAATGAAGGAAAAGAAGGCACGTGTCGAAGACGCACTGCACGCAACGCGCGCAGCTGTGGAAGAAGGCATCGTGGCAGGCGGCGGCGTTGCGCTGATCCGCGCTCGCAAGGCGATCGACGGCCTGAAGGGCGCGAACGCAGACCAGGACGCTGGTATCAAGATCGTCCTGCGCGCAATGGAAGAGCCGCTGCGCCAGATCGTCACGAACGGCGGCGAAGAAGCTTCGGTCGTGGTGGCAGCAGTTGCTCAGGGTACGGGCAACTACGGCTATAACGCGGCAACCGGCGAGTATGGTGACCTGGTGGAAGCCGGTGTCGTCGACCCGACGAAGGTGACGCGCACGGCGCTGCAAAACGCGGCATCGGTGGCTGGCCTGCTGCTGACGACCGACGCAGCTGTCGCCGAACTGCCCAAGGAAGATGCTCCGATGCCTGGCGGCATGCCCGGCGGCATGGGCGGCATGGGCATGGACATGTAATCTGGCGAAAGCCGATTACATCGGCGCGGGCTTCGAAAGAGGCTCGCGTCATGCCGAAAGAAGAAACCCGCAGCGATGCGGGTTTTTTTTCGTCCGGATTATTTGTTCATTTCCTCGCGCAACTTCTGCGCGGCGGCCTTGTAGTCGTACGTCGGATAGAACTCCGTCCGATATCCGCCCCATGCTGTGCTTTCGATCGCGCGGTTGACTTCGCGCAACCGGTCGGCGGGTACGCGCAACGTGACGACCTGACCGATTCCCATCATCACGTACCACGACACTACTTCGACGCCCGGCGGCGGAAACTGCTTGAAGTAGCCTTGCTCCTTCAACTGCTGATTGATCTGGGGCAGCGTCTTCGATTCGTCGTGCTTGAGGAAGATCGTCAGCAGGAACGTGCCATCGCCGGCGGGCGTGGCGTTCTGAGCGTGTGCCGGCGTGGCCGTGAAAATGCAAGACGCGGCGAGCGTGGCCGCAAGCAGCTTGAGCATCTGAGGAAGCCTCCAAAAAGAACTTCAGACCTTGTGATGAATCCGCAGCCGCTCCATCAGATGCAGCGCGTTGGGCTGCGCGTGGCCCTCGGCGGTGTTGTCGAAGATGCACCAGACTTCGGCCGTCTTCTTCGCGCGGTTGTGCAGCGTGCGCGCGAGTTCGTCGAGATACGTGTAGTCGTACGAAGACCTGTATAACTCGGGCGAGCCGTGCAGCCGCACATACACGAGCGATGTGTCCGCGCGATGCTTGATCTCGCATTCGTCGGGAATCGGGTCGGCGTCGACGTATGCAATGTGATGCGACTTCAGCAACGCTGCCGCGTGCGTCGTGAACCAGCTATGTTCGCGCGCCTCGCACGCGACCGGCAACGTCGTGCGCTCGCGCAGCGCCTTGAAAAACGCGTCGGCGATGTCGTGATTGAACGGCAGGCTCGGCGGCAATTGCACGAGCCAGCATCCGAGCTTGTCGCCGAGTTGGCCGGCCGCGCGGAGGAAGTCGTCGAGCAGCGATTCGATATCGACGAGACGCGCGTCGTGCGTGATCGCCTTCGGCAGCTTGACCGAGAACCGGAATGACTCGGGCACGCTGTGCGCCCAGTTCGCGTAGGTCTGCTCGCGATGCGGCTTGTGGAAACTGGAGTTGATCTCGACGCACGTCAGAACGTGCGAGTAGCGTTCGAGATGAGTGCCTTCATGCGGAAAGCTCGCGGAGGCACCGCTCGACAGGCCCCAGCCCGCGCAGCCGATGCGGATCGCGCCTTGCGGGCCGGGCTTGTGCAGATGGGGCAGTCGGTATGGCATGCGCTCGCGTCGCCTCCCTTCTTGTTGTGTGTCAGTGTCGGGCTTCTCCGGGCAATCCCGTTGGATCGTCGGGCAGCGCGGATGCGTCGCCTTCTTCGTCTGCATCGTTCGAGCGCGCCCAGAAAAAGCGATCCGGCAGATACGCGCCCATGCCGGGCCGGAACGCGGCGCGCGCGGCCTGAAACACATACTCTTGCGCCTCACGCGCGGCATCGGCAGGTTCCTGACCGTTGGCGAGCAGGGCGGCGACTGCCGAGCCGAGCGTATCGGTCAGGCCCATGATGCGTTGCACGCTGCGCTCCCACGTGTCCTGTCGCACGAGCCCTTCTTCGCTGTAGAGCGTGTTGACGTGACGATGCGTGCCGGTTTCCATCGCGAGCACGTACTCGCAGCCCTGCGCCAGAATGTGGGAAATCGCGGAATCGAGCGTCGGCGATTCCGCGTCGCTGTCGGGCTGCGCGAGTTGCAGTAGCGTGGCGTGATCGGCAATCAGCATGGTGGTCTGCGGCACGAGCAGATCGGCGAGCGATTCGCGCAGTTCATCGGCGGACAGGACGTGTTCGTCGTCGAGCGTGAAATCGGGCGCGAGGATCAGCGGCACGTCGTCGTAATCGGAGACGACTTCGGCGATGGCGGACACGAGCTCCGCGCGCGTCGCCGCGCCGATCTTGAAGGCGGCGATCGGCATGTCCTCTAGCAACATGCGCGCCTGCGTCGCGACGGTGTCCGGATCGAGGCCCGTCACTTCATCGCAGGTCGCGGAATCGCGCACCGCGTAGCCCGTCAGCACGGTCGCGCCGTGACAGCCCATGCTGGCGAGCGTCAGCAAGTCGGCCTGCAGGCCGGAGCCGCCCGTCGGGTCGGAAAGGCCGAAGGTGAGTACGATCGGAGGGGAATCGCCGGTCATGGCAAAAACGGACATTATGGTATTGGATTGCTTGAATGGACGATCGGCTCTAAGCGAACTCGTGCGCGCCTCGGCGCGTGAGCGAATGCCCGCTCGGTCATGTCTGATTATGCGGCCTAACGCCGCCAGGAATCTTTCTTTGCGCACTTTTTTCCGGTGCGCTAGCCTTCTTCACCGGACCCGGCGTGACGGCCGTTTCGACCGATGTCACGATGCGCGCACCGCAGGCGGGCGGCTTGCTAGGCATCGGCACGGCAACACGGTACCATCATGTCCTATTTTTAAACGACCAATCGACTCGGCATAAGTATGGAATACAGAAGCTGGATGTGCCTGATCTGCGGCTGGATCTACGACGAGGAGGCGGGATTGCCTGACGAGGGCATCGCGCCGGGCACGCGCTGGGAGGACGTTCCGATCAACTGGACCTGTCCCGAATGCGGAGCCCGCAAGGAAGATTTCGAGATGGTCCAGATCTGATCTTGTCGTTCTGCCGCGCCGCATGACTCGCGTCATGCGGCGCGCGTTTTTTGCGGACCGCGTACGTCGCTGACGGCGCGTGCCGCGCATGGGCCGCCGTCGGGCGGCCCGTCCGATTTTTCGGATTTTGCAGAGTCAGATAAGTTCGTTGCGGCGATTCCGGCGTCGACCGACGTTGGCGAACAAAGATGCGGGAAGCCTTTGCAGGTTCGGTTCCCGCACTGGCCCGTTAAGGCATACGCTTGAAGCAGGCGCGGCGACGCCGTCTCCCGCCTGTCGACGACGCATTTAAACGGCGGGTGACGATGGCCCTCCATCGCCGCGCCCGCGAACCGGCTTGTGAGCGCTTGTTATGACATCTCGTCCCGATCTGCCCGTTCCGTACGAAGCCTTGCCCAATCCGCGCGGCGGATCGGTGCGACTCGCAGAAATGGCGCTGACCGACGCGCTGCACGCGTTCCAGCGTCAGGGCGAAACCGGGGCGGCGCTCAAGCGCGCGATCGCCGCGTTGCATTCGGCGGGCTGGCTTCCCGCGCAGCGCTTCGCCGAGGCGCTGACGCTCGTCGCGCCGCTCGGCGAGGAATCGGAAGGCAGCCACGCGCGCATCGCCGATGCGATCGCGGTTTTTCGCGGTGCGGTCGAGCGGCGCAATCTGCGCGAACTCTCCTGCTCGACGGCGCTCTTCGATCACTATCGCGGCCTGCATGCGTTGCTTGCATCGCATACGCGCATCGCGCCGGTTTCCTACGATGACCTCGCCCTCGCGGGCCGCGCGATCGCGCCGGCGACGCTGCGCGGCGTCGCGCCCGAGCGGCTCGCGCACACGCGCGCGCGCTATGAGGAAACGTTGCTGAAACTCTTGCGCGGACCGGCCGAAGGCTCCGCCGACACCTTCGCGCGCCTCGACGCCTGTCTCGACGAACTTCGCGGCCCGGATCCCTACGATTTCTGGCGGCTCGCGTCGTCGGCGGTCGTGGCGCTGCGCGAGCGCGCGCAGCGCACCGGCGGCGAGCTGGACTACATCGCCGACGTCAAGCGTCTCTACGCGCGCTTCAACCTCGTGCTGGCGGATCAGGCGCACGCGCTGTCGTACGCGCCGCGCTCGCTCGTGCGCGCGACGCTCGCGCTGCTGTGGCGCGATTTCGCGCTGTACGGCGCGCGGCCGGAAGATGCCGACCACGTCGATGTTTTGCGCGATTACGGCCTGACGGTCGCGTGGCACGTCGCCGCGACGCCCGAATCGGAAGCGGCGTGGGAAGAGAGCGCCGCGCAGGCGGGCGAGGAAGCCTCGCGCGACGCCGCGACGCGCGATCTCGGCGTGCTGCGCGTGAACGCGAGTGCTTACGAGGACTTCCTGCAGAGCGCGGAAACGTCGATCGATGCGCTCGTCGAGCGCGGCGCGCAGGCGAACGAAACCGGCATGGTCGACGAAGCGGCGGCGCTGTCGGCGGCGGACGCGTCGCATCGGCTGGGCGCGGCGGCTTGCGCGCTGGGCCTCGGGCATGTCGCGCTCTTGGCGGATACGCTCGGCCTCGCGTGGCGGCGCGTCGCGCATCACGGCGAAACGCACGCCGATGGCGCCGAAGGCGCGACACGCGGCATCGACGCGACCGTGCCCGAGCGCGCCGCGCAAATGCTGCGTTCGATGCTGCATCAGGCGGCGGCCGGCATTGCGCCTTCAGAAGGGCGCGGATCGATCGTCGCGCTGACGTCGATGATCGAAAAACCTGCGCCGTTTGCGCGCTAGTCTTCGCCGCCGTCGTCGGGCGGAAGCTGCTTCGGGCCCGGCGCGCGCACGACGTCATAACGCATGAGCGTGCGTTTTCTGGCGGCTTCGTGATCGACGATCGGCTGCGGATAATCCGCGCCGAGCGAGATCTTCGCCGCTTTCAGCGCATCCGGTTTTGCAAGCCACGGCGCGTGGATATCGCGATCGGAAAGAGCCGCGATCTCTGGCACGTAATGACGGATGAACTTGCCCGCCGAATCGAATTTCCGTGACTGCGTGACCGGATTGAAGATGCGAAAGTACGGTTGCGCATCGCAGCCGCTCGACGCGGCCCATTGCCATCCGCCGTTGTTGTTCGAGAGCTCGAAGTCGTTCAGATGCGCTTCGAAGTACGCCTCGCCGCGTCGCCAGTCGATGCCGAGATCCTTTGTCAGAAAACTCGCCACAACCATGCGCAGACGGTTATGCATGTATCCCGACGCGTTGATCTGCCGCATCGCCGCATCGACGAGCGGATAGCCCGTCTGACCCGCGCACCACGCGGCGAAATTCGCGTCGGCGGCATCGCCCGTTTCCCAGCCGATGCGGTCGTACTCCGGCTTGAACGCGCGATGATCGCCGGTCACGCCGACGTGCGGAAAATGGTGCAGCACGGAGAAATAGAACTCCCGCCAGATAAGCTCGCCTAGCCACGTTTCGGCGCCCTTGTCGCCGTGACGCTGCGCATCGTGGGCGCTGCGGGCGAGCGCGCGGATCGACATCGTGCCGTGCCGCAGATGAACGCCGAGATAGCTCGGCCCTTTTAGCGCGGGGAAATCGCGCGTGCGGCCGTAGTCGATCATGCGGTCCCGGAAATCGTCGAAGAGTTCATAGGCGCCGCGCGTGCCGGCGGGAAACGCAGGCGCGGGTGCATCGCCGAAACCGAGCGCATCGAGCGATGGAATCGCATGCTTCACGTTCGACGGCGGCTTGGCGAGCGCGTCCAGATGTTCTTCGGATGCGTAGGGCGCAAGCGCATCGGGCGTGAGCGTCGCGAGCCACTTGCGCTTGTACGGCGTGAAGACGGTGTAGGGCTTTGCGGCGCCTGTCATCACATCGTCGTGATCGAAGACGGCCTGATCCTTGAAAGAGAAGAACGCGATGTCCTGACTCGCGAGCTTCTGCGCGACGGCTTCGTCGCGCGCCTTCGCCGCCGGCTCGTAATCGCGATTGACGAACACGGCGTTCGCGCCGCATTCGCGTGCGAGCGAAGGAATATCGTGCACGGGGTGCCCGTGCCGCACGATCAACGCGCCGCCCGCCTCGCGCAGCGTGCGATCCAGCTCGACGACGCTCGCGTGAATAAACGGCACGCGCCGGTCTTTTTTGTCGAGCGGCGCAAGAATATCGCGATCGAAAACGAAGGCGCACAGCACCCGACGGCACCTTGTAAGCGCGTGATAGAGTGCAGCATTGTCTGCCGCGCGCAGATCCCGCCGAAACCAGACCAGACCCACATCAAAGTCGGCCATCTCGCAGCGCCTTTGTTAAAATTCTGAATTATGTCCAAGACTTCCGATCGCATCAATTTGACGAATCAGTTCCTGATCGCCATGCCCAACATGGCCGATCCGACGTTTTCAGGAACGGTGGTCTACCTTTGCGATCACACGGAGAAGGGCGCGCTCGGTCTCGTCATCAACCGGCCGACCGACATCGACCTTCAATCGCTCTTCAATCGCATCGATCTCAAGCTCGAAATCGAGCCGCTCGTCCATTTGCCCGTTTATTTCGGCGGTCCCGTGCAGACCGAGCGTGGCTTCGTGCTGCACGAAGCGGGCGAGGGCGAACCCTATAGCTCGTCGATGAGCGTGCCCGGCGGCCTTGCCATGACCACGTCGAAGGACGTGCTCGAAGCAGTCGCGAGCGGCAAGGGCCCCGAGCGCTTCCTGCTCACGCTCGGTCATGCCGGCTGGGGCGCGGGCCAGCTCGAAGAGGAAATCTCGAAGAACGGCTGGCTGACCGTCGAAGCCGATCCGCGCATCATCTTCGACGTACCAGCCGAAGACCGCCTCGAAGCGGCGCTCTCGCTGCTCGGCGTGTCGCGCTCGATGTTGTCCGGCGAAGCAGGGCACGCATGAGCCGCGAAGCCACGCTGCTGGCATTCGATTACGGCGAGAAACGCATTGGTGTCGCCGTCGGCAATACGCTCACCCGCCACGCGCGCGCGCTCGTCACGCTGGAAAACCGCAATCGCGAATATCGCTTCGTCGAAGTGGGCAAACTGCTCGACGAGTGGAAGCCCGACGCCATCGTCGTCGGCATGCCAATGCATCCCGACGGCACGCCGCACGAAATGAGCGCGCTCGCCAAGCGCTTCGGCAATCAGGTGAACGGACGTTTCAACGTGCCGGTGCAATGGGTGGACGAGCGCTACTCGTCCGTCGACGCCAAAGCCGATTTGCGCGAGCGCGGCGTGCGCGCCAATGCGCGGGGCCGCTTCGACGAAATCGACGCCGAAGCCGCGCGCGTCATCCTTCAACAATATCTCGACGGACTTGCCGACGATCATGAGTTCCATTGACGCCGAGGCGCTGTATCGCGCGCTCGTCGACCAGATTCGCGCTGCCTACGGACAATCGCTCGCCGCGCCCGACGGCGCCGTTCTCGCGGGCATTTTCAGCGGCGGCGTGTGGCTTGCCGAGCGGCTCGCGAAGGATCTTAACGCGCCGCGCTTCGGCGTGGTGAACGTGGCGCTGCATCGCGACGACTACGCGAAGAAAGGCCTGCACAGCCAGGCGAGCCCGACCTCGCTCCCCTTCGAGGTGAACGGCCGCCGCATCATCCTGGTCGACGACGTGCTGTCCACGGGGCGCACCGTGCGCGCGGCGATCAACGAGCTGTACGACTATGGCCGTCCGGCATCGATCGATCTCGCGGTGCTCGCCGATCGCGGCGGGCGCGAAATGCCGATCGGCGCGCGTTTCACCGGCGCGACGCTCGATGTGCCCGCGAATCAGAATCTCGTGCTCGCGCGTCGCGAAGACGGCGCATTCGACTTCAGGACGGAAGCGCGCGCCAGCTGAAGCGAGCGCTTCGACGTCTTTTCAAAGTACATCCGGGATCGACATGAATACCGCCACCGAAGGCGCCGCCGCGCCCGACACCTTTCGCTACGGCTTTCTCAAGGGCAATCCGCAGCTGACGAAGAACGGCGAGCTGAAGCACCTGTTGAGCATCGAAGGATTGCCGCGCTCGATCGTCACGCACATCCTCGATACCGCCGAGCAGTTCGTCAGCGTGACCGATCGCGAAGTGAAGAAGGTGCCGCTTTTGCGCGGCAAGTCGGTGTTCAATCTCTTCTTCGAGAACTCGACACGCACGCGCACCACGTTCGAGATCGCGGCGAAGCGTCTTTCGGCCGACGTGCTGAATCTGAACATCAACGCATCGTCGACGAGCAAAGGTGAATCGCTGCTCGACACGATCAACAATCTCTCCGCGATGCACGCCGACATGTTCGTCGTGCGTCACGCATCGAGCGGCGCGCCGTATCTGATCGCCGAGCATTGCGCGCCGCACGTGCACGTCATCAATGCGGGCGATGGCCGTCACGCGCATCCGACGCAGGGCCTGCTCGACATGTACACGATCCGCCATTACAAGCGCGACTTCACGAAGCTGCGCGTGGCGATCGTCGGCGACATCCTGCATTCGCGCGTCGCGCGCTCCGACATTCACGCGCTGACGACGCTCGGCGTGCCCGAAGTGCGCGCGATCGGACCGCGCACGCTGTTGCCGGGCAATCTCGATCAGATGGGCGTGCACGTCTATCACAATCTCGACGAAGGGCTGAAGGGCGTCGACGTCATCATCATGCTGCGCCTGCAGAACGAGCGCATGAGCGGCGCGCTCTTGCCGTCCGCGCAGGAGTACTTCAAGAGCTGGGGATTGACGCCCGAGCGTCTCGCGCTCGCCGCGCCCGATGCGATCGTCATGCATCCCGGCCCGATGAATCGCGGCGTGGAAATCGACTCGCAAGTGGCCGACGGCCCGCAGTCGGTCATCCTGAATCAGGTGACTTTCGGCATCGCCGTGCGCATGGCGGTGATGGGCATCGTGGCCGGCAACACTGACTGACAAAGACGACATGAAGATCCAGATTCAGAACGGCACGATCATCGATCCGGCGGCCGGCACGGAAGAGCGCAAGGACGTGTTCATCGCGGCGGGCAGGATCGTCGGCATCGGCGAGGCGCCCGCGGATTTCAACGCGGCCAAGGTCATCGACGCTTCGGGGCTTTACGTCGCGCCGGGTTTCGTCGATTTGTCGGCGCGTCTGCGCGAACCGGGCTTCGAACACAAGGCGACGCTCGAATCCGAGATGGCCGCCGCGATGGCGGGCGGCGTGACGAGTCTCGTGTGCCCGCCCGACACCGATCCGACGCTCGACGAACCCGGTCTTGTCGAAATGCTCAAGTTTCGCGCGCAGAAGCTGCATCTCGCGCACGTGTATCCGCTCGGCGCGCTGACGGTCGGACTCAAAGGCGAGACCATCACCGAGATGGTCGAGCTGACTGAAGCGGGCTGCGTTGGCTTTTCGCAGGCGGATAACCCGATCGTCGATACGCGCACGCTGCAACGCGCGCTGCAGTACGCGACCACGTACGGCTATACCGTGTGGCTGCGTCCGCAGGATGCGTACATGTCGAAGGGCGGCGTGGCGGCGAGCGGCGCGGTGGCGTCGCGGCTCGGGCTGTCGGGCGTGCCGGTGTCGGCGGAAACGATCGCGCTGCATACCATTTTCGAACTGATGCGCGTGACGGGCGCGCGCGTGCATTTGTCGCATCTGTCGTCGGCGGCGGGCGTCGCGCTCGTGCGCGCGGCGAAGGCCGAAGGAATCGCCGTGTCGTGCGACGTGACCATCAATCACGTGCATCTGACGGACATCGACATCGGCTATTTCGATTCGCAATTTCGCCTCGATCCGCCGCTGCGTCAGCAACGCGACCGCGATGCGATCCGCGCGGGTCTCGCCGACGGCACCATCGACGCGATCTGCTCCGATCACACGCCGCTCGACGACGACGAAAAGCTGCTGCCCTTCGCCGAAGCGACGCCCGGCGCGACCGGCCTCGAATTGCTGCTGTCGCTGACGGTGAAGTGGGCGCGCGAAGCGAACGTGCCACTCGCGAAGGCGCTGTCGCGCATCACGTCCGCGCCCGCCGACGTGCTGAAGCTCCCCGCCGGCCGCATTGCGACGGGCGCGCTCGCCGATCTGTGCGTGTTCGATGCGGCGAGCGAATGGCGCGTCGATCCGCTGAAGCTGAAGAGCCAGGGCCGCAACACGCCGTTTCGTGGCTACGAATTGCCGGCGCGCGTGCGTGCGACGGTGGTCGGCGGTCACGTCGCTTACGAGAGCCGCTGAACATGCGCTTCGCATGGCGCAAGCTGCGGCTCGTCGCGCATCTGTTATACGGCATGTGGATCGTCGCGACGCACTTTGCCCGCGTGTCGGCGGCCGAACGCGCCGAGATGAACCGACTGTGGTCGCTCGAAATGCTGCGGCTGTCGGGGATGAAGCTCGTCGTGCATAACGACGAGGCGCGGCTCGATAGCGGCGTGCTCGTCGTCGGCAATCACATCTCGTGGATCGATATCTACGTCATCAACGCGTGGCGTCCGACGCCGTTCGTGTCGAAGGCCGAGATCCGCAAATGGCCGGTGGTCGGCTGGCTTGCGCATCAACTGGATACCGTGTTCGTGCAGCGCGAGAAGCGCAGCGACGCGAAGCGCATCATGCACGAGCTCGCGGATCGTCTGCTCGCCGGCGAAAAGATGTGCGTGTTTCCGGAAGGCACGACCTCGGACGGGCAAGCGCTGCTGCCCTTTCACGCGAACATGTTTCAGGCGGCGGTGTCGGCGTCGTGCCCGGTGCAGCCGATCTGCCTGATGTACGAGGATGCGCGCGGAAGGCAATCGACCGCGCCGGCGTATATCGGCGATATGTCGCTCAACGATTCGCTCAATGCGCTCTTGCGCGCGCGGCCGCTTACCGCGCATCTGTACGTGTGTGACGCGCTCGCACCGGGCGTGGATCGGCGGCTGCTCGCGTGCGAGGCCCAGGCTTCCGTCGATGCAGCGCTTCAGCGCATGCGCGGCTTGTCGGCCGCCGCCGATGCGATGCCGGAGGTGCCGTTCACTTCTTCATCGCGCAGCTCACCTGCGTGACGACGCGCTGTGCGGGATCGGCCGTAAGGCGCACCGCCGACAGCTTGTTGCCCCACACGCAGCCCGAATCGAGGCAAAGAACGTCGTCGCGGATCATCAGACCGAGCGCGGCCCAGTGGCCGAAGACGATTGTCACGTCCCGCGTGCGGCGGTCCCGCACGTCGAACCACGGCATATAGCCGGGCGGCGCGGCGTCGGGGCCGCCGTTGTTGGCGAACTCCATCGAGCCCTCCGGCGTGCAGAAGCGGATCCGCGACAGCGCGTTATAGATCACGCGCAGCCGGTCGGCACCCTTCAATGAATCGTCCCAGCGATGCGGCTCGTTGCCGTAGAGCGACGCGAGCGTTTCCCTCCAGTTCGGTGCGCGCAGTGCTTGCTCAAGCTCGTGCGCGAGTTCCATCGTCATCGTCGCGTCCCATTGCGGCAACACGCCCGCGTGAACCATCAGCACATTGTTTTCGAAGTGCGCGACCGGCTTGTGACGCACCCACTCGATGAGATCGGCGGCGTCGGGCGCGGCGAGGATTTCATCGAGCGTGTCGCCTTTTTTCGGCTTGCGCAGGCCGGCGGCGACGGAGAGCAGATTCAGATCGTGATTGCCAAGCACGACAGTTGCGCGCGAGCCGAGGGCGATGATCTCGCGCAATGTCTGCAAGGACTTCGGACCACGGTTGATGAGATCGCCCGCGAACCAGAGCGGTGTGTCGGGTGATGGCGCGGCTTTTTTGAGGAGGCGCTGGAAGGGATCGCAGCAGCCCTGGAGATCGCCGAAGACGAGGGGAGCGGGGGAGATGGCGATGGTCATCTGGGAGACTTGTTGTCAGGCTTCTAAGAGGAAATCCGGGTGAGCGAAGATTATGGAACAGCGGGCAAACACTGTGTCTTCATCCGACGGATGCACAGGCTGGCATTACCTGCTGCCACCTGTGCAACCATAAATCGCGAGCTGTATCAAGTTGTTATTCGTCTAGTTTTCGAATGGCGGAGCCTTATAATTCGGGGTTGACCAAACCGGGCCGGGAATGGACGAAAATCGGCCATATCTTCCGATTCTGCTTTCGTCCACCGCAACTGTCGCAATTTTTTCGCATATTCGAGCTTTCGCGCGGCGTAATAACCCGACGGAAAGCTATAAAGAGGGCCACGTATGATTCTCGTGACGGGCGGCGCCGGTTTCATCGGCGCCAATTTTGTGCTGGATTGGCTCAATGGTTCGGACGAACCCGTGCTCAACGTCGACAAGCTGACGTATGCGGGCAATCTGGGAACGCTCAAGTCTCTGAAGGACGATCCCCGCCACATCTTCGAGCGCGCCGATATTTGCGACCGCGCCGCGATCGATGCGCTGCTGGCCAAACACAAGCCGCGCGCCATTCTGCACTTCGCCGCCGAGAGCCACGTCGATCGCTCGATCCACGGCCCGGCCGATTTCGTGCAGACGAACGTCGTCGGCACGTTCACGCTGCTCGAAGCCGCGCGGATGTACTGGAGCAAGCTTCCCGAAGACGAGAAGCAGGCGTTCCGCTTCCTGCACGTATCGACCGACGAAGTGTACGGCTCGCTTTCGGCCACCGATCCGCAGTTCTCCGAGACCACGCCGTACGCGCCGAACAGCCCGTATTCCGCGACCAAGGCCGGCTCCGACCATCTCGTTCGCGCGTATCACCACACGTACGGACTGCCGGTCCTGACCACGAATTGCTCGAACAATTACGGTCCGTATCAATTCCCAGAAAAGCTGATTCCGCTGATGATCGCCAACGCGCTCGGCGGCAAGCCGCTGCCGGTCTACGGCGATGGCCAGAACGTGCGCGATTGGCTGTACGTGGGCGATCACTGCTCCGCGATCCGTGAGGTGCTCGCACGCGGCGTGCCCGGCGAGACGTATAACGTCGGCGGCTGGAACGAGAAAAAGAATCTCGAAGTCGTGCACACGCTGTGTGACTTGCTCGATCGCGCGAAGCCGAAGTCGAGCGGTTCGTATCGCGATCAGATCACATATGTAAAGGACCGTCCGGGCCACGACCGCCGCTACGCCATCGACGCGCGCAAGCTCGAGCGCGAACTCGGCTGGAAGCCTGCGGAGACCTTCGAGACGGGTCTTGCGAAGACGGTTCAGTGGTATCTGGACAACCAGGCGTGGGCCGACGAAGTGGCTTCCGGCGACTACCGGAAATGGGTCGAGACGAACTACGCGCAGCGCGCGTGAGGGGCTGAATCATGGCGCGCAAGGGCATTATTCTGGCCGGCGGGTCCGGCACGCGGCTTTACCCGATCACGCACGCGGTGTCGAAGCAGCTTCTGCCGGTCTACGACAAGCCGATGATCTACTACCCGCTGTCGACGCTGATGATCGCCGGCATCCGCGATGTGCTTATCATCTCGACGCCGCAAGACACGCCGCGCTTCGAGTCGATGCTCGGCGACGGCAGCCAGTGGGGCATGAACATTCAGTACGCGGTGCAGCCGTCGCCGGACGGGCTTGCGCAGGCGTTCATCATCGGGCGGGAATTCGTTGGCAATGATCCGTCGGCGTTGATTCTCGGCGACAACATCTTCTACGGACACGATCTCGTCAAGCAGTTGGACGCGGCCAGTGCCCGTACCGATGGCGCAACGGTGTTCGCCTATCACGTGCAGGATCCCGAGCGTTATGGCGTGGTCGAGTTCGATCAGCAATTCAGAGCGCTGTCGATCGAAGAAAAGCCCGCGAAGCCCCGCTCGAACTACGCGGTGACGGGTCTTTACTTCTACGACAATCAGGTGTGCGACATCGCGGCGGATATCAAGCCGTCCCCGCGCGGCGAACTCGAAATTACGGATGTGAACTCTCGCTATCTGGCGGAGAAGCGGCTCAATGTCGAAATCATGGGGCGTGGCTATGCGTGGCTCGACACCGGTACGCACGATTCGCTGATCGACGCGGCCACGTTCATCGCGACGTTGCAGAAGCGTCAGGGGCTGGTGGTGGCGTGTCCCGAGGAAATCGCGTATCGCAAGAAGTGGATCGGCGACGAGCAACTGCTCGAACTCGCGAAGCCGCTTTCGAAGAACGCCTACGGTCAATATCTGCTCAATCTTCCGAAGGACCAAGTCGCATGGCCATCCAAGTAACCGCTACGGCGTTGCCCGAAGTCAAGATCATCGAGCCGAAGGTGTTCGGCGATGCGCGCGGGTATTTCTATGAAAGCTTCAACGCTCGCGAGTTTGCCGAGCACGTCGAGGCGGGCGTCGAATTCGTGCAGGACAACCACTCGCGCTCGGCGAAGGGCGTGCTGCGCGGTCTGCATTATCAGATTCAGCACGCGCAGGGCAAACTCGTGCGCGTGGTGGAAGGCGAAGTGTTCGATGTCGCCGTCGACGTCCGCAAGAGTTCGCCGAACTTTGGCAAGTGGGTTGGCGTGAATCTGTCGGCGGAGAATCATCGGCAATTGTGGGTGCCGCCGGGGTTTGCGCACGGTTTCGTCGTGCTGTCGGATGCGGCGCAGTTCCTCTACAAGACGACGGACTACTGGTTTCCCGAGTTCGAACGCAGCATCGTGTGGAACGACAAGGAGATCGGCATCGAATGGCCGATCGATTTCGAGCCGATGCTCGCGGCGAAGGACGCGGCGGGGAAGAAGCTGTCGGAAGCCGAAGTATTCGCCTGAGGCTCGCATGACGATGGAACGCAACATTCTTGTCACAGGCGTCAACGGCCAGGTTGGGTTCGAACTGGCGCGTTCGCTACAGGGGCTGGGACGGGTGGTCGCGCTGGATCGGCAGCAGTTCGATCTGTCCGATCTCGATCAGATTCGCCGGGTGATCCGCGAGTCGAAGCCGGCCTTGATCGTGAATCCGGCCGCGTACACAGCGGTGGATCAGGCGGAACAGGAAGTGGACCTCGCCATGCGGATCAATGGCGAAGCGCCCGGTGTCATCGCCGAGGAAGCGCGCAGCCTTGGTGCGGCACTTGTGCATTTCTCGACCGATTACGTTTTCGACGGTACCAAAGCCGGCGCATACGTCGAAACCGACGCGACGAATCCTCAGAATGTGTATGGCTCGAGCAAGCTCGCCGGCGAACAGGCGATCGCTCAGGTCGGCTGCGCATCGCTCGTGCTGCGCACGAGCTGGGTCTACGGCCTGCGCGGCAAGAACTTCTTGCTGACTATGCTCCGCCTTGCAGCGGACAAACCGTCCCTGCGCATCGTGGGCGATCAGCATGGCGCGCCCACCTGGAGCAAGACAATAGCAACGCTCGTCGCGCACATCGCGGCGCAAGGCGGGATCGAGGGGAATGACTGGTGGCGCGCCAAGTCGGGCGTGTATCACTTGTGCGCGGGAGGATCGACGACGTGGGCTGACTTTGCACGCGCGATTTTCGATACGTCCGCACTCGAAAAGAAGCCCTCTGTCGAGCCGATTCCCGCAAGCGAGTACGCTACGCCGGCGAAACGGCCCGCCAACTCCCGTATGTCGTGTGGCAAGCTGGAAGCCGCGTTCGGGTTGAAGGTTCCGCAATGGGACGACGCCTTGCGGCTCTGTCTCGCGGAGCGTTGATGCCGCGAGTTCGAAGGGCGCACTGCACATGTACGGTGCGGTGCGCCCGGTTCACTGATACTTGCCGGTTACGCCGCGCAACCCGTCGCGAATGCCTCGCGTCATCATGACGAAGTCCTCCCGGCGGCGTTTCGACATCGTGCTGAAAATCAGGAACTTGATGCCGAGCCGCGTCATTTCGCTGATTTTCCACGCCAGCGAAATGTACGGACGTCGGCACAGCAGCACGGCGTTGCGATAGTAGTAGTAGCGGCGCACCGGCTTATGTACGGCAAGCCGGAATCCTGCAACGTCCAGCGCCTCTTCGCCGATGCGGTGTTCCATGCGCACGTCGAACGCGCCATAACTTTGAAAGCCGGCCGCCCGGGCGCGCAGTCCCCATTCAATGTCGACGTAATCAATGAAGAGCGATTCGTCCATGTTGCCGATCTTCTTCAGCGCGTCGAGCGACAGGAGCGCCCCGGAGGAGATCAGATAATCGGCGGTTGTCCACGTGCCGTTGCCGGGATCGCGTTTGCGTCTTGGAATGCCGAGCTTGAATTCGATGAACGGCAGAAAAATGCCGCGATTGTGCTCGAAGAAATATGGGCCGATTTGCGCGACCGGTCCCCGCTGCGAGAGACGGTCATGATGCTGTTCGAGGGATTCGATCATCCGGTCCGAAGGCGCGCTGTCCTGGTCGAAGATGGCGCAGAAGTCGAGATCGGCTTCGGCTTCTGCGGCGACCAGCCCGCGGTTCAGCGCGGCGGCGATGCCTTCGTTGCTCGTCATCCGGATGACGCGGCAATCGGCAGAAAGAAGGAGGTGTTGCCATTGCTCGATATTCGTCGATGCATTGTCAACGATATATATCGTTCGTACCTGCGGGGAAAGCGACCGAATCAGTCGGGCCAGCGGTTCGGGCTCGGGCTCATATGTGACAATGACGGCGGCAGTGCGGCGAGACAAGTGACTGGATCCGAGTGAATAGTTCGGCCTAAGGGTAATCGAACAGACAGTTGCCGGTCAATGAAACGGATTCGAGCACTCGAGCGCGATCATCTGGAACAACATGAAAAATCGTAAATATCGGGTCTTGCTACTCGACACCAAGTTTCGTAACCCCAATCACTATATTTGCATTGCACTGCGCGAGGCGCTTGCGCGTTCGGGCGAAGTCGAATTCGTGATCGAGGCGGATGCGCTGGATGCAATCGAACTGGCTTATCGCAATCAGTGCGATCTCTTCATCGCATTCGATGGAGAAGAACTCGACGCCGTCTTGTGCACCCGGCTCGCGCACGCGTGCGGACGCTCAATTCTCTGGGTGACCGAAGATCCCTACGAGATCTCGGTCAACAAGCGCAATGCGGCAATCTTCGACCTTGTTTTCACCAACGATTCCTCGAGCGTCGCCGAATACGGTTCGAAAGGACGTCATTTGCCGCTGGCGGGCGCCGTCGAATTTCACAGTCTTCCGGTGCTCCCGGCTGACAAGCCGTTGCGTTACGACCTTTTTTTCGCGGGCACGGCGTGGCCTAACCGCACCGCGTTCGTTCGTTCCATACTCGGCGATATGCCCGCCGACTGGCGCTTCAAGCTCGCGCTGCCGGTTAATGAGCATTTGCCGCCGCGCAACGTCGATCTGCCAGAGAGCCTGATCACATGGCGCACTTCGCCGCCGGACTTCGGGCGCTTCGTCAACCGCTCCGCAATCACCATCTTGCTGCCGCGCGTGTTTTCGGCCTCGGGTAACAAGGAGTTCGCGGAAACCCCGCCGCCGCGCCTGTTCGAAGCGGCGCTTGCGGGCGGCGTGCAACTGGTTCAGGAATCGCTCGCGGAGGTTGCACAGGCGTTCGAACCGGGCCGTGAGATTGTGCTCTTCTCCGATGCGAAGGACTTCCTTGGCAAGGCATCGGATGTCATCAACGATCGCGGCTATCGCAACCAGATCGCGAGCGCGGCGCGAGAACGCGCATTGCGCGACCACACCTACGACCGTCGCGTGGCAACGATGCTTGAGGAAGCCGCCAGCCTTCCGTCGCGGCCCCTTGCCTCTGATACGCCCGCGTTGTCAGTCGAATCGAAGGTGGCACGCAAGACGCTTCTGTTCGTCAGTCACAACTACGTGGCGCGGGGCGATTTCGGTGGCGTTGAGATCTATCTGGACCGCTTGCGCACGCAACTCGGCGACGACTTCGACATCCTGTTCTTTGTTCGCGGGAACGCGGGCGAGCATTGGGACGCGCTCCTCCTCGACCACAATTACGAGCTGCTCAAGCGCTACACGTTCGCAGAGCCGTACGCGGTGCAAATGCTGTCGTCGCCGGAACGGGAAAAGGCTTTCCGTGCGATGCTCATCGAACGCAAGGTCGATTTCGTTCACTTCCAGCATTTCATCGGGCATCCGCCTTCGCTGGTGCATGTCGCGCGTTCGCTCGGTATTCCGACCGCAATGACGATTCATGACTATTTGCCCGTTTGTAACGAATATCAGTTGATCTCGTTCAAGGGCGAATTCTGCGGCGCACCCGATGTTTCGCTGGCGCAGTGCGATCTGTGCCTGTGGAAGAAGCGCCAGATTCTGCCCGGATCGCAGGCGGCGCGGCGCGCGTTCTGGAACGGCGTGCTCGAAGCGTCGGATCTCATCTTCTTCAACACGGAAGGCGGGCGCAATCTGGTTCGCACCATTTACCCTGCGGTGCGTCAGCATGCCGGCGTTCATGTGCTGCCTGTACCCATTCTCGACGATGACACGGTCAGTTCGCGCTCGTCGCGAACAGTGAAGCAAGCCGGAGAGCCGCTGAAGGTCGCGCTGCTTGGCAACGTGACGGTGGGAAAGGGCGGTGACCTGTTCGCGCCCGCCGCGGCCGCACTCGCTTCGGCCCCCGTGGAATTTCACGTATTCGGCCGCCTCGACGACGACTACGCTTATCTGGCCGACAAGACAGCATTTCCGAACGTCTTCGTGCACGGTACCTACTCCGCGAATCAGCTTCCCACTGAACTGCTCGAATGCGATGTGTCGGTGCATGTGTCCATCTGGCCAGAGACATACTGTCTGACCTTGTCGGAGGCGTGGCAGAACGGCATCGTGCCGATCGTCTCCGATATCGGCGCACTCGGCGAGCGAGTGAAGAATCGCGTGAATGGAATGAAGATTCGTGTCGGTGCGGAAGGCGATCTCATCAATGCCATCCGGCTGCTCGCGGAAGATCGAGCGCTGCTGGCTGGCCTGAAGGCGAACATAGACGCGCAACAGCCAGGTGTTCTTTATCCGACGCTCACGCCCCATGTCGTCGCGCTGAAGGAGCACTACCAGCGGCATCTCCGCGATCTGTCGCATTCCGCTCGGTCTTCCGCCGATGTACGCGCGGAAGGCATCGCCGAGCTCGGGATCGTGTTGCAATCGACATCATGGTTTCAGAGCGGAGCCGCTCCTCGACTGCCTGCGGCCCAGGCGTCGTCGTTGCAGTCCATCGCGTCGGCCGTCATGCCCAAGCAGATCATGAACGAGCTTCGGCGCTCGAAGCTGCGCAACGTACACGCCTATTACGCAACGCATGGCTTCAAGAATACGGCGAAGCTCCTGGCAAAACATGCAAAAAGGATCTTATGGACACGATAGAACGTGTGCTGGTATGCAGCGCTTCGCCTGATTCGATCAACAACAACGCGCAATTGCGTGGCTACGTCGCTGAAGGTTTCAGTGAACTGATGGGCGCGGCGGCCGTTCGCGTGACGTCGCTCGAAGCCGCCGAATTCTGTGCGGAAGAATTCGCACCGCAACTCGTGCTTGTGTTCGGATCGTGCATGCCTGCGGTAAGCGTCTATCACGGACTGAAAAACTATTGTCTGCGCACCGGGGCCTGCCTCGCCTTCTGGCTGCACGACGATCCTTACGAGTTCGACTTCAATTACAAGATTCTGCACATCGCGGACGTGATCTTCTCGAACGACCGCTGGGCCGTAACGCACTATCAGCATCCACGCGTTCATCATGTACCGCTGGGCGCGAGCAGGAGCGATCATTATCGCGCGCCGCGTCCGTTGAAGGATCGCGAGGTCTTCTTCTGCGGCGTCGGGTTTCCGAACCGCGTGGGACTGCTGCGCGACTGCGCGCCGGCTTTGTCGGGCGTGAACGTCGAAGTGCTCGGTGCCGAGTGGCCGACGGAGATCAAATTCGCGCGCAACGAGCGCGTCGAGAATCGCCTGTTGCCCGACTACTACGCGAGCTCGCTCGTCACGCTGAATATCGGGCGACGCTTCGATCTCGCCAATGCGCGCTTCAATCTCGATGCGCCGACGCCCGGACCGCGCACCTTCGAAGCGGCGATGGCGGGCACAGTGCAATGCATGTTCGTCGAAGGCCTGGAAATCTACGACTATTTCGATCCGGATGCGGGCGAAATCCTGCTTTTCGATTCGCCCGCGGAATTGCGTCGACACGTTGAAATGCTTCGCGACGATCCCGGCAAAGCCGCTTCGATCGCTGGCGCGGCGCAGCGGCGCGCGCTCGCAGATCACACCTACGCGCGCCGCGCCGAGCGCATTCTCGCGCTCGTTGCGCAGCACGCGGCGAGCGTATGAGCGAGGCGGGCGCAACGCGCGCTATCGTCGCCGTCGTGGTGACGATGGACCCGGATCCCCGCACTTTCGAAGCCTTGCTTACGGCGACGCGGCCACAGGTCGACGCCATCATCGTGATCGACAACGGCTCCCGCGTCGACTCGCTGCGGCAAATCACGAGCTTGTGCGACGGACGCGCGATGCTGCACGCCCTCCCGGACAATGTCGGCGTCGCGGCAGCGCAGAATCGCGGCATCGGATTGGCCAAGTCGCTGAATGCGACCGACGTGCTCCTGCTCGATCACGACAGCGTGCCTGACACGCGCATGGTCATCGAACTTGGCATGGCGGCCGACACGCTGGCCCGTTCCGGGATCGCGGTTGGCGCTGTTGGACCCGCGATCGTCGACAGGCAATCGGGAACGGCCGCGCCGCTGCCGCAAATCATCGATGACGCCGTGCGGTTCGTCCCTATGCCATCGCAACCGGCACCGTGCGAGTATCTGATCGCGTCCGGCACGCTCGTCTCCGTCGCAGCCTTCGACGCCGTGGGACCGCTGGATGAAGCGTATTTCGTGGATCAGGTCGATATTGAATGGTGCCTGCGTGCAAAGCGGGCTGGCTTTGCGTTCTGGTGCGTGCCGCAGGCGCGTCTGGAGCACGCTATCGGCGACGAAAACATTTCGTTCTGGTTTCTCGGGCGGCGTCAACTCGCCGTGCACAGCCCGCGTCGCGATTACTTCTATTTCCGGAATTCCATTCGGCTGATTCGCACCGCGGGCGTGGCTAAGCCCTGGAAGCGTTTCTGGGCGCGCAGACTCGCGAGACTTTTCGTGCTGCAATTGCTGTTCGTGCCGCCGAGGGGTGAGAGGGCGGGCGCAATGTGCCGAGGCATGATGGAAGCGCTTCGCGAGCCACGCTGAACGCGGCGTGCCGCTGGCGCGTAGACGCGGATCCGACGCGCCGGGCGGCGCTTTGGCGGAAACGCATTCGGCTACAATAGTGGGCTAAATTTTTGCAAGCAGGTATGAACACAACCTCAATCAACCGCTTCAAGGGTCTGCGCGATCTCGGGGACGCGCTCGCCAACCCGCATCTCTGGGCGCTGCTCGCCTGGTATGACATACGGCAGCGCTATCGCCGCTCGATTCTCGGACCGTTCTGGGTCACGCTCTCCACCGGCATCATGATCGGTACGATGGGCGTGCTGTGGTCCGTGCTCTTCAAGAACGACGTAAAGTCCTTTCTGCCATTCTTTGCGATTGGCAACGTCGTGTGGACGTTCTACGCCGCACAAATCAACGAGGCGTGCACGAGTTTCACGCAGTTTGAATCGACGATCAAACAGATTCGTTTTCCGATGGGCGTGTATCTGTTGCGCATTCTGATGCGCAACCTGATCATTCTCGGGCACAACTGCGTGATCATCGTGATCGTCGTCGGCCTGCTCGGCCCGAGTCTGACGTGGCATGCGTTGTTCGCCCTCCCCGGACTACTTCTCGGCACGATCGCCATGCTGGCCATTTCGATGATTGTGAGCGTGTTTTGCACGCGCTTTCGCGACATGCCGATGATCATCCAGAACGCGACGATGGTGCTTTTCTACGTGACACCGATCATCTGGCGTCCGGAGGCGCTTGGCGAAAAGCATCAATGGGTGGCGCAGTACAATCCATTCGCGCATCTCATCGAGATTGTGCGGGCGCCTATCATCAACGGTTACTTTCCGTTGGATTCGTGGATCTGGTCGCTCGCGACCACCTTTGTACTTCTTGTGATCGGCATCGCGCTGCAAGGACGTTTCCGTGACCGCATCGCATACTGGCTGTGATTCTACGATGAGTGACTCATACATTCGCGCGCAGAACGTCGTCGTCGAATTTCCGATTTATAACGCGTCGCACCGTTCACTGCGCAAGTCGCTGATGCGCGCTACCACGGGCGGGCGCGTAGCCGCGGACGCCGCCAAGCGCGTGACGGTGCGCGCGCTCGACGACGTCTCCTTCGAGTTCCGGCCCGGTGATCGGATAGGACTTGTCGGCCACAACGGCGCAGGCAAGACGACGATGCTGCGTGTTCTCGCCGGCGTGTACCCGCCCGTCGGCGGCTCACTGGAAGTGCGCGGCCGGATCGTGTCGCTGATCGACCTCTCTCTCGGCATGGACCACGAAGCAACGGGCTACGAGAACATCTT
The DNA here is from genome assembly GCF_023630985.1 of Caballeronia sp. ATUFL_F1_KS39. NCBI lineage: Bacteria > Pseudomonadati > Pseudomonadota > Betaproteobacteria > Burkholderiales > Burkholderiaceae > Caballeronia > Caballeronia sp. ATUFL_F1_KS39. The sequence continues at coordinate 166,984 of NZ_JALQDZ010000017.1, read as the reverse complement.
CCTGCGCGGCATCATGATGGGCATCAAGCCCAGCGAGATCGAACGCAAGCTCGATGAGATCGCTGAATTCAGCGAACTCGGCGAAGATTTCCTCAACATGCCCGTGCGGACGTATTCGAGCGGCATGCTGCTGCGTCTCGCCTTCGCGGTGTCGACTTCGATTCACGCCGATATTGTGCTAATGGACGAATGGCTGTCGGTCGGCGATGCCGCGTTCAACGAGAAGGCGGCCGAGCGTCTCGACAAGGTCGTGGAAAACTCGTCGATCCTCGTATTGGCTTCGCACTCGCCGAGTCTCGTCGAGAAGATGTGCAATCGCGTGCTGACCTTTCAGCACGGACGCATCGAAGAACGCTGATTCCCTTATCTCGGCTTTTCACGTCGCGACGGAGACTTCGGCCTTCCCGTCTGTCTGCGTCAGCCGTTGCTCCGCTGCATTGCCAAAGAGCGCCCGCTGAATCGCTGCGGTCTGCCGGTTCCATCCATAGACGTTTCGTGCGTGCTCGTAAGCCGCGACGCTCATGTTCGCATAGCGCTGCCGGTCATCGAGCAATTCGACCGCGCGCTCAAGCTTCGTGTGCCATTCGTGCGACCGGGAAAGCAGTCCTGTGACGCCGTCCGAGATCGCCTGCCGGAACGCATAGGTCGGGCTCGCGATCGTGACCGTGCCCGTGATCGCCGCTTCGAAGAACTTGAGCTCCGATTTGCAGTTCGTGAACGGGTTGTCGAGGAGCGGGCCGATATTCAGTTCGGTGCGCGCGATCAGACGTTGCAGGTTCATGTAGTCCTGCAACGGATAGCGGTCGATCCTGTGCTTGTACGGCTTGAGAATCGCGGCGGATTCGAGCGCGCCGACGATCAGCAGCCTGAGCCGGCTGTCGTCGCGGAGCAGTCGCGCGAGCGCCGGCGCAGCAATGTCGAAATCGCGCCGATGCGTGGGCGTGCCGCTGAAGTAGCCGATATGAAACGGTTGTGAAGACTCGAAGTCACGCTCCTGCTTTTGCTCGAACATCCGCTCGGATATGGCCTGTTGATCACGATTGAGGAAATTAGGGACGGTGCTGACAGGGAGCGACGGCGCGAATGCGCGAATGCGATCGCCGAGAAACGCGTTCGTCACGATGGCGCCGTCGCACATCTTGAGCAACGTGCCCTGGCGCGCAATTGACGCGAACCAGCCGTTGAGCGCCGATTCATTGTTCGCGTCCTGATCGAGCGAACTGAGAATGAGATGGACGTAATCGGTATCGAAGACGAGATCGTCGACGTCGAAGAGCACGCGCACGCCGCGTCGCCGCGCGCGGTCGATCAGTGCGCCGATGGACGGCGAAAAATGCGTGCGGCAGAAGACGAGCGCATCGACGCGGTCGACGATGCGCGCCATATGAGGCATGTCTTCGCGGAAAAACCACGAGGCGGAAACGTCTGCAACCGTATCGGCTTCGAGCGCCTGAGACATGTTGAAGACGCGATAGCGGAAGGTGGTGCTATCGGGCTTCTCGTAGAAGTAGGCGACGCGGCGGGGACGTTTCATCAGCGCTTCGTAGCGCCGCTCGAAGTTCAGGTCCCAGGGATGCGCGTAATGCAGCGGCTTCTCGTACACAGAATTAAACATTGCGCGATGCTCCCGTTTCGAGACTTGCCAATGCCGACGAGAACACCGCGTCCCAGTTCATCGAACGGGCGGCAGCCTCGGGCGCGCGCCCGCGCTGGGCGGCCTCGCGAATCGCGGCTTTTAGGCTCGCGACGGTCGGATCGACGCAGAGCAGATTCGGCGCATAGCGTTCGAGCGAAGTCTTGACGCCGTATCGATTCGACACGACCTGAATGCCGGCGCGGGCGAGATCGAGCGTCACGTAGCCGGGATGCGGCGATTCGACGAGGCACAGTGCGACGTCGGCGGTATGAACCGCGTGCGCCTCGGTGAAGGACACGGCCTCGTGAAGGTGCGGATAAACCGAGCCGGGCAGCGCCAGCGGCGTGAGGCCCGCGCCGAAGAAATGCACGTCCCACTCCTGTGGATTCAGGATCCCGTCTTCGAGGCACGCGCCGATCGCTTCGAGGCCGCGCCAGTAGAGATGACGCGGCTGGTCGGGCCGTGCGTGGAACGCGAACCGGCGTTTGCCGCCCGCCACGCGCGGCGCGTCCTTGGCGTTTCCGGAAGCCGCGACGGGCTCGAACCACGGCGTGTCGCCCCGGACGATGCCGCTCGCCGCGAGATGCGCGTGCAGCGTCTGCGAATCGACCACGAGGCGCAATCCCGGCGTCGATATCGTTTCAGCGCAGCGCAGTTGTTCTTCGCCGCACGCGTAGAGCGCGCGTTCGTCTTCCTGAATGAGATGAACGATCCGGCGCGGTTCGACGACCTGAATCGCGGCGTGCACGTTCCACCAGTTCGTCGCGATGAAGATGTCATCCGCGCCGACCGCGACTGCCGGGCCATCCTTCACCGCCGAGAACACGAAGTCGATGTTGCCGTCCCACGCGATCCCATGATGCCTGAACAGCGCATCGACGTTGCCGGCGTCGACGGCTTTCTGGCGCGTTACGACGCGCAGGCCCGCGCCCAGACGTTTCGCGAGCGTGACGGCGAGCGCGAGGCCGGCGCGCGGATCGGTAGCTAGCGGGCCGCCGTCGGCGGTGTCGAGGATGAGCGTTACATGCCGCTCCTGCCCCGCGACACAGAAAATGCGGAGCGGCGCGATCGGCGCGAATCGTTGCGTCAGGAGCGAGTGCAGTTCCGGACCGGCCGGTTCGGGCTTCCAGCCGGGCGCCGGCGCGGGGAAGGCGGGTTCGACCGGTTCGATCGCGGGCGGGGCCGTCTTGCCGTCGAGCGCGCGCATGGCGCGGCCTTCGGCGCGGCCGAATTTCTCGAAATGAACGAGCGGATTGATGCCGTGAGCCGCGACGTCCGGATTCTGCTTGAGATACCACTGCGCATCGAAGAGCGGACTCGGGTCGTGCTGCTCCACGGTGCCGGCGCTCGCGTAGTGATGGGCCGCGCTTTTTCCCGAGCCCGCATCGGGATGTTGCTGCACGTACCACTCGGCGTCGAAGAGCGGCGAGTTCGCGATGATGCGCGCGTTTTCTTCCAGACGCGCACGTCCGCCGAGGCCGAGGGGAAGTTGTTTTGCGATCCGCGCGCCGCGCGCGCGTAAGACCGCGCCGACATTGCGGCGTCCTCCGGGCGCATGAGCGAGCACCGAGCGCAGCGGGCGAGTGGCGCGCCAGATGGTGCTGGATTCGATGCCGCGCAAGGCTTCTTCCGCCTCGGATGCGCGCGTTTGGGCATCGTCGAGGGCGCGTTCCATTTGCGCTTCGAGGTCGGCGCGCGCGTCTTCTACGGAAAGGAGGCGCGCTCGCGCCTTGCGCAAGTCGAGTTCGAGGGTGAGGCGTTGTTGGGTTTCGCGTTCCGCGAGCCTTGTGGCGGCGTTCAATGCGCTTTCGGCTTGTTGCAGGCGCTGATGGATCTCGTCGATCCCGCTGGCTGCGTCCGAATGCTGACGCTCCGCGTTCGCGCGCAAGCGTTCGCTATGTTCAGCCTCCCAGCGCTCGCCGAGAACGGCGAAGCGGTTTCTGAGGTTCGCCACGCGGGCGGCGTCGAGTTCGCCAAGACCGCGCACCGAAGGCGGGATAGCGTCGCCCGTCAGAAGCACACCCAATCCGTGACCATGCAGGAACTCGAAAGCAGGGTAGGACTCGCGCAATTCCGACCAGAGACGCCATACCCCGAAGTCGGCTTTCCTTTCATTGGTGTCGTGCAGGAGAACGACGGACCGCTCGCTGAGCTTCGGTAACCACTGCTCGAAGTCGTGCCGGACGGCGTCATACGTATGGCAACCGTCGATGTGCAGCAGATCGATCGACGCATCGGGAAATTGTGTTACGGCTTCGTCGAAGGTCGTACGAAGCAGCGTCGAGAACGTGGCGAAACGGCGCTGATGGTAAGCCTGCAGGTCGTCGAATACCGGTTCGTCGTAGGTGCCTGCATGGGCGTCGCCACGCCATGTGTCGACGGCATAGCAGCGGGTGTCCAACTGCGCTTTTTCAACTGCGGCGCAGAATGCGGAGTACGAGACGCCGCTGTGGGTGCCCAATTCCACGATCGACTTCGGCCGCAGCGCTGCAACGAGCCAATGCGCGAAGGGGATGTGTCCGCACCAGGCGCTCAGCGCATCGGTACGATCAGCACGCCAGAAAAGCGGGTCCAGGGCGGTGTTACATAGGGCGGCAAGCTCGTCGGTATCTGACATTGCTACATTCTGTGCGTTGGTTTGGTTCGGCATGCAGTCGAGAAGAGTTTGCATTGGAGAGTCCGGACCCATCAGTATACCGAGCAACGGCCCGTGTCCGGCGGCTCTGCGCGGCGCGCTATATGGCGGCGGCATGTGCAAAGAATTGTTATGGCGTCCGTGTCGACGGATACGATTGAGCGAGCAGCTTCGAGGAGTCGCCGATGGATCGCAGGGATTCGATTCTGAAGTACATCTCCAAATCTCAATGCGGTATCGATCGGGCCGTGGTTTGGCACAATCGCGCGGAAGCGGGACGGTTACCGATGCCTGGTTCTCGACGTATTCGACACGGCCACTTTACGCGAGCGCGCATCCAACGATCCCAATGTCGATCAGTCACTGCTTGCGAATATCGAGGGGGATCTGATCGGCTCCTCGACGAGCATAGGAGAACTCGTCGGCGCGCGAGGGCAGAAGAAGCATTTGCCTAACCCCATTCGCTTCTTGCGCGGTTGCGCGGAAGCGCTCAAGCCGGGCGGGATACTTTCGATCGCGATTCCTGATCGCTGTGCGTGCTTCGATTACCTGCGGCCGGTCACGCGGCTATCGGAATGGATTCAGGCGTTCGTCGATGAACGGGAAAGGCCGAACGCCTGCACAGAACTTCGATTTCAGAGAGGTATTTGCTCATATCAATGAGGGCGAAAAAAGAAAAGCTACGCCTTTTTTCGCGGCGCGCCGCCTGAGTGAGTGGAAGCGGATCTGGAGCTCGAACAGCTTTTCGCGGACTAGAAGCTGCGCCTAAGCAACGGCGACCAATTATTGCGACGCGCATTGTTCGGTTTTCACGTCGGCGTCGTTCGAATTGCTGATTCGCGATGTCGGCTTCCTGGGCTGGCTCCATTCGATGTGGTCCAAATCGTGGATGCCGGATGTGAATTCCATGCTCACTTGCGATTGTGCGAGCCCGGACAACGTGCGAACGCAACCGATTACAAGGCCGTCAGAAACGGGCTGCTTCGGCGGATTTGGGAAGAGGCGGCGGAGGCGAGCCACACGTTGCAGTCCCTGAAGACGGACTCCGACATCAAGCGTGCGCTCATGACCGAGGATATTCGGGAAGCACACGCAAGGATTCACGAGCTCGAAGCGTCCATCTCCGCCCTGCGTCTGTCGACCAGTTGGCGCGCTACCGCGCCGCTTCAACGCGGGATTTCGATGTTGCGTGCGTTGCGTTCCTGAGAACGTTAGATAAAATGCGGCGCCGGGCGATCCTGGCCGGGCGATCGGATCTGTTGCCGGATTGTTGCATTATTGAGTTCATTTGCGATCTTCGTTGCAGGCCGCATGAGCGTCTTCGCGACAACGAAGGATATTGCCTCTTCGGGGAGGCACGTTTCGAACTGGTAAGATCCGCTTTTCGAGGCTTTGTCACCGAACGTCGAGCGCGAATCAAGTCGTTCTAGCCGTTCTCGTGAGTAATTCTACGTGCCACGTCTTCGTGAATACTGAAAGGAAGGGATGCTTTGAATTACGATTCGCGCAGCGAAATCACAGTCGCCGATGCGGTGAGCCAAGGATGGGCTTACCGAAGTTCCACGAGTCGCGTTATCCCGAATATCCTGGGCGCGATTTCTCCCCGTGTTCGGGCGCGCGAGTGGATGCCCGTACGGCAGGACAAGCCGCTCCCCGTCGGTGATTTGTGTAGTCTGGTGACGGATGCGCTTCGGTCGAACCCTTCCGGTCTGGCCATCATTTTCAGCCACGATCACTATCTCACCATCTCGGGCGGCGTTCAGAACGTCGTCGGAGACGAGCAGCGCGCGTTGATGGCCGATGGCTGGGCGTTTCTGCATGTCTGTCCGAATCAGCCGTTGCCATTGCTCGCGCCGCCGGGGAAAGCGGAAGATTTCCTGCTGGTCATGTCGCTGAACGGAAGCACCTGCGGCGTGATCCGCATGTCGGATCTGATCGCCGTCGTCGATGAACTGGCCCGGGACGGGACGCGCATTCAGCCGATCGTTCATCATCTGCTCGGATTCGCACCGGAGTTGGTCGGCGCGCTCATCGTGGCCAGCAAGGAAGAGCCGCTGGTCTGGATCCACGATCTCTTCACGCTCTGTCCGAGCGTGCACTTGCTGCGCAACGAGACGCGCTTCTGCAAGGCGCCGCCGAACCGATCCGCAGTGTGCGGCATCTGCCATAGCGGATTGGAGCGCGGCGAACATGTCGAGCGCATGAAGGCGTTCTTCGACGACGCGAAGCCGGTCGTTGCCGCGCCGTCGCGCACCATCCTCCAGTTCTGGCAAGAAAAGGGCGGATACGCGCATAGCCGTGCGGTCGTGATCGCGCCCAGCCGGATCGAATTCGATGGCGCGCGTGCGGCTCGTACACCCGATCGTCCGCTGCGTATCGCCTTCATCGGCACACCGATTTATCACAAGGGCTGGGATGTCTACGAAGCTTTGTGCCGCTGGCATCACAAGGACGAGCGATACGACTTCTACCATCTGGGCAGCAGGGACATGAAAGTCCCCGGCGTGACCTTCCGGCAGGTGACCGTCACACCCGACGATCGCACGGCAATGGCGCGCGCAGTGCGTGACAGTGAAATCGATGTTGTCATCAACTGGTCCGCCTGTTTCGAGAGTTTTTCCTTCACGACTCAGGAATCCATTGCGGCGGGCGCGTTCATCGTGGCTCGTCTCGGAGCGGGAAACGTATGGCCGATGGTGTGCGACACGCCGGAAGCGCGGGGCCGGTCGCTTGCCGAGGAGGTCGAACTGCAAGCGGCGTTTGCGAGTGGGGATGTCATCAAATGGGTGGATGAAGCCGCGCGCAGATACGGAAACATTGAGCTGAACGCTTATTCCTCGGAACTCGTGTCGACGGAGCGCCGCGCATGAAAATCCACTGCTATACCAGCATTTCATATAGCTATCTCGACAGAGCGCGGGTGCTGGCGGAAACCGTCCGTCGCTTTCATCCCGACTGGACGCTCTGGCTGCTCATGTCGGACGAGAAGCCGGATGGCTTCGAGTTCGATATCTCCGACGAAGTCTTCGACCATATGGTGACGGTCGCCGAGCTCGGCATCGACAACTGGAAGCAATGGGCCTTCGGACACGATGTCGTGGAACTGTGCACGGCCGTCAAGGGCGCGATGATGGACCGCCTCCTTCAGGATGATGTCGACGGCGTCGTTTATCTCGATCCGGACACGGCGGTGTTTGCGCCTCTCGAGCATGTGCTGGCCACGCTCGAGACACATTCGGTCGTCTTGACACCCCATGTCATCACGCCGGAAGAGACGATCACGGGCGTCATAGACAACGAAATCGGGTCGCTGAAGCATGGCGTCTACAATCTGGGTTTCGTCGCGGTTCGTAACTCGGAAAGCGGGCGGGCGTTCGCAAGATGGTGGCGCGACAGGCTGCTGTGCTTTTGCCATGACGACGTCCCCAACGGTCTTTTCACCGATCAACGCTGGTGCGATCTTGTTCCGGCGCTCTTCGATTCGGTCGGGGTGTTGCGCGACAGCGGTTATAACGTCGCGAGCTGGAATCTGAGTACTCGCCCGATCAGTCTGCTTCCCGATGGCCGCATTCTGGCGGGGAAATCCGAACTTCGCTTTTTCCACTTCACGAAAGTCAATTCTGTGGGCGAAGCGGTCCTCCGGCATTACTCGTACGGCCGGTCGGAAGTATTCGAATTGCTGCGCTGGTACCGCGAGCGGCTGACCGAGAATGTCGCGACCGGCTTGCCCAAGAGCTATTGGGCGTACGGCGTCTATGACGACGGAACCCCGGTGCCTCGCCCGCATCGCCTCGCATGGCGGGGTCGCGGAGATTTGCACGCTGCTTTCGCCGATCCCTTTTCGACGGCAAACGGCGGTTACAAGAAATGGTGTCTGGATCAAGGCATCAACTGATTGAACAAGGCTTGACACTCCGCGAGCGCTGAAACTCGCCGAGAGAGACGAATTCTGGAGAATTGGCTGATGCCGAAGATTGTGACGCGATATGGCGAACTCGAAACGCTCGATCCTAAGCAGGACCTTATCTGCAAGATCCTCGCGAAATATGGTGAATGGGCGCAATACGAAGTTCGGTTCGTAGCGAGTGCGCTGCCCGATAATGCACGCATTGCAGATGTCGGCGCGTTCCTCGGTACATTCTCACTCGGCGTTGCTCAGTTGACCAAAGTGGCGTTCGCCTGCCTGGTCGACGCTAATCCGGCTGTCGTGCCGTTGCTGCGTCATAACATCGAGAAAAACCTTGCGGCTGAACATGTTGTGGTTGAAGGGGTCGTCGGTGCTTCCGGAAGCGCGCCGAATGGATTCGTCGATCCGGCGAACGCCGGTTCCTTCTCGTTGGTCGCCAATCGTGAGAATCGGGTGTCCGCGCCTGCCGCGCAACGAGCGGTGAGCTTGAGCGAACTCGCGGACCAGTACGGTCCATTCGATCTGATCAAGCTCGATGCCGAGGGGATGGAGCGCGAGATCATTGAATCGTCGCTCGACTATACCGCGTCGTCCAACGCGTCGCTCTGGATCGAGTGCAACGAGACGCCGGAGTCCTTGAATTTGGCGGAACTGCTTTTGCAGCAGGGCTATCGCCTTTCCTATGTAGCGTTTCCTGCTCTATCGCCGACCAACTTCAACCAATGCGAGGAAATCGACTTTCCGTTTGCCTATGAAGCGGGGCTTTGGGCCACACGGGGCGCGTCGCCCGTCCTTGATGCATCGCTCGTCGAGGCCGGCTGTGTGCTTAAGGTGATCGATTCGAAAGAAGCCCTGCGTCACGCGATGTGGACGACGCCCCGCTGGGCGCCTAAAGACTGGGAGGGTCACGACAAGGAAGAAATCGTTGCGATGGCGGCGCATGCGTTGCTGGGTGAAAGCATCGGTGACTATCCGTGGGACGCTTCCTATCAGCAGTCCGGGCGAAGGTGGATGCCGGCGGTGCTTCAGGAGCGCATTCATGAATTGAATGTTGCGTTGGATCAGGCGACGCAACAGGTGCGTGCGAGCGAGATCGTTCTGTTCAATGAACGCGAACGGGCGACGCAACAGGTGCGTGCGAGCGAGATCGTTCTGTTCAATGAACGTGAACGGGCGAAGCATGCCATCCGTACGCTCGAGGACGAACTCAGAACGCTTTCCGAGCAGGCTCAGCAACTCACCGAACAAATCCGACAGACATCCGAGGAACGCCAGCGGAGCGAACAGCAAGCCCATGCTGTGACCGCGAGCCTGCTGGCCATCCAGCAATCTACGTCTTGGCGACTCACCCGTCCGATACGAGTCGTTTCTCGGGTCTTGCGGGGAGACTGGTCGGAACTGCGGCGCCTTTGGAGCGTTCATCGATCAGGTGAACGCCGATAGTCATGACGACATTGGGTTCTCGCGTACAGCGTGTATGCGCGACTTTGAAAAAGCGGCTCGATAGAGACTAAACGATGAGCGCTGTGGCGCGACAATCTGGATGAGAGTTCTCATCTTGATTTACGCGCGGCAGGCGCCTTTAAGCCGAAAACGGTTTGGCTCCTTAACGGCGAAAGTTCACAAGCCGAGTCGCTTACGTTCTTTCCAATGTCTCCCCATCTGCATTGGAAACTTTCCATCTACGAGCAGACACTCGCTGTCAACCGGAGATAGAGTTACGCCTTGTCGCGCTTAATCAAAGGATAAGCCGCTGCTGTCACGCGCCGCGGCGCGTGGTCGAGCAGAGAATGCCGCAATAGCCGCGAGCCTGCCTATGAGCCTTATGTTCACTTCGGCTCTCGCGTTCTCGCGGCAGATTGACGCGGGATTAGTCGGTCAGTGCTTCGCGGGCTACGGCAGAACCATGCAGACCCGTCGAGTCATAGTACGCCACGGCGCCATCGGCGAACGAGTGAATGACGATCGAGCGTCGCTCCAGTGCCTTATCGTTGCGCCCCGAACCGGCATGGAGAAGATTCTCGTGCCATATTAGAACCGTACCTTTCTTCGGCCGATAAACGACCGGCGAATACTTTGGAAGCATCTCTGCCCACGATGCGCAAACAGTGCGTCCGAACTCGCTCCAGTCGCCGTTAGCAACCTTGTTGCAGTTAGCTTCCGCGAGATAAACACGGCGCTCACGATGAGAACCCGGATAAACGACGAGTTCTCCGCTATCGGGCACCACGTCCTGCAGTGCGATCCACGTGCCACACATATAGCCGGCCGGAAACGGAGTCAGATGGACGAGATCGGAGTGTGCGTCTTGTTGACTGCCGAAGACGTAAGTCAGCGTCTGACAAGGACGGGCGCGTGCTCCGAAGATGAGATCCGCATACCGGCGATGACGGGCGTCGAGCCACAACTTCCTGATGCTCGGATATTGATAGTGAAGATGCTCGATGCGCTGGCTAGTCCCGTACTTGTATCCCTGATAGCCCGTTGCCACGGCATCATCGATTTCTGCGTTCACCGCATCGACCAACTCATCGTCTATGAGCCCTTCGACGATCATGAAGCCTTGTTCGACAAACTGCCTGAGTTGCTTTGCCTCTTCGCTCGTGATTTCCGAGCGGGCCACCATGCCATCAATATGGCTGTCTGCGTCGGGGCGGTCGAACCACGCGGTGTGCTGATCGTACGGGTAGAACTTGGAGTCGCAAGGCCCAGTGAAGAAGAGGGGAGCGTTGGCTTCTTTCAGCAGGCGCGCCGTTTCTTCGGCCAGTCCCGGTACGTGATCTACCGTGATCGCTACACACTCTGTCGATATTGCACCGTCCGGCTCTTTCAACTCGAAGTTGATCTGCTGTTCGCCGTTGGGAAGAATATGGAAGTGAGTTCTGACGCGAACGGTCTGTCCCGGGTGAATCGCGTCTATATGGAGCGTTGCCTCAGGCGCGCTCGGTGAAGAGACGGAGAGAACACTGTTCGCCAGCGCCTCAGATGAAATGATTACCTCCGCTTCGACAATCCCGCCGAATTTTGTCGCGTCGCCCATTGCGACAGACGCAATCGGTCGGCGATCGTTGGATTGCGAACGGGATCCCAATATACGCTTGATGCCGAACACCTCGCTCCTCCAGCCATAGTATGAGGCCGCAATTCTAGCCGAAAAGTCAATGAAAAGTCGTGGAAGGGACGGGTGTTCCAGCGGTATTCCTGTTTCTGCCAAAAACAACATAGATTGGCTAACGGCTTTGGGCCGCAAATCTATGACATCCGTGATGAGGTGCGCGATATTGTCGGGCTGTATCTGAGCCCGCCGACCAATGCCCTTGGTGCTGTGCGTCGATGAGAAGAGCCAGTGCCAGGCGCTGGAGCGTACGCAGCCGATGTTGCCGATGGGGCTGGGTTACCTCGAAGGAGTGACGCATGATTACGTCGGGCATGGCATCACTACTCTATTAGCGGCGCTCAATACGGCAACGGGTGTAGTCATTGCCCGGTGTAAGGCTCGCAACCGGCATCAGATTTTCTTGGCGTTTTTCAAGCATTTGGACCAGGCTGCGCCCGCGGCTCTCGATGTCCATCTGATCGTCGACAACTACGCGACACCCAAGCATCCGAAGGTCAGAGCGTGGCTGGTCAGGCATAGGCGCTACCACATGCACTTCACGCCAACCTATTCGAGTTGGCTGAATCAGCTTGAACGCTGGTTTGGCCTGATTGCACAGCAGGCGATCTGTCGAGGGGCGTTCAGGAATGTGCGCCAAGTTATTGCAGGCATCGGGCGTTATATCGAGCACTATAACCGGCACAAACGGCCGTTCGTATGGACAGTGACCACCGAATCAATCCTGCAAAAAGTGGCTCGGTTATCCAAAGTCATTTTTGGGACAGAACGCTAGCTCAAAGCAAAATTTGAGCGGGCGAATTCTTTCTCGCAGCTTGTTCTTCGATGAGCGCCGTCAGTTTGTCGACCTCTTCAGAGATTGAAAGCACGTCAGTCTTCAGCGTCAGGGCTGGCGAAGTGGGCGGTTCGTACGGATCAGAAATTCCGGTGAACTTCTCCACTTGTCCGGCGCGGACCTTGTGATAGAGACCTTTTGGATCCCGCGATTCGCACACAGAGATCGGCGCATCGACGAAAACCTCCAACATGCTCTCCCCTATGATGCCGGCCGCAAGTTTGCGGCACGCGATAGACGGAGAAATGACCGCGACGATCACCACTTCCAAGTGAGTCGCACAAACCGCGGCCACGTGAGCCACACGCCTAATATTTTCGAGGCGGTCCTGTGAACTAAAACCCAGATCCGAATTCAGGCCCTTACGCAATTCGTCGCCGTCGAGCACGGCGCATGTCGCCCCAATTTCCCTCAGTCTGGCGGCGAGAGCATCAGCAATTGTCGTTTTGCCTGCGCCCGACAAGCCCGTTAGCCATATGACGCAGCCGGTAGATCTTGATGCTGTCACCATTTCAATTCATCCGCGCCATCGGTAGCGGAGTTTATTATGTCTGAAGCTTGAGATACTAGCAGATTCGGTAGGGATGGCGTTCTTAAGAACCTGGCGGAAGGCCAAGCCGGGCGTCGAAGCTGCGCGAGGTAACTCAAAGGTCGGCAAAGACCGACAAGCGGGCCCGTGTCGCGACAACTTCGACGTTGCTCCGGCCCGGTCCTGTCGCTTACAAACGATTGTGGAGCTTGCATGAGAACTCAAAGCCCGACGCACACGGCTCCGAGCACCTGTGGTAGGCACCGGCTTCTCCGCTCGTATGCCGCATGAGCCCCGCCGGGAGACGCGATTGTGTCAACTCTCGCTTGCGGATTTTATCCTAAGCCTGCTTGGTACAGTCAGCCGCAAGTCCGCTGTGTAGTAGACGTCGTGCATATGGGGGAGTTTATCCCTGGAGTAATCGAGCGAATTGGCCCTGGACGTATCACAGATTCACGTTGTGGATGATTGCTGTCCGGTGCGCAGCGGTGATTTCGTGTGCGAGCATTGCACCGCCCCCCCCCCGCGTGAGAATCGAGTGCAATCAGAAGCAAGGCGTCGGTGGCGTCGTAATGACCGGGTAAAAAGCAGCGATTGCCAATGACGCGGATGTGGTCGTGAAAATCGACGGCGACGGGAAAATGGATCCAGCTCTTCTTCCATATTTCGTGATCCCTATTATCGAAGGGTGGGGCCATTACACAAAAGGAAATCGATTCTATGATCCTAGGCACATCGTCCGGATGCGGTTGCGAGTCATCTTCCGCTGGGTAAAATTAGCAGGCGATATTCTTACGAAACAGATGTGCTTTTGCGGCTGAATACCTTGCGCGCGGTCGTAGCGGATATTCCGATGGATGCGGTTTATGCCGATGAAGAACCAAATCTGAAAATATCGCAGGTGATTTTTGAGGAAACCTTAACTGATATCGTAAAACGTACCTTCTACAACTAATTTCATCGTTACATGACGGCGGCGACATTCGAGCTAATAATTGGCATGCTTATGTTCTGGTTTGGGTTGGGTTTCGGCATTTCTCATTGGATTGCCGCCGTTTTGAGCAAGATACCTCCGCCGCTCGGTACGGTCATGCTGGCAGCGCTCCCGGTGCTGCGTTTGGCCTCGCCGACGGGACTTTTTCTCGCCACGACCAGTCCACATCTGCAAACGCCCGACGAGATTTTTCATGTGTACGTTTCAAGCGTCGAACGGAAGATTCCTGGCGCAGCGGGTTCGGCGGCTCGTCGGGCGGTGAGGTCGATGTCGCGCTGATTGACCTCGCAAACATGATGTTCCCCATGGCGACACGGCCTGATGTGAAATACGACGCGCCGTTGCGGGCGAAGGTAGTCGGACTGCATTGGACCGGCCACCTGGCGGACGCAGAATTTCCAGGGTCGGCCATCTATCCGGCATATGCGTCCACCATCAGGCCATCGCGATCCGGGCAGGGCGCACGTTCGGTTTGTCTGCACTGCAAACCTATACGCTTGATTGCTTGTTCGACCTGCTGGTTAGCGCGGCCCTCACTTCTTGGGCTATCTTTACGGCCGACGCGTCTCGCTTGCGATCTTCGCGGTGCGCGCTGATGTTGTTTGGTTTCGTCAGCGATGAAGTGCTGCTGATTCCGGCGTGCTTCCTACTGATTGCCTACGTCGACCGAATTATGCATGAAAACCGGCCGGTTCGAGTGCGAGCGCTCCTCATCGGCGCTGCCTTGGCGACGCTTTGCATCAACGCGCGCCCGCCCTACGTGGGATTGTTGCTGCTGGCGTTCATGCCAGGGCTCTGCTTTTGACCTTGCCGGAAGCGACTATGGGCTACTGCGTCGTTCGTCGCAGTCATCGCCACGGCACTGAATCTCGTTCGGCTTCGTCGAGATGTTCAATCATGCCGCGTGGACGCCGGTGGCGTCGCCGCGTTCCATCTCGGGTCAGATTCACTTGCTGTCACATCCTTTGGATATTCCGCGTATTGCTTGGGCGACGCTGCAAACATGGGGCGCCTTCTACTGGATCGGCTTCGTCGGCGTGCTTGATGGTTGGATACGCATATGCATCTGGCCTACTACCGCATTGTGATTCCTGCCCTGCTGCCGGTGGTGGCCACCCCTGCGTTGAAGGCGAGACAAACCGAGCGGCACGCACTGCAAAACCGCTGCATCCTGATGCTCGTCTGCCTTTTGGGTCTCGGCATGATCGTCGGCAAGGCAGTCATCTTCTCGGGCTCGCGCCAATGGTCGCGCTCGGGCTGCCGATGATCGCAGCGCATATGCCGGAAGATCGCACGAGCAGCGGACGAGTCGCGCTCGCCGCGCTCGGAACGGCCGTGGCCTTGAGCTTTCCTATTCATAGCTATCTGAAAGTGTTGAGAGCTATCCTAAATCGCTTTTACATCCGAGTCGCCGAGACGTTTCATCCGTAGCAGTACGACGATCGCGCGAGCTGCGGCAGGAAGCGCCGCGGGACTCTCGATCTCGATAGCCTTCGGTACCGTTCGGGCAGCGCATGCTACTCATTTGACACGGTATCAAACAAACTGTACGCTTCCCTCCCGCGATTTCTCCTATTGGAAAATGTCGAGAACGACGAAATTCGGCATTGACTGTCGGTCGTGAAAGGACCAAGGTGAGCGGATTTCTTCATCGCAGATCATATTGATCGCGTGCCTGTCGGAATCCTCAAGGAACTCCGGAACTCGTGCCGTCGCCGGACTACGCGAGTCGGCTTCTCAATTCTCCCAAACATAAGCCTCCATGAAGCGCTCCGCCATCATCGAATATCGCACGATGCCGTGCTTCCTTGCAGCGCTACTGGCCGTGCTGGCGATCGCATTGCATGCTCCCGGACAACTTAGCTACGACTCAATCTTGCAGCTCTACGAGGCATCGATCGGGCGATCGGTAGGTTGGCAGCCTCCCTTCATGTCTGCTCTACTGGCCTGGCTGGGCGGTGGCACGGTTGCCTCATCAGTGTTCGTTGCTCTCAATGCATGCGCCACATATGGCGCGTTCATCATTGCCATACGCAGCGTACCAACGATCTCGGCAGCGCGAGCGCTGTTTTGCTCGATCGTTCTGATCAACCCAGTGGTCTTTGCTTACGTCGGCATCGTATGGAAGGACGTTCTCTTCGGCTCGTGGGCCGTGCTGACCTTCGCGATTTGCATCGCCGCTCAGCGCATGCAGTCGCCGTCCATTCGATTCGGACTCGTCGCGCTCGTCGCGATCATGCTCGGTACTGGCGCGTTGATCCGTCAGCAGGGCGTATTCGTGGCGCCGATTCTCATGCTCGCACCGTTCGCGATTGTGTTGTCTACATGGCGAGGAAGGCGCCGGACACAGTTGCTTGTCGTCAGTGGTGCGCTGTTCGTGTTTGCCTGGGCCCTGACCGGCCACCTTGTCAACCGAACGATCGCCGGGAACGACGGACGGGCCATGTCTGCCGCACCGGAGATCGTGCAGACATTCGATATTGCTGGCATGGTCGTACGCATGCCGACGCCTGACGCGATGGCTACCTTTCCGGGCCTCACGGCCGACGACGACAAGCGGATCCGCGAACGTTACGTACCCGACCGGGGAGACTTTCTATATATACCCACGCTGAAATCTGATTTGCTGCATGCTGCAGGCAGCGATTCACTGACTTCGGTATGGCTGAACGGTATCAAGGCGCATCCCATGGCGTACGTGCGGCATCGGGTGAGCAGTTTCATGTCGTTGCTGGATATGCACGATATCAATAAATGTCTTCCCATCCACGTCGGCGTCGAGGGCGAGGCCGAATACGTCAAGCAGCTCAATCTGCGCACGGGAACTTCCGCACGCGCTCAGTTACTCTATTCAAAGTTACAAAAGGTGTTTGCATTTCCAGTTTGGCGGAACTGGTTTTACGTGGCGATCATGGCAATCATCACCGTCATTCTGTTGTTCCGGAGGAATTGGGTGGCGAGTCCGAGCCGATTGGTGATCTCGGTGTATCTCGCCGCGATGTGGGTCTTTCTCGCCTCGTTTCTTCCGACCGGCATCGCGTGTGATTTCCGGTATCTGTATCCGATCATCCCGCCGGTTATGGCCATCCTCTTGACGCTTTCTTCTTGCAGCGGCGATAGGGACGATAGTACATCACCGCCTGCGGAGGCTACGCGAGCTTGACCGTCGTTTTGACGACGTCGCGCCGGAGGCTTCAGCGAAAAGGGGCGTTGAGGTCGCGCCGTTGCACAAATACGCTCCGACATTTCGGCCGATTTCCGCAAGCCGCTGCTCCCTCCTTCGTAAGTCTCGGGTCCGCCATATGCAGGCGCTACCGAATCGGCGCCTTGGCGTCGCTCTTACCCGCCGACGCTGTTAAGCGAAGCGGAAGTCAACATAGCGCACGAGGTCAATCGCAAGTCGTGTACTGATCGTGCGCGGTCTGAAACTTCTGTGCATGTCGGGCAGCCTTTTATAGGGAAGCCTCGAGGTCTCACCGGTGTCAGCCGCGGTTGGGTCGGACGTGACCTGGAAGATCAATGACCGAAAGCCATTCATCGACGCTGGTAAGCTGTTTCCCGCTTGAAGCGGCCTGAAAAACCAATCTTGACCACAAACTTCGCGATGAGAAGCACTGCGTCCTTGAAGGGACGCAAGCCTCCAGCAGACGCGTGACATAACCAAATCGCGACGACGGGCACGTAACGCAGCTCTGTTTCGGCTAACCGTTATAGGCTCCAAGGCACGCTTTGAACAGTACCTTCAGCACTGAAAAGTTCCCCCTGATGGCGCTGATCTTCGTTGGAACCTCGCCCTTCGGATAGCGACGCGCCGTAGGCAATTCGATGCATCGATAGCCTAGCTTAGGCGCCCGGTACGACAGATAAACAAGCAGTTCGTAGGTATTGAAGGCGTCACGGAAAATGTTGAGTTCCGGATCGACGAGCATTCGGCGGCTATAGGCACGGAACCCCTGCGTCGTATCTGTCCAGGAAAATCCTGAAAAGAGGCTTAGCATGGGCGCGTGGAGAAGACGAATAGCTAGATCGCGTGACAAGGGTGTATTTTCCGCGACGCCGCCAGGCAAAAAACGCGACGCCTGCACGAAGTCGTAACCTAGGTCTAGCGTCTCGATGAAGCGCGGGATCGGTTCGGGGTCGTCTTTGTCGTTTCCATCGATGGTCACGATGTGCTCGTAGCCCTGATCCAGTACAAAGGCATAGGCGCAACGCAACTGGGCACTCAGCTTTCCCGGCGCAGTCTTCAGCAACAAGCCGCGCACGCCGACCGTACGGAGAAACTCCTCCGCAAGCGATCCGTCCTTGCTTCCTCCGTCAACGATGATGACGTCCGCGATCGAAGGAATGCCCAGTGCGCTCATGCGTGTGAGCAGATTCCGAATCCGATTTCCCTCGTTAATGACCGGGATTACGACGGACGCCTTATGCTCACGGCCCAGCCAAAAAAGGGTATTGAAGGTGGGCACCTGCCAGGCGGAGCGATGGTCGCTCGGCGACGAATTGGATGCTGAGTTCATGGATTCTCTTCAGGCTACGCGGATTGTCAACAGAACCACGCCTGTCACGATGAAAAAGATGCCGGCTCCGGTCGTCCAGTGAAACGGTTCTCGGAAAATCAGCACGGAACTGAGTGCGACGGTCGCAATCGCGCCCGACGTGAGCACCGGGTGAGCGACGTTGAGCGGCAGTCTCGACAACGCTGCCGCATATAGGAGGAAAGCCGCTCCGTACAATGCGAGTCCCAGCCAAAACGGCCAGTTCGTCAGCGCAGCGAGCGGGTCGGCGGGCGATGGGAATTTGCGCGGCGGCAGCATTGCAAGCTTGACGAGCACGCTTGCTGCCGCGTTCGAACCTATGCCCAGTGCGAGAATGATCCACTTCATCGTACCGACGCTCCATCCCGAGCGTCTCCGTAGTGCGCGATAGCGACTTTCACAGCACGCTCGATCGAAACCGAGTGCGGCTCGTCTTTCGTCGCCACCATTTCTACGGTGACAACATGCCCAGGCAAGAACGCCCTTACCGCTTGACCTGTCGCGGCGTGGTCACAGTTGCCCGCACCGAGCGGAATCAGATCCGGCTCGCTTGCGTGCACATGGCCGATCGCGTCGGCATATGCACGAACCACCTCCGACGGATCTTCACCGTTGATTGCGATTGCGCCCGAATCGAGCTGCATTTTGATCGCTGGGTGAGCAATCTGTTCGACGACTTGCCACGTGTCGGCACTTGTCGTCATGAAGTTCGCTCCGTAGCAGGGCGGGTTCGGCTCGAGACACACGACGACCTCGTGCTCCGCAGCGATGTCGCCTAGGCGACGAAAGAAGCGCACGGCAATGTCCAGCGCCTGTTGATCGTCGAGGCCGCTGCGGTCGCGGTTTTTCGGCGAGCCGAACACCAGTCGCGTCGCGCCGGTTCCATGGCCGATGCGGCAAACTGCGCTGAGATGAGTCAGCAACGCCTGCTGGCTGTCGGCATCGCCGAAAACGTTCAGCCCGGTCGTGCCGAAAAGTAAAGACTGCATGCCGATCATCTCGATGCCGCGTTCACTCCACCAGCCTTTCACGCGTTCGATGTCGTCAGTGGTAGCGGAGGCGGGTCGTGGGAAATACTTGCCGGGGGCGAAGTCGATCGCGTCGACGCGATAGCGGGCGAGCAGGGCGGCGACAGTCTCATCCTCGGAGACGTCCCACGCGATATTTGAAACTGCGATCCTCATGATCCGCTTCCTTCGGCCGCCTTGACTGTGGCCGGCTCCGACTGTGCGTACGCGCGAACCGCCTGCACGGTTTCGCGCGCGCTGTACTGATAGTCGCCGGAGGTCCCAAAGAGTGCGGCGTGGCGCGTGCGCATGTTGTATCGAGCCGGCGGGTTGCCGAGATGTTGCGCGAAAGGCTTGCCAAAGCCGAGTGCAGAGATGTCGGCGACACTGATCGGCTCCGCTGTCAGATGGATCAGACGGAGTCCCGCATTGCGAGCGGTTGCGACGTCGTACGCGAGGTTGATCATCGGATAGAATTGAAACACGCCACGGCTGTCGATGGCCGCGACGTTGTTGTCGTTCAGAAAATCGAAGATGACGTTCTTGCGCAGCCCAGGGCCGACGAGGCCGGGAAGCCGCACGATCAAATGATCGGGAAAATGCGACTGCACGAACTTCTCCAGCCGCCTGCGATTCAGCCCATAGGCATGCAATCCCGTTTCGTCGACGGGCGTGGTTTCATCCACGTCGAGCGGGCTCTTGAAAACGTCGACCGTGCTGATGAGCGTGAAGTGTCGGCATTGGACGCGGCGCAGGTGATTGATGAGCACGTCGATGTTGCGCAAATCGGCTCCTGGCTCGCGGTTGGCGATCCATTTCTGCGCGGGAGCTCCGGCGCAGACCACCGTGTCGAAGGACTGATCGTCGATTTCGCCGATGTTAGTCGACCTGAATGTCGACTCGAACTTGCCCTGCTTCAGCAGCGTGGTTCCGACGAAGCCGGTATATCCGATAAGTGCGTTGGTCATCTCGATTGATTCGAAAGAGTGAGATCGGTGAAGGCGACGAGCGGTTCGGAGTCCAATTTCTCCAGCACGTCGTAGATGTTGTCGATTTTGCCGCCAAGCACGGAAAAGCACCCTGGCAGATCGACGTGTCTTTCGAAGAAGATCGGCCGTCCGTCGTCGGTGTCATTCTTGGTGAGCACCGTCTTGATCTCGAACAAAGACTCGACGTACTTTGCGCCGAAAACCGCAGGCATGTAGCGTCCGACATCGCGGATCATGCGGTCGACGCGCGTTTCGCGATGATAGGCCGCCAGGCGCGCGTAAGGATCGATGCCCCGTTCGTCGCTCCAGTAAAGGTGAGGCGTATAGCGTACGTGAGACAGCGTGTGAAGCCCTCGCGAGGGAAACGGCATCATCGAGAAGAACGGGCCGTCCATGACTGTGATGCCAACCTTTTCGAGTTCCGGTGGCACCTTCAACAGTGCCATTTCCGTTATTTCCTGCTTGAGTTGTGTCCGTGTGCCGGGAAAGTCGCCGCCAAACTGATTTAGCCCGCTATACGTGCAGTTGAAGACGTAGCGGGTGGTCAGCGAGGCGAGAGCGTCTCCCGATGAACGAGTCGTTACCCGCAAGGCGTTGTTGGCCGATCTCACAATTTCTTCGGCTCGCGTGTTCAGACGGACTTCGATTGCCTCGTTCGACAGTTCCTGCGCGGCCCACGCCGCGAGCTTCCGGGAATCGAACGCATACTCGCGCACGACGAAAACTTCTTCGATCAGGCGCGGCTCGAACAACGCGCGGTGCGAAGCGTCTGCCGGTTCCAATTGCGCGCTGGTCTCGCGGCAGAACCGCTCGAATTGCCTGGCGGTGACCTTCGAGTTGCGCCGCGCGATGGCGTACAGCTTCACGAAATTGGTAACCACGGCGTCGGGCCAATCGTGCACGAAACGGGGCAGATTGATGCGGCTGCGAAAAGCGGTCGTGAAACTGCGCGGATAGTGATAACCGTTGTGCACGCGCGCCTGATTGTTGTACGACGCGCGCTGCATTAGGGCCGCTTCGCGCTCGAGCAGGCAAACCCGTTTGAAACCACGTTGACGCACGAGATATTGCGCGATAACCACGCCGTAGAAACCGCCGCCGATCACGACGGCGTCATACACTTTTACGCTCGTCGGCATCAGCGAATCCGCTCCGACCGAGCATCGGTCTGAATTTCTTCGATGTTGAGCTTCTCCCGGCGGGTCATACGCGCGCTGGTGAACTCTTGCCCGACGTGATAGAGCGGCCCCTCGTTGGAAAGGCTCGCCATGTGCAAGATGTATTCGGCGAGCACTAGCAAGACGAGCGAAATGAGAAAGAACATGCCCGATTGTTGCAGCGACATGCTAACCCATCCCGGCGCGACGTTCGGCTTGAAAAGGCCGATCATGACGACGTACACGGAGTAAATTAGGTTGGCGCCCGCTCCGAACATGCAGAGCGAAGTGACGAGACGCATCGGCGCGCGAGTCGTTGATACAAGCAGGCGTACACCGCGGTCAATGCTTTCGCTTAGACGCTTGGCGCGCACCTCTTTCGGAGGCGAACTGTAACGCAGCTTGAACCGGGAAAACCCACCCGTGAGCGGCAAATGCCGATAGGTTATTGTAGGCTGCGCGTGCTGCAGGATGAAATTCACGACGCGCTTGCTGACCAGCCGGTACTGCGGCGCCTCGTTGCTGAATTTCACGCCGCTGCAATAATGATAAAGCATGTCGAAAGCTCGGTGCGCTACGCGATACGGCATACTCTCCGCGGCTCGCGCCTGATTATCAGCCAATACGATATCGATGCCGCCGGTTGCCTTCTCCAGCATCGGTTCCACGAAACCGATGTCGTCGAGCAGCGGATCAAGGACGACGACAAAATCGCCTAGAGCATTTTCGAGTCCGACCCAGAATGCGGTGTCCGCGTCGACTTCCTTGGTGAGCGCATAGACCTGAAGATTGGGTTGCCCGGATTCGGAAGTCATGCCTCGCAAAATCGACACGCTGTCGTCCTCGGACGCATTGTCGATGATGATCAATTCGTAATCGCTGACGAGGCCGCCGACCGCCGTCGCGACTTCGTTCACAAGCGATTCGACGCGAGCGCTTTGATTACGAACGAGCAAGACGACCGATAGGAACAGGGGAAAGGGCGTCATTTGGATCCTTGGCTCATGCCCGAGGGCAGCTTGATACCGGAAACTCTTTATTGTAAAGGACCGTTGCAGGTCAGCCGTAAAATCCGGCAATTCGCTTGCGCTCGTCCCCAGCCGCCATTTCTCTCGATGCTCATCACTTTATGCAACGACCGACACACGATGGCCATTAATGTGCCGCTGAAGACGGTCGGTAGGCAACACCTTTGCCGGAGCTGCCCGACAGGGCTCGATTTCCTCATGCGCGGTTTTTTTGTCGCGCGCTCCACAAGCCGTTCGTGGGCCGTCTCGCGGGCTACGAAATGCGCTACATCGCCGGCAAGTCAAATATCTTGAGGGACCCATCGATCGTGAGCGGCTGCCTAATACGGTTCCGAACCGACGTGCTTAAATCGTTCGGCTGCTTCCATGCACGCTATTTCCCTGCTTCGGGAATTGCGACTACTTATCTCGCCGCACGCGTGCAGATGGTGCGCTCGATCCCGCCGCGCAGAAGGAATGCGCATCGCGGGTCGAAGCGCTGCTGTAACCGTACCCCCGATCAATTCGACGGCATGCTCGCCGTCGACGTCGCCGCCCGCCGCGCCAGCGTCACGCGCGTCGTGCCGATGAGCAGCATTACTGTGCTTGGCCCGACGGCAATCGGACGTCGAAGAAGCTTTTTGGAAATGCAAGCCTCAAGAATAAAGGACCAAATGCGGAATTGTCGGCGCGGTAGCGCGACGTAACATCGTCCCGGTGCTGGTCGAAGGACTGCGCCGCCTCGAATATCGCGGCTACGGCTCGTGCGGCGTGGCCTCTAAGCCACGGCGAGCCGCGCCGCGCGCGCAGCGTCGCGCGCGTGTCCGATCTCGACGCGCAAGTGCGCGATTCGGGCTAATCGGCATCGCGCACACGCGCTGGGCGACGCACAGCGCGCCCGTCACCGACAACGCGCACCCGATCTTCTCGCGCTGCACGGTGGCGCTCGTGCACAACGGCATCATCGAGAACTATGAGTCGTTGCGCGAGATGCTGAAGGGCAAGGGCTACGAGTTCGTCTCGCAGACGGACACCGAGGTCATCGCGCATGTGATTCACAACATGTATCGCGGCGATCTGTTCCAGACCGTGCGGGATGCCGTCAAGCAACTGCACGGCGCGTACGCGATCGCGGTGATGCACAAGGATCAGCCGCATACGGTCGTCGGCGCGCGTCAGGGTTCGCCGCTCTTCGTCGGCGCGGGCGAGGGCGAGAACTTCCTCGCGTCCGACGCGCTCGCACTCGCTGGCCGCACCGACCGTTTCGCGTTGCTCGAAGGAGGCGATGTCGTGGAGATCGGCCTCGACGGCGTGAAGATCGTCGCTCGCGAAGGCCGGCCCGCCGCGCGCCATCACGGACGCTATCCCTGAAGCCGATGAGTTCAGTCCGAGCCTGTTCGGCGACGGCGCCGCCGATGCGTTCTGCTTCACGCAACTGCGTCACTTGCCGGGAGCGCTGAACAGCGTGCTCGCGCTCGAACTGCAGATCATCTCGTGGTCGGAGCAGTTCGCGGCGCAAGGAGAATGCGCTGTTCCTCGGCCGCGGCCTGTGGTGACGGTCGCGCCGAACGACGCGCTGCTCGAAAAGCTGAAGTCGAACATGCAGGAAGTGCGCGCGCGGCGGAGAGTTGTATGTGTTCGCCGACGCAGATACGCGTATCGTCAGCGAAGACGGGATTCATGTGATCCGAATGCCGGAGCACGATGGCGCGCTGTCGCCGATCCTGCAGGTCGTGTCGTTGCGGCTGCTCGCGTATCACACGGGGTGTGCGCGCGCGACGGATCTAGATAAGCCAAGACATTTGGTTAAGTCGGTGACGGTGGAGCGAAAGCTGTCAGCTGGCTTGCTGATGACTATAGCTAGTGATTATTTGTTGCTCGGAAACAAAAAAAGCTTCTCGTCGCCCCCGCTAACGTGCGCCTCAACGGGCCGTCCAACCGAGGGTGGTGCCGGGGCAAGCGCTAATGGGCAAGGCCAAAGGCTCTTTCCAATTTCGGCGCCGCACAGCTATGGAATCGTCTTTTTTTGCGCCGGCCTGTTTCCAACAAAATTCGGAGTTGCGACGCGGAGGGACCCTATTGGTCGAGGGGTGATTTCGGGATCGCTGCCGCCCGGTACGCTCCGTCAGCCCGCACGGCCCGCTGACTCTTTGAGATGAACCCATTCGACGGAACCTCGCACCGGTGATACACCTCTATAAGCGCTTCCACGGGGTGACAGCTTATTAATTCGAGCAACCAACCGCTCGCGGATCAGAATCGCCGCCGAGCTTCCAGTCAACGCCCATTTGCGGACATCCTTTCATGACCTGGTTGTTTCTCTCGTCCAAGCTAGTTCTGGTAAAATTTATCGTCAGATCTCGCGTGATTCTTCGCTCCGGTGATCGACATAATCCCTTCAATCGGTCGATCAAGATGAGAGCGCGAGTTCGCATCAAATTTTAGCGCCACATGCGTATAAGCGAACTCTTTCGAAGGCACTCGCGACCGGAGTCGAATTGGTCGCATGCATCGTCCAAAGACGACATCTCAGTCGATAGCTGTCGAGGCAGGCATTGCCGGATGGGCGGGGGTGCAAGTCTCGCTTTAAGAGCGACGGTTGCACGACATGCAGCTTGGAGGATCAGATTTAGTCGAGAACGGCAATTTATCAGGAATTTGGGGTCGTTTCTTTATTGTTTAGAGTGACATGGCACGAGTATACTTACAGTCTGTAAAAGCGATTTTAACGTCCGCTTTTTGAAGGAGTCGTCATGATTAACAAGGTGGCTGAGGTATTTTCGCGTGATGCGGTGATCCACGATGCGATGCTGAGGAATTTAGCTACGGAGACACGACTTTACGCGATTTTCATTCTTCCGCGGACCGGCAGTACATGGCTAATGGAGATGGCCGAGAATTCAAAATTTCTGGGGACACCACAAGAATGGTTCAACGAGGGGTGGATTTACACGGAGGAGTTGGCAATGGGGTGCAGACCACCACGTCTTGTTGGTACAACAAGCGTCGATGAATACATCAGACGCACTGTAGCAGACTACCGTTCCGCAAGCGGAGTGATGGGTCTTCAGCTGTCGCCATATCAAACCCAATGCCTGTGCGAGATGCTTGAAAAACCGAAAGATGCGCTCGATATGGTAACTAAGTTCTACCTTCGACGTGAGAATCTGATTGCTCAGGCAATTTCACTCTTTCGAAGCGTAACGTCAGGATTGTTTCATAGTTATCAAGAGAGCCCAGTATTAAAATCTCGCTTGGACGCCGTGGAGTATGACGGGACAGCCATTCAGACATGGTGCGAGCACATTGTGACCGGAGAGATTTTTTACGATGAGCTATTTACGCGTATGAATATTTCGCCTGCTCGCTTTACATATGAGGATGTCGTCGCAAAGCCTAGGGAAATATTATCGTGGTTAGCGGCACACATAGATCAAAACTTGAAGTCGGGCGACATTGAAACCCAGGGTGGCAGAATGTCCAAGATGGGTGGCAAGACCAGTAGCGAGTGGGAGCAACGTTTCAGAGCCGAGCATGCACAATTTCTGGTCGATTTGGAAAACCGCCGCCCGCCGGTTGTCTCGGATTTTTTGGTCACTTAAACTCGACAACAGGACTGCCAGCTGACAAAGAAGGTTAGGCACGGGGAGCGTAATGCCGACCCCTTGCGATTTAGACGGCCAAGTCGGAAGCGTTCCAGTTCGGTCGGCGTTCGGGCTTCGCATTTGCCAGAGAATCGCTTCGTTGAAAGCCCGGTGCGAGCTCCAGCGACCAGAATGTCGAGATCCGTCGATAAATTGTTGTGCGTCGGCCTAGGCCGCATTGGCTTGGCCACGACCCGCCGCGCGAAGACTCGGTGGCGGCCTGCTTCAGGCGTTCTTGGTTATGCGCGACGAAGAAAGCAACGCGTCCTTATTGGCCCGGTCGCGGGCGCAAGCGATGTCGGACGTGACGCCCGCGATGACGAATCGCTGAAACGGCGACGGGCCAATGCGATTTAATTGTTCTCATTGTTCTCTGCTCCGGCCTTTTTTCGCGTCGGCGCCGGGAATCCTCTGGCCCATAGCTGTTCGTTGGAGAAGCTCCTCGTTGCACCAATCTTTGGCACATGATCCGTGGACGATTCCGAACCCGGTTAGTCGCCCCTCAAAAAGATTTTTTCCCGGTAACCGCTGCGTGATCAGATCAACCTGCAGCATCAGCTAGTCGGCTTGGCTGATCTGATCAACTGGGGCCGCTTGGGCCCCTGACGCAGCGACAATCACCTCGGCCGACCGGCCGAGATGTTTGTCGGTAAACCGGACTTCCTGCTTGACGCTATCCACCAAGACCAACCTCTCAAAGCTCATCGATGAGACGGTGAACGGCGGGCAGCCGCTCGTCATCGCGAAAGCGGGTAAGCCCGTTGGTCAAGGTTGTCAGGATCGGTACAGAAGCGGAGGAACCCCGCAGGCGTATTGGATCCATGAAAGGGCGACTGAAGGTGCCTGCTGACTTCGTTACGATGGATGCGGACGAGATTGCTGACATGTTCGAGGGCAAGACGAAGTGAAGCTTCTTCTCGATACTCATCTTCTCATCTGGGCGGCGAGCGATGATCCAGCGCTGCCGAGCAAGCGCGCAGCTGATCGAAGATCCGACCAACACGCCTTTACGTTAGTGTCCAGAGTAACCTGGGAGATCGTCATCAATCGCTCGCTCCGACGTCCCGATTTTCAACTCGATGCCCGCATGTTCCGAACGAACCTTCTTGACGCCGGTTACAAGGAGCTTTCGATCGAGGCTCATCACGCCCTCAAGATGCTTCAGCTTCCGCCGATTCACAGCGATCCGTTTGACCGGATGCTAGTCGCTCAGGCGATATCGGAAGGAATCGTGCTTTTACGCACGATGACATCGTGCGGCAGTACGATTCTGCCCCGGTGCAGTACGTCTAATCGCTTCGACCAACGCAAGCAGGATCGTCAAGACCATCACCCGATCAGGTGTTAGCCGGCGTTGACAGGAATGTCCCCGTAACGCTTGAGCGCCGCTAGAAGCGCACCAATCGGCATGAGCGCGAACTCGGCCCACACGATGAGACCGGGGAGCATGAGACCGACGATCGTTAAAATGAACAGCCCAACATTTCGACTCGTATTGAGCCGCTGAGCTGCGTTGTATGGGCAT
This sequence comes from Caballeronia sp. ATUFL_F1_KS39, assembly GCF_023630985.1. NCBI lineage: Bacteria > Pseudomonadati > Pseudomonadota > Betaproteobacteria > Burkholderiales > Burkholderiaceae > Caballeronia > Caballeronia sp. ATUFL_F1_KS39. The sequence continues at coordinate 139,469 of NZ_JALQDZ010000017.1, read as the reverse complement.
TGAAAGACAACTATCGAAAGGCGCATTGATATTGCGAGCTTTTCGTCAACCCTCGCGCTCCGAAGGGCCTAATATCCTAATCCACCTATCGCGTCACCGACGCATCGACCCGAGTGCAGCGCACTCCATTTGTACATACCTTCGCGCTCGATGAGCGCAATCTTCTTGTCCGGCAGCTTTGCTACCCACCAAGCTGGCCACGTCTTGCGGAAACTGAGTCCCATCAGAACCGCATGAACGCTAGCCTTTCCAGCAAAACGCAAAACCTCATCGACTGAGAACAACCTCGCAAGGACAGTGCGAACGTCTACTTTCCTTTCGTCTCCGGCAATCACGCCAAGCCTGACTCACGCGGTCCCACATCGAGGCGACCGTGATGAACAAGCTCTCGAGACGGGAAATCACTTGCACCATGAGTGCGGATTTCTTGATCTTTTCTGTCGGCCCGCGCAGCCGAAAACAAAATGCGCAACAAGAATTGCTTGGCTCGACAGGCTATGCCTGCGGTCAAGTAGCCGTACTTCGAATTCGTCCGGAGTAGGGATCATCGGGTTGCAGTGCTTCCCTGCGCCGGGTGAATCGAAAATCTGATCTCTAAGATCCCGGAAAGCAAAGCGTGCAGTACTCCAACCACCCCGGGACGTTCTTTTGATAGGTGAGAACGTCGCCTTTCGGATCACAGCCGTGAAAATCCAACTCAACTTCTCGACGCTGTTGGACAACGCCGGGCTGCCACAGCGGCTCACGAAAGAACTCACCGAACTCTTTCGACACCACCTATCCAAGGCACACAGCAAGACCCGCGTGACCTCGAACGCGATTTCCATCAAGACCCAAACGTACCGCGTGCGACATCTCATTGCCGGCTTTCGCGAGCTACGGAAGGGCGGCTTCGCGCTTCAGTCACCGTGGAACCTCTCGGAAAAACACATCGCCTATCTCGTTAAGCTTTGGGTCACCGAGAAGGAGCAGGCGCCGGGCACCGTCGAGAACAAGCTCACCTACTGGCGCACACTCGCCGCGTGGATGAAAAAGCATCAACTCGTGGGAACCGTCGATGACTACATCAAGCGGCCCGAAGGATATCGCCGCTACTATGTGGCTCAGGAAGATAAGTCCTGGGAAGCGGCCAACGTCGACGTTAACAACACGATCTCTCGACTCTGCGAGTGCGATCGCTGGGTCGCAATCCAGGTCGAGTTGCAGGCCACCTTTGGGCTGCGTGCACAGGAAAGCATGCTCTTGCGTCCCCTGCAGTGTTTGCGCGTATCAGGCCATCTGCATGTCATCGACGGCACGAAGGGTGGGCGGCCCAGGCTCGTGCCGATTGATGCCGAGTGGCAATATGACGTTCTGATCCGCGCGGCAAGGCTTGCCAACCCACGCACGGGGTCGATGATTCCAGAGCCGTGGTCGTTAAAGAAGTGGTATCGCCATTTCTACCATGTCCTGCAAAAGGAGGGCATTTCCCGCGGCGGCCTGGGCGTCACGGTGCATGGACTACGCCATGCGTACCTCCAGCGAATGTACGAGCAAATTACCGGGGTACCGGCACCCATCAAGCGGGCCGACCATCGGCCCGATCCAGAGCTTCATCAGCGGGCCATGCAACAGTTAGTGGAAGCCGCTGGACACAGTCTCGCAGCAAAGGCAACGGCATACATCTCGACGTTTGCCACGGCCGAGCGCCTGTCGCGACCCGTGATCACGCCCGATCAGGTGATCGCCGCCCTTAAAGGCGCGAATGGCGTCAAATCGGAAGCCGCGAAGAGCTTGAACATCTCGAGGCAAGCGCTTTATCGCCTTCTCGCAAAGTGCGGAGGTATTCAACCTGTTGCAACGGCATGCTCTGCCGTCGTGCACGCTGTCCCTGCGCAAGCGTGCTTGGGCGATGACACGCCTAGCGAACATCGCGGTGGGTCCCTCGACGATCCGGCGCGTGGTCAGTTGTCGTTGCTTGGCGATCTGCCGGGTTAACATCCATCTCGAAAACCGATGGCCTCGATTTCGCCAAGGCGCACCGCGGCGTAAGTCTTACGTCCAGCAGGGGCCATCTTGTCTAGCCATGGCGCAGCACGTCTGAACAATCCGGGGCCAAGCGATTTCAGGCTATGGGTGCAATCTGGAAACCCTTGTCGCTAAGTGAGAAGAGTCCCAGACAGCTTTTTTGGACGCCTGTTCAGAGACCGTTCCGGCCGTCGTGGGAAGCGCCGTTAGCCGCGCCCGCAGAGGCTTCTGGGAGTCTAATTTCGGTTTCCGGAACGAAACAGCGAATTAGCGATTCCATAATACGAAAAGTTAGCCGGATAAGGGGGGTGTGCATATTCGGCTAATTTTGTAACAAAGGGTTTTTCCATTAAATTCAACGATTTAGTTCCTTGCGCCAACACAGTGGGACACTATCCGGATAGCGTCCCTCGTTGGTCTAAGGGCTTCGTCTGACACCGCTGCTCACGAGGTAATGGGCTTCGCGCTGACGCAGGCGCCAATCGAACGCAGGGATTTCCGTGTGGCGGCTATTAAATTCTCAGGAACGGCGGTCTCCGCCCTCGCGCACGTTGTACCCGCGCAAGCGTGCCTTGGTGGTTACCCGCCTAGCGAACGTCGCGGCGTTTCCTCCGACGATCAGGCGCGCGGTCAGTTGTCGTTGCTCGGCAATCTACTGGGCTAACCTCCATTTCGCAAATCGATGGCCTCTGTTTAGAAGGGGGCGTGCGCGTAACAATCCGGGACCAAGCGATCTCAGGCGAAGGGTGCGATCTGGAACGCTTGTCGCCAAATGAGAGGAGTTCCCACCAGCTTCTTTGGCACGTCTATTGAGAGACCGTTCCGGCCGTTGCCTCCTAGCCGGGAGCGCCGTTAGCCGCGCCAACAGACGCTTCTGGAATCGAATTTTGGATTCCGGACCGAAAGCGTGGAATCAGCAATTCCATAATACGAAAAGTTATCCGAATAAGGGGGGTGTGAATATTCGGATCATTTTGTAACGCGCTCTTTTTCTTTTGAATTCATAGGACTAGTAAAATGCTCAGCCGCAATGGGACGCTCCGGAGAGCGTCCCTCGTGGCGTAAGGCTTCGCTGACACGGCTGCTCAGCGAATTGAAGGGCTCCGCGCTGACGCGTGCGCAGGTCGAGCGCGGGAGTTTGTCATTCACCATTAGATCGGGGATAGCAGATCGCTGAACCAAAAGACCTGAGGAGCCGACGACGCAGCGAAGAAGAGGGCGCTGTTCGTGGTGGCGCGATTGCCTAGTCGCGCGGCAGAGCACAACTCCCTGCGTGACGAGCGGTCGCAATCATAAGCCGTGCCGAATAAGGAGGTCTAACATTTGGCAGGTTTGTAGCAAGGCCTTTTGGCAGCGGAATGGACGATGCCATAATACGAAAAGTGTGCCGAATAAGGGGGAGGTGAATATCCGGCACGTTTTGTAACAGGTTTTTTTCGGCGGCGATTCAATGACTTATCTCCTCGCATCAACGCAATGGGACGCTCTCCGGAGAGCGTCCCTCGTGGCCTAAGGCTTCGGCTGACACGGCTGCTTAGCGAATTAGACGGCTCCGCGCTGACGCGTGCGCAGTCAAACGTGGGCGTTTCTCATTCACCACTTAGATCGGCGGTAACAGGGCGGATTCAACCGGTCGTCGCAACACCTTTGATCGAGGAGGTGTTTATGGGACGACCAGCGGGCTGGATGCGTAAGTTGACAGGGCGAGGAGCGATGCGCTCGCCAGGTGCGCCGTCGCATCGACGGGAGATCGAGCGGCGATTCTGGGAACAAATCGCAACAGGTATTACAAGCGAGAAGGCTGCAGAGGCGGTTGGCGTGTCGCAGGCCGTAGGCACTCGCTGGTTCCGTCATAATGGCGGCATGCCACTTTCCATGTTGAGCCCGATATCCGGGAGGTACCTGTCGTTCGCGGAGCGAGAAGAGATCGGACTACTTTCGCATCAAGGCGTCGGGGTGCGCGATATTGCTCGTCGTATCGGACGCAGCCCATCAACGGTCTCCCGGGAATTGACACGTAACGCTGCAACGCGTGGCGGGCAGCTTGAGTATCGGGCTTCGGTTGCGCAGTGGAAGGCGGAGCTGGTTGCCAAACGACCCAAACCTTCGAAACTGGTGACTAACCCACGGCTGCGCCACTACGTGCAGGACCGTCTGGAGGGCAAGGTTCGCGACGCCGATGGCCGTGAGATTTCTGCCCCGGCAAGCACCATTCAAAGGGAGAAACAAACCGCATCGCGGTGACCGTAAATGGGTCAATGGCTGGTCGCCTGAACAGATTTCCAACCGGCTGCAGACTGACTTTCCGGATGACGAATCCATGCGCATCTCTCACGAAGCCATTTACCAGGCTCTCTATATTCAGGGCCGATGTGCTCTCAAGCGCGAGCTGGTCAGATGTCTGCGCACTGGGCGGGCGTTGCGCGTGCCGAGGGCCCGGGCACAGGCCAAGGCTTGGGCGCACGTTAGCGAGGACGTGATGATCTCCAGCCGGCCTGCAGAAGTGCAGGATCGTGCCGTGCCAGGGCATTGGGAAGGTGACCTTATCATCGGCCTGAACCGGTCCGCAATCGGAACGCTGGTTGAGCGGACAAGCCGGTTCACCATGCTCGTCCATCTACCTCGCGAGGAGGGCTACGGGCTGATGCCCAGAACAAAGAATGGTCCCGCGCTGGCTGGCTACGGAGCTGTCACGATGGCCAATGCGCTCAAGAAAACCGTGACAGACATGCCTGCTCAGTTGTGGCGGTCATTGACTTGGGATCGTGGCAAAGAACTATCCGATCACGCCCGCTTTACGGTCGAGTCCGGGGTAAAGGTATTCTTCGCCGATCCACACAGTCCATGGCAGCGCGGCACGAACGAGAACACGAACGGCCTTCTGCGGCAATACTTTCCAAAGGGCACAGACTTGTCCCGTTGGAGCGCTCGAGAGATCCAGGCCGTCGCCAATACACTGAATTCCAGACCCCGGAAAACGCTTGGTTGGAAGACACCGGCCGAAGCCCTGGACGAATACCTGAGGTCTGTTCAATAATCGAGTGTTGCGACGACCGGTTGAATCCGCCCAGATCGCGAACAAAAAAGACCAAAGGAGCCGACGACGCAGCGAAGAAGAAGGCGCTGTTCGTGGCGGCGCGATTGCCTTCGCGCGGTAAAGCGCAACTCTTGCGTTACGAGCCGTCGCATTCCGTAATATGAAAAGCTTGTCGAGTAAGGGGGTGTGAATATTCGGCGTGTTTTGACATTGTCGCTCTTGCGCTCACGAACGCAGCCGGTCCGAAACCGTGCCGCGATCTCCGGTCGCATCCCGCTCGCAACGGTACTGCCGTGGCCGATAGCGCACCTTTATGAAGAAATTGACAAGCGGCGTGGGAATATCATGATATTCGTCGAACCGGTGAAACCGTTACGAACGTATCGCTTTCAGAGGACGGAACCCGCGTTGCTTCCACGACGGGCCGGAAGCGGTAAATGACGGCGGTCAGTGTGTGCCGTTTCCCCGGTTGCCGGCTTTCGGTACACCTCTGAATCGCCAACAGATCTCTTCGATTGAAGGCTTGAGTCGCGGGATGCTTGCTTCTGCAAAAATACCATGATCTTTTCCTACCTTTTCACCCGCTGAATAGGCGCTCCTCCCATTAACCAAATCTGGGAGGCGTCAGGGCCATCCATCTCTTCAGAACCAGCGTCGTCCCGCGCCGTCCCGAGTGACTGATTCCGCCGTTCGCTTCCATGCGTTTGAAATGCGGTGTACACATTGGCGGAGACTGTCAGCTTACCGTCGAGCCCCTGCTACTTTGAGCAACAAAAAGGACACACCAAGCACGCGACTGTCGCATTAATGCGTTCGTACCCGCCAACGAGAAAGTTAGTAATACAAATCGTGTAGAGCGTAAAGGCGGCCGCGGTTTTTTTGCCACTCGGCGCGGTAGGTACCGTGATCTCCAAGCGAGTCGTGGCGGCTGCCGCTTTCGTCCGTGTCTCTGCTCCTCACAGGGGAGCATACAGACGTAATGACCCTGCCTGCATGGCGTGGCGGGGAGCTTTCTTCCTGTATCTGCTTCAGGTCACAGCCTCGCCTTGACTTCTCGCTGTCGCGGGCATGCTGGTTTTGTTCAAACCAGTTCTCCGCCGCTATGCCGACAACGAAACGTCTGTGTCATCCGCCACCAGCACAACGAGCGAACAGCGCCGCTCCTAAGCAGCGTATTTCGCGCCTTATGTGGTCTCGAGCGCGCACGCGCGACCCGATGCGCGCGATGCGCCCTCGCGCTGGTGGAGCGAAAGCATGCGTGCGATGAAACGGCAACCCACCGCGACGTCTGAAGCATGGGAGCTGAAGCGACCTTCACGGTCCGCGGACGCTGAATTGACACACCTCGAAAGCGTGATACGCCACCTGCTAAGCGCGAATGCAGCGCCCATGCCGCTTTTCCTAGACCGGTCTTACTGGCTCAGGCGGCTCGAGCGTCTAGAGAAAGAAACCTGCCTGGTCCCCGCGCAGATGAAGCGCCTAGGCGCCCTTCGAAACCTTCTGATTGCAGAGGCATCATGTCGCCGGGAATGTGCGTAACCGTTCACTCATTGAAACGCGCTCAACCGAACCTATCACGCGGCAATCTGACTCACGCGCCGCAATCGACTGCGCGCGACGGTGGTTCCATAACCAGGACGCCAAGCAATCTTCGACATCACGATGCCTATCGCTCAATGTTCTTTGCTGGGTTGGAGCGAGCCAGGCCAACTTAGCAAAGCGTCGTCCTTCAACATTCAGCGCTCTGCGATGACTGATTAATTACTGCAATGAACCAACCACGAGAACACGAAATGAGAGATCCAATTCATAAACGAGAATCCGCGTTCCGTTCGTTAAACGATCGAATGCAAAGCGGCGCCGATCACCTCGCTCATCTGCAAAAGCACGATTCAGTCTCGGGCTCGCGCCGTCGGCGCGTCTGCCGCTGGTTGCGCCGCCGCATCGCGCCCATATTCGGCCGCGTGTGTGAGAGCCAAGTGCACTTTCGTGAAGACGTGATCCTCGAACATGCGCCGGGCACCGCAAACGCGACGACGTTGGTCCATTGTCTTGCTGTCACACCTTTCGGCGTTTTCGTCGTCAACTACTACGATTGGAGGGGCGAGGTTAGGCCCGGGACCAACGAAGATGAGCTCTTGGCGATCGATGACTTGGGCGGCGTCACGGTGCACACGTCGCCTCTACGGCGCGCAAAGCCGGCACTGCGTTATCTAGGGTCGGTGCTCTCTCAACACGATTGTCCGGTCGAGAGCATAGCCATATTTGCTGAGGCGGAGTGTCGCCTCCATCCGACGGCACCGGACGGCGTTCTAGCGTTGTCCGATTTACATTACTTCTTGCGCTTGAGATTGCTCAATTTTCGCGCAACGCATGCACGCTATCTCGACGCAGCGCGACTTGATAGCCATATATCTCGGACATGCGGTATGCCGGCGAAGCCAGTCACGCTGTCGATCACCGGGCGGTTGTCGCCCTTCGCTCAAGAACAAGACGGTACCGCGACGAAGAATCGGAGCGGAAACACAACGAAAGCGATGGCGAAACGTGGTCAAGAGTAGGGCAGGCACAGCGTCGATCCAACTCGGGCAACGCATTGCCACAAGAACTATCCAGACCTCCGTTGCGAACAGAACTCGGCGCGGGTCCGAGCAAAACCGGAAAGACTGCGTTTTTTAGAAGCTTTGCACCTTAAGGAGAATGGCTGTCGGCCTATATTGAACTCACTCACCGCGTTTTAACGCATCGACATGTCAGGCAGGCGGCCTCTGCTCGCCCGTCACCAGGTCTTCATCTCTCAATCCCAGTGGAATTAAGGACACGCTTGCCCACGCAGCGCGTCCGACGTAGCGCCACCATTGTCGGTCGCGTTCTTGATGCCGACTCGTCGAACCGGACGTTTATCGACGGCGACGATTCGCATGCCGCTACGCCTCTAGTTTATTTCCATCGTGTCTGCGCTTGAGGGCCGATGGGAGCATCTGATCGCGACGCGCATACCGCCGCCATCGTTGTTTTTAACCGTTGTAGTCCGCTTTCGGCATAACGCTGAAGGCAAACACTTTTCGACCTAAGGAGGTTTTATGAAAGTCGCTTTATTGGAAGTCCGTTATGCAGGCGGTCTGGATCTGACCGATCATGTCGTGGTGCAGGCCTCATCTCGTCTCACCCTGTCGCCGCGGCTAAGTGCGTTGCTCGGCATCCTAGAGACGTCGGAGCGACAGATCAGTATGAGCGTCAAAGTAGATGGGGTCAGCTATCGAGTCGAACGCAAGCAGAACGGTGAATATGTCGTAGGCGCGAGGCTAAGCATTCGCGAGCGCTGCTTGTCCAAACTGCGACTCTTTGAAGCGCCGAGTGAGTCTCAACGGCGGCTTAATGGACAATTCGCCCACTTGTTGAGCGTCTGGGCGCTTATCGGTGCCGGCTATTTGGTCTACACGACGAAGACCTGGGACTTGCGCGCAGTCATTGAAACAGTTTTGCTTTGCTTCACATCGTTGACGTTGTTCGTGGTCGGGCACATTTGCTTTTCGGATGTTCATAGGCCGGATCGCTGACCGTGTAGTTCGGCATCGAGGCCATTGGGTTCTCGGATCATCGATATAGGCCGATTGATAGCCGACGCACGCCGTCAGCGCCTCTGCAATTTTTCGTTGTGTGCAAGCCGCGGCGTACGACGCGGCTTGCCTCAATCATTCAACACGAAATCCACCCTCAGGGCGCTACACGGCCTGCAGAAGCAAACTCGGAGGTGCGTACGGCCCAGGCTAACTAACGGCTCGTTCCGAGGCACGCAAGTCAGTGGACCTAGCACAGGTCGCTTCTAGCGTGGGTTGCCGATCACATCGATCGGGGAACACAAGAGCGGACGAATCTGACACATTTCAGTACGCATGTCCGCGTATCCTATTCAGACGGCCAGTTTCCAGTTCGGAGTACCAACGGAAGACACGAGTAGAAAACAGGTCAAGTGACCACGCGTATCAAACGGCGCCACCCGAGCGCGCACGAGAAAAGTAATGGCCGCAAAGATGGCTCCCGCAGTAACAATCGAGGGGCGAGTAATCATTGCGGACGAAGTTGCCTCTCTCGCTGAAACGAAAGCGTTGAAATGTAAGCATTGCGGCGCTGCTGTCTCTTACGTGCCGCCACACGCGCGTGAGAACGGAGGTAAGGTGCACTGGGTGAAAGAATACTTCCGCCTGCTTCCGAAAGGCACCCACGAAAGGCGTGCGTCTCCGATGGCCAGCAATCACCGCCACAGGAAACGCATGTCGCCGATCGACTACCTTTGCGCCGCTTACCGCCTGGGCGCAAAGCTCGCACCGCAAATCGCTGTGGTGCTCGCCTTGGCCGCCATTCTCACCTATCACGCTATGACCAGCCGGTCGTTGGATTGGCTCTTGAATTGACCGAAAAGCGCGGGACTAAACCCACAGGCCATATCACTGATATGGCGCTTTGTGCTGGTCCCTCTCCGCTAACCCTCTGACACGAAAACGAGAACTCCAAAATTTTCGCGTGTGACAAGTTAGGTCTTTCTGCTAATTGTCACACTCGCGGCTTCCCTCGAGGATCCGATACACGCTTTGCCTTGAGATCTGAAGGAAGTTTGCGGCAGCCTTTTTGTTGTCGTTGAACATAACGATGGCATCACGGACCCGGTCGAGGGTGACGCCGGGCGCTTCTTCCTGCTGCACCCTATGCGTCGATAGATAGATACGCGTTTGCAATCGATGGCCGGCTGTGGCCTGCCGCTTCGACCACCTAACGCATGGCCTCCTCGTGCTGCGCCTTCGGCGCAATTTCGCCGTATCTCGACGAGGGCGGCAAGGGTGTCAATGCCACAACGGAGGTCGATTGCCTCGCGGTAGAGATTGACCCTCGGGTCATCGGCGAAGCGCAGCATCAGCGACTCCTCAGCGCGCCGATCATCGCCGTGAGCAGCGCCGTTTCTTGTTGGCCACATTCGAGTTCAAAACTCATTCCGTTGGGCAACTGCGCCACCAGGCGTGAGGGCAACCGCGGGCGGTGCGAGGGCCGCGTTGCTTCACGTCGCGTGGAGGCTGGCAAGGCTTCGGACCTCGCTGCGACGGAAGGTGCGAGCCCTACGACCGGCACGAACACCGGCACCCGGACGTCAAGAGGCCTCTCCGCGCGGTGGCATCTAGTCCGTGCTCGCGCTGGACCCGTCTAGGCAACTGGTTGGCGTTACGCCAGCCTTGAGGGCCGGCTCGGACACAGACGTTCCCGGTCTTTGGCATGCCTCGATCAACCGGCGCTTGCCCTCTGGATCAAAGCAGCGCGGGCCGCCTTCATCGATATGCGTGACTTTGAGAGGGAGGAAATCAAGATTGTCTGGGGTCATGTTTGCGTCCGCAAGTTATGGTTGCGGACACAAACATGACCCTCCTCAGTTGGGTTCGCCAGATGCGGAGGAACTACTGCTTACGAAGTACTGAATCATGCATGTGTCGGATCGGTGCACGCAAGGAGCAGCGGGCAGTGCAAGGCTGCTCCATCATTTCCCAATTATCTTCTTCGCCGTTCTTTCTCATCGATGATGGCGCAACGGAGCCGGTATGCGCTTCTCTCAATAGCGAGCGTCGCCGTTACCAACGCCTGCGTTAGGAAGTCGCGCCGGGCGGTCGATTGGGCGGTAGTGTGCGCCTGGGGCGTCTCACCATATTCGACAGATAGCTCAGGCATCGTCGGTTCTTTTGTCGAACTCATCGCGCTTGCCTTGCAGTCAGGCACGATTGCTACCAAAGACGCGACGGTCTCACGCTGTGAGCCGGCTCCTGCCACGTCGGCCGTGCATTCGAACTGCCTTCGGTCTTCGTCGCAACCGCCTGTCTCGGAGAAGAGGCGCGCAGGGTTAATCGACAATGAACTTCGCTCAGCCCCGGATTGAATCACCCGCGGCGCGAGACTGGTGCCTGCCGCACCGGAGGTCGCAGTCGGCGCTATCTGACTGATCGGACCGCTGTTGCGCAGCGCGTCCTCGGCGAGGCGCTTAAGTAGCGCCGCTCGTTGCCTTGGATTTGAGACGGCAGACACGGCGCGAAACAAGTCTGGCGTGACAAACTCGTTGATCGTTATCTTTATTTCCAATGAAGTCGTCATTGTGGTATTCCGACATAGCGCTTCCTCGCTTGCATCAAAGTTGCTCGCACGACGCAGTAAGAAAGCGCTCGAGTTGAAGATGTAGTGATTTGCCGCAGCATTGATCTGTGTCACGACGCTGCAGGTAAATGTCGCATTCCAAGGAGGGGCATGGCGTCTGTGAGTATGAGAAAGGGAACTTCATTCCCCTAGTGATGCCTAGTGCTTCAAAGTTCACCGGTAGTCGTTCGTGGGTGGGGCAGTGCGAGTTGGTTCCGTGCCGTCGCGGCAGCTCTTCTGGTTTCCCGTGGCTGATAGACAGTCCAGGCTCAACCGATCAAGTCCACTGTACCGGGGTACAGGCGCGTGCGAGCAAGCGAAAGCTCTCGAAAATGGGGTGGCTTTTAATTTCGTCCTTTCTCGCAGTCGTTCGTGGGTGCTGGTGTCTGCGCTGGGAACGGCTTCGACCGGAACGGCATTTGAGCGCAACATCGAGTCACTCGCCACCGCACCGTTTCCCACAGCGGAGTATGGCGATTGGATCGTGACCGCTTTCAAGGCCGGAAAGCCACTAATAGTTGACGACATGGTCACCGACGTTCGATTCGACGAGTCGCAGAGAGCCGCACACCTTGGACTTGGAATCCAGGCGGAGGCCGCGCTGCCGCTGCTTAGCAACGGCAACCTAGTCGCAATGCTTGTCGTGCATTCCGCCGCTCCGCGCGCGTGGTCAGAGCGGGATCCGAATGTTACGCGCGGTTGCCGAGCGTACTTGGGCCGCGGCGAGGCGAGCGCATCTCAACACCTCGCGCGACGCCAAGCTGGACGCGGCGTTCAGGGAGTGACTACTCTAAGAATCGAAGTGTATGGGTCAATCCCGCGACCTCGAATAGGGGCAATGGTCGCAGCCTGTGAGTTGGGTGACGCGGGCAGTTGCAGTCTCGCCGAGCGAGGCCGCAAAGGGTCAGCAGTGCTCCAGGCTGCAGACGTTAGACTCAGTCCGACTTAGTGTCGGCTCAGGCCGGATCCGCCCCCCGGAATACTGTCGTGGATGACCGGACCACTCGGTTAGCCGCCGTTGCGTCCCACACAGCACGACCGGCTGTTGTGGGTTGCGTGCCGCCGGTCGCTGTCAAGCAGAGGGCGGCCATGAACGGACGCTCGGCTTCCGACCACAAATCGTCGACGAGCGCCTAGCGACGAAAAACACGCGGGGCAATTACCCCGTCCCATGTCTTCGGTGGCTCGAGCGTATCCGATAGTCGGCTTTACTGGCCTCACTATGCTGACGCGCCGAGTGTAGGGAGCTCGATTCACGCAGGCGTGTAGATGGAAAGTTTCAACGCAGGGTCGTCGTTCGCCTGAAACGTCGCGTAGTCATAGCATTGCGCGCCGCGCTCCGGATGGGTCAGCACCTTCTGCCCGGACGCGCCCCCACGAACATCGTGCGCGTTCCACCATTTCGCGAACTCGGTGCTGTGCGCGCGGAGTCGTTCGACCAGTTCGACAAAGGCCGGATCGTCGGCATAAAGATCATGCGTTGCGCGAAACAACGCGATCATGCGACGCGCCTCGTTGGCCCAAGTGGCGCCGAAAAGCCGGCGCGAGTCCGGTTCGGCAAACATGAACACCAAAATGTTGCAATCCGCTTCGGCGAGACGGTCAAAGCCGAGAAGATCGGCCGCTGCTGCATTCCAGGCCAGCAGATCCCACCGCTTGCCCGTGACATACGCGGGAAGCTCGAGTGTCGCGATCAGATTTGCGATGGGTCTCGGCACGCTCTCGCGAGTGAAGGGCTGCCTATCGCCGCTGCGTGCGAGTGCGCGCAGATGCGCCGCCTCGACTTTGCCGAGCCGCAGAGCGCGAGCCAGCGCTTCGAGCGTGGTATCGGACGGACTCACTGTGCGGCCCTGCTCAAGCCGCACATACCAGTCCACGCCGATGCCCGCGAGTTCGGCAACTTCCTCGCGACGCAAACCGGGCGTGCGACGCCGCCGCAGGTTATTGAGTCCCACCGATTCGGGACTTAGCTTCTCCCGCCGTGAGCGTAGGAAATTCCCAAATTCGCTTCGGCTCGCTTTTGTCACGACCGTCCTCCCTCCGCAAGCAGGTACGCGGCAATCCCAGGATAGTACTAGGCCTTGTTATGGATTCTAAGCCCGCCAGAATGGCCTTGTCCGCCACCATCAAAGGAAACTCGTATGAAAGCAGCGATTCTGAAGACACTCGGCGAGCCGCTTGCGATTGAAGACCTACCCGATCCTTCTTTGGGCACAGGCGAAGTCATCGTGGACGTCGTTGCCGCGCCAGTACTGTCGTATGCGCGAGAAGTGTTCAGCGGCGAGCGCCGCTACGCGATCGAATTGCCGATCGTCCCTGGCTGCGGGGCAATCGGGCGCGTGCGTGCGTTCGGCCCAGACGCCACGCATCTCAAAACAGGCGATTGGGTTTTCTGCGATCCAACCGTTCGCTCACGCGACGACGCGCTCACGCCCGACATCACATTGCAGGGCTGGAGTGCACGCGGCGACGGCGGCCTGCGACTCGCGCGCCATTTCCACCACGGCTCATTCGCAGCACAAATGCGCGTGCCAACCGAGAACGCCATTCGGATTGGTGAAATCGATACCGCCGAAGCCGCAAAATGGTGCGCGCTCAACACAATGCTGGTTCCGTACGGCGGGCTGCTTGCGTCGAATCTGCAGGCTGGCGAGACATTGCTTGTGAGCGGAGCGACCGGCAACTTCGGCAGCGCGTGCGTAGCGGTTGCCCTCGCAATGGGTGTGCGCTGCGTGGTCGCGCCGGGCCGCAATGAGCGCGTGCTCGCGGATCTGCAAAGGCGCTTCGGCGAACGCATCCGTACAGTGAGGCTGACTGGCAACGAGGACGACGATCGGGAACGGATGCGCGCGGCTGCCGGAGCCCCTGTCGACTGTGTAATGGACCTGCTGCCGCCGTCTGCGACCACGAGGACGGTGCGCGCGGCAGTGACGGCCGTGCGGCCCTACGGACGTGTCGTGTTGATGGGCGGTGTCGGCATGCTCGGCGGCGACGGTCTCGACTTGCCTTACCCGTGGATCATGCGCAACGACATCACCGTGCGGGGCAAATGGATGTATCCGCCAGAAGCGGTCACGCTTATGACTGGCCTGATTCGTGGTGGTCTGCTCGATCTCAAGCACTTCGACGTGACGCCCTTCAAGCTCGACGACGTGAATGAAGCCATCAGTCATGCTGCGATGAATGGCGGCCCGTTCAGGATGACGGTCGTCCATCCATGAACCCTGCGGTTCTAGCGCTTCGGTCGCGCGATGCCAGCGCGCCGGCTTGCTTCAAACGACACACGCCTGACCAATGTGATTGGAACCGGGTTGACGAGATCTTGCTGTGAGGAATTTCTGATCCAAATTCTATGGCAAAGCGAAATTAGAGAGCCGACTGGCGACAATGGCCACTTGCGGAGCTGCGTGGAACGGCCTGTTTCGAGAAAGTCGACTGACCGATCGGGGGCGTAAGTGTTAGTTCGCTGACGGCGGTAGCTGCTGTGCCGTCGTGCGACGCCGGCAAGGTCTGCAATCCACCGGGGTGCAGACGCTAAACACGACCGACCTCGATGTCCGCAATGGCCGAGCCGCGTTCTTTCGTCGTGAGGAAAGGTTTCGTTCAGCCATTGCACCTGTCCTTTTGAGCAAGTTCAACAGGCGGAAGTATTAGTCGATGACCGCGAGAAGCTTCTCTTCCTTTCGCTTGTCTCTCTCAAAAAACAGGCGGACGAGAATCGCTTCTTCACTTCTTTCAACGCGTCGAGCACGACTGTGATTCGCTTCGGCTCAATGCCAGTTGCCACGTGCCTGGTGCGCGATGACTCAGCAAACTGATCGTTCATAGGCTTGATTGTGCCGGCAATGGCTGCAGCCTTCGTCGGCGGAGCTGCTCTCGGGAAGGCGGCCTCGTTGGGTGCAGCGATCACGTTCAAGACTGAGGTTGCGGATGCGGGTAAGCAAGGTCATGCACATGGGCGCGGCGTAAGACACGGGCACTATGTTAAATGGCGCGCCGCTCTGCACACGATGGAGCTTGGTCCTGCCACCTTGTCGGTTCGAAGAGGTCGACGCGCTCAGGCTCGTGACGCAATCCATCATTTGCGCTTCCAAATCCCCGATGGATTCGCCGCATAGCGACAAAAGAGCACTAAAGTTAATTAAGAGCTTGCCGTAAACCACTCTAGGTGGGCCTGTCATGCCGCATCGACGGGGAACGAAAAGCAGCGGCCGAACGGACGCGATAAAAACCAAGAACTGAGGGGCGAATGTCAATTGCATTCGGAAGGGCAAGGCCGTTATGGCTTGCCACGATCACTATTTTTGCCGCTACGGGGTGCGCCAACACTGGCGGCCTTCAAAGCAACAACAGAGGGGGCGCTTCTGGACAAAGCGACCTCAATATCTTCGAAAGCACATTCGCCAATCCCGATCCCTGTGCGAACAGCAGCCGGAACACCGGTATTGCAGTGGGCGTTGGCCTTGGCGCGATTCTCGGCGCAGTCATTGCGCCCAAGAATAAAGTGGCGGCAGCGGCCATCGCGGCGACGGCGGGCGGTATCGCCGGCGGACTGGTCGGCCATGCTGTCGACAGCCGGCGCTGTGCCCTTTCTAAGATTGCAGCTAAGCACGATCTCATCTATACGGCCGCTCCGCTCGAAGTCCGGGCGGCAGACACGGGAAAGACTGAACAGATCGGAAGCTCGTTCACCATCGTTGATACGACGCGCCACACGCAGTTCGAGACTGGTTCCGCGGAGCTGACACCCGACGCGAAAGTCTACTTCGCCGAAATCGCAGAGCAATACCGGACATCGACCCGCTTAGCAGAAGCCTCGGGCGATGGCGACAAGGCTGCCGCAGCCAATGCGAAGATTCTGTTGATCGGCCACACGGACGACATGGGCAACTCGGAATTGAACGCCGATCTATCGGAGCGCCGCGCGCGCACGGTGGCCAAATTGTTCGCGGAACACGGCGTGGCAGCGGGGAACGTTTTTTATCAAGGCGCGGGCGAGACCTTGCCGATCGCGGATAACCGGACCGAGGAAGGACGCGCGCAGAATCGTCGCGTCGAGATCGTGGATCTGGCTGGCGCGAGAACCGACATCCTGCAAAGCTACGCGAGCAGCCGCGTTCCGAAGTATCAGTATTATCGGCCGTTGTCGTCGCAACAAGACGATGCCCGCGTGCAAGCGGCGAGCGTGAAGCCCGGCCAGACGCAGACGGCGGTCGCACAGAGGCCCGCACGTCCGAAGAGGGCGCAGACGAGCACGACCCGGATTGCCGCAGCGCCGTCGGGTTCGACTTCGAAGCCCATCGAAGCTGTCTCGACAGCGACACCTGATAGCATCGACTTCGGCTGGCGCGAAACGATGCCCGCAGCAATCGGCCTTCGTTTCGCCGCCACGCCCGTCTCGCCGTCTTTCTCCTTGATGTCCAAGGCAGTCGCCGACGAAGCGCCGGTCACGAAGAGTTGCATGAACGATCGCCCGCGCGTTTCGCACGCGATGAAGTCAGTTGCGGACGATCAGGCCGTGCCTGTGAGGGACCACGTGCAGAACTTGTACGGCAGCAGCTGGGGCGCAACGCTGAACGGACAGTATCTCGCGCTGAAGGACGTGTCCGTCCTCCGCAACGGCTCGACGGCTGGCACGAAGCCGACGTTGCTGGTCTGGAAGGACTATCAGCAGAGCGGCGGTTTGGCAGGCCCCGCACAGGTGCGCCTGTCTCCAGAAGTCAATGCCTATGCTGTGGATGGCGGCGTACTGTATCGAGTGTTCGTCAATAACGCGGCCGTATTCGATTGCGCCGACATCATCTTCGCGAACGGCAAGGCGACTGCAGGCGAACTCGTGCGCCATAAGAGCAGCCAGTATTTCACTGTCGAATACGTGCCAGTCATCGCACGCACATAAGAATAGGAAAAACGATCATGATGGACCTCATACAGGCCAATCTCAGCACCGTTATTTGGTGCGTCGTGGCCGCCGTCGTTGCGCTCGGCGCCTTCGCATACCGTTCGACGCTTGAGTTCTGGCTGAACCACTGGAAATACACGTTTCCCGTGCTAGGCAAGACTGCACGCCTCGCGCGCCACGGAATTCACGCACAGGGCGGGTGGACCGACTCGGAACGCACGCTCTGTGGCGACTACAACAAGTTCATCTCGTATCTGTCAAAGGAAGAATTCAACAAGCGCAACGCGTATCTCTCCAAGGCCGATGACGGTGGTCGCTCCCCGACGCCCGTGTGGCTTCTCGCGCTCCTGACCGTGCTGGTCATCGCCGAAGGCCTTGGGTTTTCATATCTGCTTGGAAGCTGGATGGCTCGCGACGGCAGTGCAAATACGCACACGCTGCTGATGGTGGCGATCGTACTCGTGCTCTGCGTGATCATGGTGTTCCTGACGCACGTGGCCGGGCATCAGTTATACCGCTCGAATCTTGTCGTCCGTAGCCGCAAGCAGTGGAAGCAAGACAAGACCCAGGAGCGCTTCTCAAGCCGCAAGGTCAAGCTCGACGATGATCAGTCGCTCGACGACGGCGAACCGGACTATACACAGGTCGTGAATCGCATCGGCACCAATCACAGCTACTTCATGGTGGGCGTGACGATTGCGGTGATTGTGATCATCGCTGTGACGTCGACTTGGATGCGCTGGAGCAATCTCAACGCCGAGCAGACGCGTGAAGCAATGGGCATGAGCCAAAGCGTCGATGCCGGCAATCCGTTCGCCACGGCCAATGCAGTCCCTGCGGAACTCATGTCTAGCCAGAAGGCTGCCGATGACCGGGCGCGCGCGGAAGAGTCGTCGTCGACGCGCAGCGAAGGCGCCGCCGCGTTCATCACACTCGCAGTGATTTTTGTGGTGACGCAGATCGTCGGAATCTTCGGCGGCTTCGCTTGGGGATTCGGCGGTCGCGAGAGCCGCGCCGCGTGGAAGACGACGAAGGGCTTCACCACGTTCGAGGACTACAACAACTACTTCGCGCCGCTGCGCGCGATTACGCAGTCGCAATTGGAGAATCTTCAAAAGCGGATGGCCGAGAACGCCGACATTTCGGGCAAGACGTTCACGAAGACATTCCGCGACTACGCGATGGAGTTGCGCGCACAGTCCGATCTCGATGCTGCTCCGGTTCGCGCGCCTGCCGACACGCGGACCGATGAACGAGCAGCCGCTCAGGCCGTGACACAGCCGCCCGTCGCCGATGTCGCTGCGAGCGTCACGATCGACGAACTCGTGTCGGAAATCGAGGGAACAGCAGATCTCGCGCGCAAGAAGGAGCTGATCTATCGTCTCAACGAACCGGTGCGGACAGCAGTCATCGCCGAGATCAAGTTGCGAAAGGAGCGCGCGGAGCAGGCCAAAACTGCGCTTGAATCGCAACTCAACGATCTCTTCAAGGTTTGACTGTCGACCATGAAACGAATTGTCAAAATCGCATTTGCCGCGGTCGCAATGACCCTGTCCGCAAGTACCGCGATGGCGGGCATTAGTAACGACATTCCAAGCTGTTACGCGGCCAATCACATTAATCCGCCTGCGAGTGGAATCGACCGTGAACTGTTCATGGCGATTGATCAGACCACCGTCTTCGATGAGAAGCTACAAGCGCAGATCGCCGCGACCGCGGCTACCGCCGTCAAGCCGGGGAGCGCCTACACGCTGATCGACTTTTCGGCCTTCTCGCAAGGTCACTATACGGAAGTGGTGACACGCGGCATCATCGAAGCGCCAATATCGGCGAAGCTGCGCGACGACGTGAGCGAACGCGCGCTACGCACGTTCGACGCGTGCATGACAGGCCAGTCCGCGTTCGCCAGGAAGTCATTGCTGGCGGCGGTCGTGCAGGTCCAGTCGACGGCGACCAATGATCTTGCGAAGTCGGACATCCTCGCCGCGCTAAAGGACATCGGCGACAAAGTGCGCGCCTCTCCGGCCGCCGACCGTGTGCTTTTCCTAGCGTCGGACATGCTCGAAAACAGCTCGGTCGCGAGCTTCTACGCCCACAACACCGTCCGGCGCGTCGATCCTGCGGTGGAGCTGAGGAAGGCGAACGCGGCGGGTCTGATCGCCGATTTCGGCGGTGCGCGTGTCTATGTGATCGGCGCCGGGCTGCTTTCCGGCGATGCGAAAGCGCGCAATGCATACCGCGATCCGCAGACGATGACAGCGCTCAGGCAGTTCTGGACACTGTATTTTCAGCAATCCAATGCGAAAGTGCAGGAGTTCGGCGCTCCTGCTCTTCTCAGCCCGATTTCGTACTGAACGGGCAACAGGACGCTTACCTGGGCGATTGCGCAACACCGAAACTCAATCCCCGGGCTAGCGGATCGTCGTTAGCCGAGGATCGAGCGCAAAGCGTTCGTGGTTCTTCAAGGCGAGTTGGTCTGATGCTGAAGCAACGTTGATCAGCAAGTTCCAAGAATGTTTGCTGACGGTACTCGGGACTAAGGCGAGCGGGCTTGCAGCCAACAGCGCGTCGCCGAATTTCTGTTGATTTGGACTGACGGCACCCGGGCTCAACCAGTGCGGATTTGGAACCTCGGAAGGAAGGAGGACTTTGATCGGCGTGGTTCCGAGTTCAATCTCTAGTAGTCGATGGGGCACTCTATCCAACACGTCGAAGCACTTGTGCACAGCAACTTCCAATATCGTAGTAGCAGGGTCCAGTGAGGCATAGATCACTCGTTGTCCGGGCGACGACCACCGTCGTCCAACGAGAAAAGCGCCTTCGGCCGTGTTCCAGGTAGGGAAGTGCTTCTCTCGTTCGAGGCGCCAAACGGTTAGTGCGCTCGTCCCAAGCCCCGCCGGCAAAGGCGTCAAGAGTACACCCCGTAGTCCATACGGGCGAGCAGTGTCTTGACCAATTCCGCACCCTCGGAGCTTTGCAGCAGTTCGACCGGCCGACGCTGATCGAGCCCGATCGCGGGCTGCGATAGCCATCGCTCTGCGGCTTCCTTCGATCCGAGGACATCAATCGCCTGTTCGGTAATGCAAGCAAGCCTGAGTAGCCGATCCGTGGCATTGCTGTCGAGCAGGCGGCTTTCGTCTTTGCCGCGCTGCAGGGTTCGCTCACTCACGCCGATTGCGAGCAGTAACGCTTCACGCGAGACGACACCATACTCATCGATCATTTCGCGCGCGAGGGCCACTGGTAGACCCCTTGTTACGACGTCGTGAGCCTGTAACGAGGTCATATCAGCAACTCTTGCCATGTCCCCGAACTGTGACGTCCCGTTGCTTACATATGGTCCGAACGAAGAAATGCGGGTTTGGATCGCAAGGACGAGGCTCCGAAACGGCTTTCCCGTTTCGCTGTCGCGGACTGTCCGCTTCATCTCGATCTCCATGCTGCCACGTGTCTCTACATTTTGCGCCACGTGGCGGAATTTCACATTTCTCTATCGCCGCTATTAGGGGTGGGCGCTTCCGTAGAAAATTGCCATAGTCTGGGTAGGGGTCGACGATGCTCCGAGTGACCGTCAGGTGCAGATTACGTTTCTGCGGGAATCCAATGACAAAGGTCTCACGGCGACGTCGTCGCGGCGCTTGCGGAGCGCTTCATCGGCTTGCGCGTGCTGACCGTAGGATGCTGTGGCCATGCGACCGGAGCCCCGCGATTGGGTCCGATTGTGTGCGAATGTGTGCGAATGTGTGCGAATGTGTGCGATTGCGTGCTGACGGCCGGCGACTGAGCGTGACGACGTGACAGATATCTAAATATAACTATCCCGTTGTAGTTAGACGCAACCATCGGCCTGCCGATGTCGGAGGGGTCAGCTCTGCGCGCTGACGAACGTCGATATTAAGCTATCCTACGAAAAGTTGATAGAAACAGCTATGTCATTGTTCGGCGGAGGTAAGGTAGGGTTACAAAGCCCCGTCCGCTAGATCGGCGCGCTTTTACTTGCTCCGCCCAGTTGACTAACTGGCGGCGGAAGATCCCGCCAGGTTCGAATCCGTCGGCTCGTTCGGCAAAGACCGTCTAACCGATTCACCCAAGAACGGCGGGCTGGCCCCCGATACAGCGTGACCGGTTCGTCGCGTGGTAGATCAGGCATGACGTGTTCGTCGATGAGCGCCAGTTTATCGCAGGAACGCGGATATTTATTGATGTGGATTTTCGGTAGATATGCAGCCGGACGCAATTCCGACACGACTCTGACGAGTTCTTCATTGGGGCGCTGCGTCCGCGAACGCAATGAAAGTTGCCCGTTGTAATCTTTCCTCCTCGGTGGTACTGCTTTATTTCCTCGTCGACCTTCAACACCTTCAACATCGTGGTAGCAGACGCCGGACACACGCCTCGGAACTGGCTGGATGCCAGCAGAGGCGGAGGCACTTCGGTGCGCGCAACGGGTGCAAAGCCTTGACCAGCAAAATAGTGCTCAGCCGTTGTCGTTAGCAACACTACCGATCGAACCGCCCGCGTCCGGCACGCTGCCAGCAAATGGGCGATGCTGGTTTCGCCGAGACCGAAACCACGGGCGTCCCGTGCAACAACGATCGAGCGCATGAGAGCGAACTCGCCGTGATATTCGATGCAGCCACACGCGATGGTCGCAGATGGATCCACTCCTACGAGGAAATTGGTCAGGTGCTCCGCAACGCCGACCGTAGGCAATTCGTTGGCTTCGAGCAATGCCTCTATCGCGGCGAGGTCGGTTGCAACTGCTATCGAAGATGCATGATGCAGGTCCTGTGTGCCAGTGAGTCTCAACAGCCGGAAGAATTTCACAGAAACGCGGAGCATTCGACAGCATGCGAATGGGCGGCGCGACGCTGAAGGCGAGTGGCGACTGGAACCGCTCGCATCAGATACCCGATTGATTCACGCGCTTCATCAGTTCCTCAGCGCTCTCCTTGCGTTCGCTGTACCGGTCTACGAGGTATGGACCGATGTCGCGCGTCAGCAGCGTGAATTTGACCAGTTCCTCCATCACGTCAACGACGCGATCGAAATACGCTGAAGGTTTCATGCGGCCGGCTTCGTCGAACTCCATGAACGCCTTGGCCACCGACGACTGGTTGGGGATGGTCAGCATGCGCATCCACCGTCCGAGCACACGCATCTGGTTGACGGCGTTGAACGACTGAGAGCCGCCGCTAACCTGCATCACGGCGAGCGTCTTGCCCTGGGTGGGCCGCACCGCCCCGACCGAAAGCGGAATCCAGTCGATCTGCGCCTTCATGATGCCAGTCATCGCGCCGTGCCGCTCCGGCGAGCACCAGACCATGCCTTCCGACCACAGCACCAGCTCGCGCAGTTCGGCCACCTTGGGATGGTTGTCCGGCGCGTCGTCCGGCAGCGGCAGGCCGCTCGGATTGAATGTGCGTACTTCGGCACCCATCGCCGTGAGCAGGCGTGCGGCTTCTTCACTCAGCAGGCGGCTGAAGGAGCGCTCGCGCAGCGAACCATAGAGCAGCAGGATGCGCGGCTGATGGGGCGACGCCTTCGCAGCCTGCAGTCGATTGATATCGGGCACGCGAAACAGCGCGGGGTTCACCTGTGGGAGATCAGTAGCGAGATCGGACACGTTTGCCCTCTGTGATCGTTTCGTTATTCGTCAGGCGCACTCGTACCAGTCCTTTGAGCGGTTCACAATGCGCACCACGAGCAGCATGACGGGTACTTCGATCAGCACGCCCACGACGGTCGCGAGCGTAGCCCCTGAATTGAAGCCGAACAGACCGATTGCCGTGGCGACGGCCAGTTCGAAGAAGTTCGACGCGCCAATCAGCGCCGACGGACAGGCAATGTTGTGCTTTTCGCCGACCGCGCGATTGAGCCCATATGCAAGGGCCGAGTTGAAGAACACCTGGATCAGGATCGGCACAGCGAGCAGCACGATGACGAGCGGCTGCTTCAGGATGGCTTCGCCCTGGAACCCGAAGAGCAGCACCAGCGTCGCCAGTAATGCTGTGATGGACCACGGGCCGATCTTTGCCAACGCGGCATCGAACGCGGCCTGCGCCCTAACGAGGAGCACCTTGCGCAGGATCTGCGCGAGGACGACCGGAATCACGATGTAGAGCACGACGCACGTGAGCAGCGTCGCCCACGGCACCGTGATCGCGGAAATGCCGAGCAGCAGGCCGACGAGCGGCGCAAAGGCGACCACCATGATGCTGTCGTTCAGCGCGACCTGTGAGAGCGTGAACAGAGGATCGCCGCCGGTCAGCCGGCTCCAGACAAAGACCATCGCCGTGCAGGGCGCGGCGGCAAGCAGGATCAGGCCCGCGACGTAACTGTCGAGTTGCTCTGCAGGCAGCATTGGCGCGAACAGGTGCTTGATGAAGAGCCACGCGAGCAGCGCCATCGAGAACGGTTTGATCAGCCAGTTCACGACGAGCGTGACGCCGATGCCCTTAACGTGCTGGCGCACCTCGTGCAGCGAGCCGAAGTCGACCTTGACGAGCATCGGGATGATCATCACCCAGATCAGCAGGCCGACCGGCAGATTGACGTGCGCATATCCCATCCGGCCGATTGCCTCGAAGACACCAGGCAGGACCTGTCCAAGCAGAATGCCCGCGACGATGCACAGCGCGACCCAGACGGTCAGGTATCGCTCGAAGAAGCTGATGGCCGGTTTCGCGGGCGGCTTCCCCGAGGCGGCAACATTGGGGGTGTTCATGGGTGAATCGATGGAAAGGGTTCAGCTCTGAAGGATGTCGTTCAGCGCCTGCGGCAGTTGGGCGTTGTCCAGCCGCTCCAGAGCGAGCGCGAGCAGTTGCAGCGTGCGGTAGCCGATCGCTTCGCGCGTGAGTTCGAACGTCTGCCGCTTGCCTTCATCGCCGCCCGGCGCGTTCGCCGGATCGGCGTAGCCCCAGTGAACCTTGACAGGGCTGCCCGGCCAGAACGGACACGGTTCGGCCGCAGCGCTGTCGCAGACCGTGATGACGATGCGCATCTTCGGCGCGCCGTCCTGCGCGAATTCATCCCAGCTTTTGCTGCGATAGCCTTGCATGTCGATACCTGCGGTCGTCAGCGCTTCGAGCGCGAACGGATTGATGCGGCCGCTCGGGGCGCTGCCCGCGCTGTACGCGCGGACGTCCTTGCCGAGCTTCTTCCCAATGGTTCAGCATGCCTTCGGATAGCACGCTGCGCGCAGAATTGTGGGTGCAGAGAATCAATACGTTCGTGGTCATGGGGCTATCAGCGGACAGCGTAGTCAGCAACAGGCCGAGCCGGCAGGCTTCGCAGCAATGCGAATTGGTTTGCCGCTCGGAGCCCGGCAGGACGTTGCCCCTGACGACGCCGAAGTCTTCCGGCTCTCGCCATATACGGGCGCGCCGTCCAGCGTATGGAAGTGTTCCCAGGCAATACCCTGCGGATCGAGAACCCAGTGCTTGTCGCTGCGCGCATAACAGCAGGTGGTTTCGCCCTGATCGAGCAGGGCCAGGTCCGCGGCCTCGGCCCTCTTCGCGAGTTCGGCAAGCTCGGCGGCGGCGTCCACCTGGAAGCCGAGGTGATCCACGCCGACTTTCGTGCCTCGCGTCGAGATCGCAAAGTTCACGCGGGGATCGTCCAGCATCCATTTCGCGTAGTCGGCCTCGACGCGCGCCGGTTCGGCGGCGAGCAGTTTCGAATAGAACGCGACACTGGCTGCGATGTCGTCAACGTGGACGTGGATGTGAAACCGCTTCATGGTGGTTCTCCATCACAATTTGCATGAGGCCGCGCCAGGTCCAAGGCAAGGCTGCCCTTGACAGCAGTTTTCGGTCAGAAAGCCAAGCACCGCGCTCATCTGATCATAGACGGCCCGATAGATCAGGCTGCGCCCGTCGCGCTCCTGCGTGACGAGGCCAGCGTGCATCAGTTCCTTCAGGTGAAAGGAGAGCGTCGCGTTTGGAACGTCGAGCTGGTCCGCCATGGCGCCCGGCGTCAAGCCGGTTGGACCCGCGACGACCAGCATTCGGAACACACGCAGGCGTAGTTCGTGGGCAAGCGCTGCAAGGGCGCGAATAACGTCTTTATCTTCCATATTTCCAATATACTCGAAATATTGCAAGGAAGCAAGTCGCTTCGGCAGTTCACCGGGGCAATGACGACTATCGTTTTGCGAGCGGGTCTGGCCGGTACAGTGGGTCGACGGGCAGTTCAGGATCGCCTCCGCCCGAAACGCGAGCGCCGGCAGTAGCTGACTCCGTATGCAAATCGCATCTGACACTCATCGGCCACGAGCTGACGTTCGCAACTATTGCCACGGCATTCAGATGGCCCGATCTGCCCGCAATTAGACGCCCGATGGGCACAACTCTGTTGCTCCGTCTCCTACTGAATCGCGAGGTGAGCCAATTTATGGCGCCTTAGCGCTGCTCGCACGTACTCGCGGCGGACCCTTCACAACGGCCGCAGCATCGGTCAACATAAGAGGAACGGGCTATGGCTAACGTCCAAACGCTGGACGAAAGTAGTGGCCGTGGGCCAATTGTCGGATCGCTCGTATGAATCTGAGTGGCGCTTTGATAGGACCGGCCAAGGAGCTATGGAAGACCATGTTGGCAACGCGTGCGTTTTTTTTAGACGGAACCGGCAAGTTGGGAGAAAACGTCGCATGAATCGCAGGCTGGCCTAATTCGCAATGAAGGCCATGACATGATGGCGTCGCGTGCACGTGACTCGCACGACGCGCCCACACGGCTGACGTCATGAAACTAGTCAGCGGATTTCATCGGGGGCCGCAGCGTCTAAGGCTGCAACAAGCCCGGATATAGTGGAATGGCCTCGTCCCACCTTCGATGCGTGAATGCAAATGATCGCCATCAGAGGGTATGGCAGTATGAGCACTCCCTGATCCACGTATGAGCGGAGGCCGTCATGAGCGTCTCGTTGCTGAGCATCGATCTGGCAAAAAGCATCTTCCAGCTGTACGGCGTCGACGAGCGAGGCCACCCGGTGTTGAGCCGGCGAGTCAGCCGCAGCAAGCTCCTCGAAGTAGTCGTTGCTCTACCCTGTTGCCGGATCGTGATGGAAGCTTGTGGTGGGGCGCACTACTGGGCTCGCCGCTTCTCGGCAATGGGGCATCACGTGCAGATCATCGCTCCGCGATTCGTCAAGCCGTTCGTAAAATCCCAGAAGAATGACCGCAACGATGCGGAGGCAATCGTCGAAGCTGCGTCCCGCCCGACCATGCGCTACGTCGCAGTCAACAGCGTTGAGCAGCAAGATATCCAGTCCATGCTCGCGTCCGCAGTCTGTTGATGCGAGACCGCATCGCACAGATCAATCAGATTCGAGGCCTGCTGGCTGAATACGGGGTGGTCATTGCCCAAACACCTCTAAAAATAAGGACGCAACTCCCCGCGATTATCGACGACGAATGCAACGAGCTGACAGGGTTGACTCGGTCAATGATGAGAGATATGTACGAGAGACTCGTCCTGCTGGATAAGCAGATCGCCCGGTACGATGAGTTGATTCATCACGTGCACAGGGCATCGCCTGCAAGCCAGCGCCTGGAAAAGATTCGTGGGGTCGGGCCGATGATTGCAACCGCCGTCATCGCCGCTGCGGGAAGCGCCTCCGAGTTCTCAAATGGTCGGCAGTTCGCGGCCTGGCTGGGTTTGACGCCACGCCAGCACTCCTCAGGCGGCAAGGATCGTCTGTTCGGTATCACCAAGCGCGGGAACGGCTACCTGCGAGTGCTGCTGGTACACGGTGCGAGATCCGTGGTACAGCAGGCGATAAAGCATACGGATACGCTGTCTCGATGGATACTTGAGGTGCAGGCGAGACGGGGAACGAACATCGCGGTCGTAGCGCTTGCCAACAAGATTGCCAGGACGATCTGGGTATTGCTCGCACGCGGTGTGGAGTACGTATCGCCGGTATGAGCGGAGCGTCGGTCGGATAGTAGCAGTGATTTACCCTCTTCACTGGTTGCACAAGTAATCTGATTCAATGGCTAACAGGTCGGACCGTCGGTGACAAAACCTGCGCAGTCTTAGGGCTCTCGAAGCCGTGGATATAAGTAGGAGTCGCCGGGCGAAATCCATTGGGGCCGGGCACACGCGTGCCACAGAAAGGCCGAATGTATATATGCAATCCAGCACCTGCTCGCCGTAGAACAGATTGTTTGGCAAACGGGACGAGGCCATGTATACGACTGCAACCCATCTTGTCCAGGTCGATTCGCATAAAAACTGGCGCAAGCGGGACGCGTTCATATACGGTCCTAGAAGAATACTGGCAAGCTGACGTCCATCGGGATGAAATTCTTTCCGTAGCGGACGTTAGCGCCGTCGGAGCGACCACAGCGGCACAATCTTCCACGGTCGCCAAAAGCGAAGTGGTAGGAAGATGAGATCATCTTGTGTTCAGCATGCCGTAGATCTCGGGGTAACTGCACGCGGAAAAGATCTCGCACCAGACGGAATTCAAGATTTTTGCGGTTTCAGCGCGTCACGACAGCGTGCCCACAATTCGATCACCTCCGCACTCGTCAGATCCAGCGCAAGTGACTCGGTGAAAATACATTCGACTTGGGGGCAGCGACGCTTTTGTTTGACGTGTTCTCTGCAAAGTTTCAACGCGAGTTGGCCAAGCTGAACGCGCGTCATCCAGTCAAAGGACGTTTTCGATCGTGCGTGCCACAGGCGGGTAGATTCGACTAAGTGAGGAAGTGACCATGTTCGCGTCAGTCCGTACGACACTAGCGTCGCACAAACTAGGTAGCAGACGCAATGGACCCGGGTGTCGTCGGTGTCAAATTGAACGTTGAATTCGCGCATAGAGCATCGCACAGGAACTGACATTTAAGTACGGCGCGCCAGCAATCAGACGGCGGGCTGGCTTCACCGCTTTAGCAGAAAGGTTAGGGCATCCTGCAAAACTCATCTACGTTCGAGTTTGAAATGCAGCGTTTCGCGGACGACGACACGTGCACCACGAAAAAATTCAGCGGTAGCGAGGTTCACGAAATCGTCGATCGGAATTCGGGGGCGAATGCGGATTGCTATGTCAGCTCGAGAAAAGTGCGAACTTTCGCCCGCAAAGCGCTCACATACCAACGCGAACCTCGTCGGGCCGCCCCCAACTTCGTGATCGCTCAGGATGCGTTGCCGGCTAAGAAGGTTTGACGTGGGCGGATTTTCACTGAAGCATCGATGCATCGGATCTTCGAACGTCCGCTCCGCTGACAATGCCGGCCGACAAGGCGTCCGATTGGCGAACGGCGGCAACGAGTGAGCTCCGGTAGTTGGGCCGCAGGCGTAGTCGAGCGGGGTCGTGAAGAAACTTCTGCACGTTCGGCCAGAGACGCTTCTGACCGCACGGGGTCGTGGTTCCGCGGCCGTCCGAAGGAGAATCTTGCATAAGAAGCGGCTCTTTTTGGCCGGGCCGATCGACTGAGTGATGCCTGGGCGTGCGGTCAATTCGCTGTTGAAATATTGGTATCGCGGCACGTGCTCAAAATACGTTCTGCCGAATATGGGACGATTAAGGCCGCGCTTTGCTTAGACGGGACAAATAGCAAGCGAATCCCAATATTCTTGGAGACTGCAATCGTGAGTGAAGTCTCACTGGCGTCTGTCTCCCGACCGTGCGCAATCACTCCACGCTCGTAAAACTCGGATACGAATGAACCTGGCGGAGCGCGGATTCATATATGCCCGTGGCTCTGAAAGGAAGTTGGTTTGCTGTTGAACGCATGCGCAGAAATGAACGGCAGTCCCGATAGGACTGCAAGGGCGCATCGATTGAAGCTAAGCTAATTCGACGAACGGTAACGGAACGATCAGCAGACTTGTCAACAACGTCGGTTAGGATGACCGCTCGTAGACGTCCTCAATCTTCCGTTGTATCGAACAATCTTTGCAACGCAAATGAGCCGACTGTCTAGCGTCACTCAATTTTCCTCGGTTTGCGAAAAAACATCGTATCTTCCGACGACTCAGTCCTTAAATAGTGTTTCAATCCGATTGCTACTTATGCACTAGCGTTAAATGTATTTTGTTGCATGCTCGTGCAACCACTTTAGCTTTGTGTAGGGCTTGCACCTTTATTTCTGGCTTTTTTGGTCGCGGCGCTACGAGCTTACTTCGAACTCGGATACCTATGAAGTTAGGGAGAGTCGATGTGCGGCTAATTCCTAGAGTTGGGGTTGGGGTTGGGGTTGGAGTTGGCGTTGGGGTGAGCAACTTTAGACAAAGCCCGCGTCAACAATGCGATTCGTGGCTCAAAAAAAATCGCATAGATTGAACGCGAGCGACGAAGATTAGGTAGAGGCGCACATGGGAAAAGTGGTGTGCCATGGCTTCTCGAATATAATCAAAATCAAGAACGCCACGACGAAAAGACCTTGCAAGTTTTTACCTTCTTGTGTGCGGGCCCATATTTTATTCGGATCACTGATTCGCGTTCGAGCGTTTAAAACTGGAGCGTTCGAGTTTAAGGCGCCGAGAGTTCTTGAAAATGGTTGCTGAACTTCGCACTTAAAATACATGCGAGTTGCCTTTGCACCTGTTCTCGCGCTCCCCACCGTCGCGAACGTCCCAGCGCGGGGCCTCGAGACACGCGTCGACGCTCCCTAGCGATTCTCTTCCCCAGTGCTGTTCAACAACGGCCATGGCGGCCTGAAATTCATACGAGACAACAAAATAGATCGTCGACTGTAAGTCACAAAGTACACATTACGGCGCCACTCTGTCACGGCGTATCTGATGATGGGAGTCGGCAGTGCCGTGACTCCGCAAGTGGAGTTTGACTCCAACCACATCTTCGGCAACATATATCGGCGCTCTTGGTGGCTTGGGGGTCTGCGGAGTGTCAACTATCGCGCTGAAACTGCGCCTACTTAAAGCGACGCGCGCTTAAACACGAACCGCGGCACGTTCCGGATGATCAGCATAATCCCCCACCAGAACCACGGCGTATAAAGCACGTCCTTCTTCCTGTCGATTCCGCGCACGATATCCTTCGCGACCTTCTCCGGCGTGGCGACGAGCGGGCCGGGCAACGGCAGCCCCGCAGTCATCGGCGTGGCGACGAAGCCGGGTTTGATATCGACGACATGCACGCCGACCTTGAACAACCGCGCGCGCAAGCCTTCGAGAAACGCCTGCAACGCGGCCTTCGCGCTGCCATAAAGATAATTCGACGGACGCCCGCGATCGCCCGCCACCGACGAGATCACCGCGAGCGCCCCGTGCCGCTGCGCGTCGAGCCGATTGGCGATCGGCGTGATGAGCGCAATCAGCGAAAGCGCATTGGTATGAAACTCGCGCACCGCGACGGCGGGATCGCTCTGGCAGGCCGCCTGGTCCGGCAGCGTGCCCGACGCAATCAGCACGATATCGATCGAATCCATGTGCGCGGCGCAGTCAGCGAGCATCGCGGCGTGATCGTCGAGCTTGTCGATATCGAGCCGATACACGGCGACCGAAGCCGCCCCCCGCGCCGTCAAATCGGCGGCGACCTGCTCCATGCGTTCCTGATTGCGCGCGACGAGAAAGAAGCGCGCGCCTTTCGCGGCCCATTCTCGCGCGCAGGCGATGGCGATAGCGGACGTGGCGCCCACGATGACGATGTTCTTCATAGGCCAGTCATTCGTTTCCAGAAATGCGACAGCATGGCCGGATCGCGAAGCGATTCGAGCGCCTGCCATCGGGGATAAGCGGCGCGGAAATCGGCGCCCGACATGTGCGCGTCCTTGGCCGGATAGATGCGTCCGCCGGCATCGCGCACGATCGCGTCGAGCGCGTCGAAGAGCTGCGAATTACGCAATTCATGCTGCGGAAAGTCGAGCGCGAGCGAGGTGCCTTCCATCGGAAACGACAGCAGCCCCGGCGACGGAATGTTCCCGCAGCGCTTGAGCACCGCGAGAAACGAACCCGTGCCGCTCGATGAAATGCGATCGAGCATCGCGCGCACCGCATCGCGCGCGCTCGCTGCCGGCACGACGCACTGATACTGCTGAAACCCCTGCGGCCCGTAGATGCGGTTCCATTCGAGCAGACTGTCGAGCGGATAGAAATAGCCGTCGTAACCGACGCGCGAAAGCTCGATCGCGCGTCGCTGCTTCCGGTAGTACAGCTCGTTGAACGCGCGCAGCGTGAGGCCGTTGATGAGCGAAACGGGCGGCGTGAACGGCACGCGGCGCGTGTTGCGCTGTTCGACATCGAGCGAGCCGTGGATCGCGTGATCGCCCGCCATGAAGATGCCGCGCCCGAGCGCCGGTCCGCGGCTCGCGCAATCGACCCACGCGACGCAATACTCGTGCTTCGCGTCGTACTCTTCCGAGAGATCGAAGAACTCGTCGAGCTTGCCGAAGCGGATGCTCGTCACGTCGATGAGACTCGTGCGGATCGGCATCAGCGAGAACTCGGCCCACAGGATGAGTCCCGTCAGCCCGAGCCCGCCGATCGTCGCATTGAACATCTCCGTGTTCGATTCCGGCGAGCATTCGATGAACGTGCCGTCGCTGCGCGCGAGGCCGAACGCGCGCACATGCCGCCCGAACGTGCCGCGCACGTGATGATTCTTGCCGTGCACGTCGTTGGCGATCGCGCCGCCCAGCGTCAGGTACTTCGTGCCCGGCGTGACCGGCAGCATCCAGCCGCGCGGCACCGCGAGCGCGAGAATCTGCTCGAACGTGATGCCGGGCTCGGCGCGCACGATGCCGCGCGTCCAGTCGGCGGCGATGATCCGGTCGAGCGCGAGCGTCTGAAAGACGTGATTCGAACTCGCGAGGCAGACGTCGCCGTAGCTTCGGCCATTGCCGAACGCGAGCGTCGTGCCATGTTCGCGCTGCACGTCGCGCCATCGCGCCTGCGCTTCGTCGCGCCAGTGCGCGGCGTGCGCGGTCTGCGGCAGGCGCGGGTAGCGGCCCCAGGAGAGCAGTTCGCTCATCGCTCAGATCGCGAGCCAGAACGCGAAGCCGCACAGCGCGACGACGACGAGGCTCATGCGATCGCGCGCCGCGAACACGATGGGATCGTCGTTCATGCGTCCGCGATGCGTGATGACCCATGTCCGGCTGAACCAGTAGAGCATCAGCGGACACACCATCCAGATGTATTGCGGATGCCGGTAAAGCACGGTGGTGCGTTCGTCCTGGATATAGAGCGCGAGCACGAGCACCGAGATGTAACCCGACGACGTTCCCAGCGACGACACGATGGCCAGATCGCTCGCCAGATAACCTCGCCCGCGCGCGCCTTCGCGCCCGGACTTCATCATCGCGTGAAGCTCGGTGTAGCGCTTGACGAGCGCGAGGCTCAGGAACGCGAACATCGAGAAAGCTAGCAGCCAGAACGTGAGCGGGACATGGATCGCCGCGGCGCCCGCGACGATGCGCGTCGTGTACAGCGCGGCAAGCACGACGACGTCGATCATCACCTGACGCTTGAGCGCGAGCGAATAGGCGAGCGTCAGCACGTAGTAGCCGAGCAGGACCGCGTTGAATTTCCACGACAAGAACGTGAGCGAGATCGAGAACGCGGCGGCGAGCAGAACAGGGCAGAGCGCCATGCCCCATGCGAGCGGCATCGTGCCGGCGGCGAGCGGGCGCCGGCGCTTCACCGGATGCTGCCGGTCGTCCTGCAAGTCGAGCAGATCGTTTAGCAGATACACGCTCGATGCACACAGCCCGAACGCGAAGAACGCAATCACGGCGGACTCGATGGCCGCCGGCGACTTCAGCTGATGCCCTGCGAGCAGCGGCACGAAGATCAGCACGTTTTTCAGCCACTGATGCAGCCGCAGGGACTTGGCCCAGACCTTGAGCGTCGGCGGGCGATTCTCGAAGACCTGTTCGACGTTGTCGTGCTTCGATGCGGCGCGCACGACGCCCGCGTGCGGATTGACCACGTACGCGCGATCGGCGGCGGCCCAGACGGACATGTCATCGTGCGAATTGCCGACGTAATCGAAGCCCTTCTCGCCGTACTCGGCGACGAGCCGGTCGCGCTTGCGATGCGCGGAAAGGTTGACGCGCTCGTCGGTGGCGAACACGCGATCGAAGATGCCGAGATGCTCCGCGATGCGATGCGCGAACGATTCATGGCTCGCGGTGGCGAGCGCGATCGTGCGGCCCCCGGCGCGCATGTCCTTCAGCCAGTTCACGACCTGCGTGTTGTAGGGCAGCGTCGCGACATCGATGCTCACGTGCTCGGCGAGCCGCGACTTGAGCACGGACTTGCCGCCGCTGGAAAGCCACAGCAGCGGCTTGAAGAATTTCTGCGGTGAGGATCTCAGGAAGGCGAATCCGCTCTCGACGAGAATGTCGGAGTGAATCAACGTGCCATCGAGATCGACGACGATGGGCTTGCTCATTCAATTCACGTTGAGATGATTGCTTAAGCCCACGACCGGGCGGAACCGGGCCTGGCCGTCTTCTCAGCGACGGCTTCGGCACCGGCTTTGTCGAGTTTTCCAGGCACATCGTATATGGTGTCGATTTTTCCGCCAAGCAACGTGTGACGTAGCGCCGGAAAAACGCCGAACCACCGAACCATGTTCTGAACACATGCAACTCGCGCTGCTCTACACCTTTTTCGCCGCCATCGCGACGCTTGCCAACATCGGCGCGCAGGATCTGACTACGCGCATCTATAGCGGCCCCTGGCATGTTTTGCTGTCGGTGTTCGTCGGCACGGGCGTCGGTCTCGTCGTGAAATATCTGCTCGACAAGAAATGGATCTTCCGCTTCAAGGCGGAGAATGCGCGTCACGACGCGACCATGTTCACGCTCTACGTCACGATGGGCCTCGTCACCACAGCGATTTTCTGGGGCGTCGAATTCGGCTTCAATCACGTCTTCGGAACGGCCGAAATGCGCTACGTCGGCGGCTGCATCGGTCTCGCGATCGGTTATGTGATCAAGTACCGCCTCGACAAGCGCTACGTGTTTCGCACGTTCGCCTGACGCGACGCCCCGCCGCCCGCGGTTGCCGAAACCTCCGACATTAAGGACAATCTTGGCGTCTTCCACCCGTCGATGCGGTCCGTTTTCCTTTCGTGGCGCGGACGCCCCATTTGTCCGATGAACGCGAACGCCCCGCCGATCACTCTCAGCATTTCCATCGTCGTCTACCGGCCCGATGCCGCGTTGCTCGCGCGCACCGTCGAAACGCTGGAATCCGCGCTCGCCCAACTGCACGATGTCGCCGGGCGCCCGTGCCTGTATCTGATCGACAACGGCAATCCGGGCGAGCTCGCCGACCTGCCGGCGCCCGCGGATGCCGAATTCGACACCGTCGTGCTCAAAGGGCACGGCAATGTCGGTTATGGACGCGGCCACAATCTCGCCATCGAGCGCGCGAACAGCCGCTTCCATCTGATTCTCAATCCCGACGTCGAACTCAATGCCGATGGCCTGCGCCGCGCGCTCGCCTTTCTGCACGGCTCGCCGGAAACCGGTCTGCTCGCGCCCTGGATCGGCGGCGACGATGGCCGTCAGCAGTTTCTTTGCCGCCGCTATCCGACCGTGCTCGACCTTTTCGTGCGCGGCTTTCTGCCGTCGGCGCTGCGCAAGCCGTTCGCGGGGCGCCTCGCGCGCTACGAAATGCGCGATGTCAT
This sequence comes from Caballeronia sp. ATUFL_F1_KS39, assembly GCF_023630985.1. Lineage (NCBI taxonomy): Bacteria > Pseudomonadati > Pseudomonadota > Betaproteobacteria > Burkholderiales > Burkholderiaceae > Caballeronia > Caballeronia sp. ATUFL_F1_KS39. The sequence continues at coordinate 104,742 of NZ_JALQDZ010000017.1, read as the reverse complement.
CGGCGACAGCAATATCGTGTGGGATCCGCCGATCGTGAGCGGCTGCTTCATGCTCTTCAGAACCGATGTGCTCAAGTCGCTCGGCGGCTTCGATCCGCGCTATTTCCTCTATTTCGAGGACTACGACCTGAGCCTGCGCACGCGCCGCGTCGCGCGCATCGCCTATGTGCCGTCGGTGCGAATCCTGCATCACGGCGGCGGCGCGGCGAAGAAAGGCTCGGTGCACATCAAGCTGTTCGTCACGTCGGCGTACCGGTTCTTCAACCGTTTCGGCTGGAAATGGCTATGAGCGAATCCGGCCGACGCATCGCGATAACCGGCGCCAACGGCTTCGTCGGCCGCGCGGTGAGCCGTGCGCTCGCGGCGCGCGGGATCGGCGCGACAGGGCTCGTGCGGCGCGACGCGCAGTGCGAACCGGGCGTCGACGTGCGCCATATCGACGGCCTCGATTCGATCGCGCCCGAAGCCTTTGCCGGTTGCGACGCAGTGATCCATCTTGCGGCGCGCGTCCACGTAATGGCCGACGCCGCCGCCCAATCGCAGGCCGTGTTGAAGGCGTATCGGGCGGTCAACGTCGACGGCACGCTCGCCGCCGCCGAATCCGCGCGGCGAGCGGGCGTGACGCGCTTTGTCATGATGAGCAGCGTCAAGGCGCTCGGCGAAAGCGATCCGGGCCGCCCGTTCAGCGAAGACGACGCGCGCAATCCGCCCGATGCCTACGGCGTGTCGAAAGCCGAAGCCGAAGTGAAACTGCTCGAATTCGGCAGCCGCACCGGGCTGGAAATCGCCATCGTGCGGCCGCCGCTCGTCTACGGCCCCGGCGTGCGCGCCAATTTCCTGGCGATGATGAACGCGATCGCGCGCGGCATCCCGTTGCCGCTCGGCGCGATCGATGCGCGCCGCAGCCTCGTCTCCGTCGACAATCTCGCGAGCGCGACGATCGAATGCGCGCTCCATCCGGCTGCGGCGGGCCGCCTGTTCCATGTCACGGACGGCGACGACCCGAGCGTCGCCGAACTCGCGCGCAAGCTCGGCCAACATCTCGGCAAACCGGCGCGGCTCGTGCCGGTGCCGGTGGGACTCTTGCGCGGCGTCGGGCGTCTGACGGGCAAGACCGCGCAGATCGATCGGCTGACCGGCAGCCTGCGCCTCGATTCGAGCCGCATCCGCGAGACGCTCGGCTGGCAAGCGCCGCAATCGCTCGACGAAGGCCTCGCCGCCACGGCCGCGTGGTTTCGCTCGACACGCGCGCAATAAACGGTTCTCGCGATCGGAAACGTCTGTCGCGAACGTTAAAATATGCGCGGCTTCGATATCGGCGCGATTTTCGTTATCCGTCAGTTATTTACGACTCATTCCGGCGACCGTTCGCGTATCCTTGCGGGTTTGCCCGGGATAAAAGTCGCCGGGACGATCGGGGCTTCGTTTTCGACAACTCATAACAACGCATGCTGCATTCGTATTTCCAAGCTTCGCCGCCGCTGGCCGCGATGTCGGTCGCGGTATTGGCGTTCGCCGCCTGCGCGCTGATTCTGCGGACGCTCATCCGCACGGGCCTCGCGTGGCGCCTCGCCACCGATATCCCCAACGAGCGTTCGCTGCACGAACGGCCCACGCCGCGCGTCGGCGGCTGGGGCATCGTGCCGGTCGCCGTCGTCGCGCTTCTCGTCGCGGCCCCGTCGATGTGGCTCGTCGCGGCATGCGCGGTCTTCCTCGCGGCCGTCTCGCAGATCGACGACCGCCGCGGTTTGCCCGCGCGCGTGCGCTTCGCGGCGCATATCGTCGCGGTGACGCTCGTGATCGTCGCGCATCCGGCGAACGCGCCGTGGTGGGCGCTCGCATTCGTCGGCTTTCTGATGCTGTGGCTCGTCAATCTCTACAACTTCATGGACGGCTCCGACGGGCTCGCCGGCGGCATGGCGCTGTTCGGATTCGGCGGCTACGCGCTCGCGGCGCTCGCCGGACCCGCGCCGCAAGCCGATCTCGGCCTGGCGAGCGCGGCGATCGCCGGAGCGGCGGCCGGTTTCCTGACCCTCAATTTCCATCCGGCTCGGATTTTTCTCGGCGATGCCGGGTCTATTCCGTTGGGATTTCTGGCAGGCGCGCTCGGGTTCTGGGGCTGGCAACGGGGCGCGTGGCCCGTCTGGTTTCCGGCGCTCGTGTTTTCGCCTTTCATCGCGGATGCCACGGTCACGTTGCTGCGACGCCTCGCGCGCGGTGAAAAATTTTGGCAGGCGCATCGAGAGCATTACTATCAGCGCATGGTGCGCCTCGGAATGGGGCACGCGCGCACCGCGCTCACGTGGTATCTGCTCATGCTGGCGGGCATGATCCTCGCGAACTGGGCGCTGTGGTTTTCCGTCACGGGGCAGTGGGCGGCGGTTGCTGGCTGGGCAGTCGTGGTTGTGGCAGCGGGCGCGGTCGTCGACGCGCAGTGGCGTCGTCATGAAACGCGCCATACCGGACAATCTTGAGGGTCCATGCTGATGAATCGAATAAAAGCTACATGGCTATCGGCGGGGGCGTTCGGCTTTGATCTCGTGGCCGTCGTCGGAGCCTGGGTCGTCGCTTACCTGCTGCGCTTCAACGGTAGCGTGCCGCATGATTTCCGCGATGGCGCGCTGCACGCGCTCTTGTGGGTCGTGCCGGTCTATGCCATCGTCTTTCGCGTCTTCGGGCTGTATCGCGGCATGTGGGTGTTCGCGAGCCTGCCGGACCTGATGCGTATCTCCAAATCGATCGTCGTGGGCGCGCTCGTCGTGATGGTGGGCGCGGTGATGTCGCAGCCGACGCCGATCATCCCGCGCTCGGTGCTCATCGTCTCGCCGCTTCTGCTGTTTCTCGCGATGGGCGGCGCGCGCGCGCTTTATCGCGCGGGCAAGGAGTTCTATCTGTACGGCGGTCTGGTCGGCCAGGGCAAGCCCGTGATCGTGCTCGGCGCGGGCACGGCGGGCGCGATGCTCGCCCGCGAGCTTGCGCGCTCCAGCGAATGGCGTCTCGTCGGCCTGCTCGACGACGATCCCGCCAAGCAGGGCCGCGAAGTGCTCGGCCACAAGGTCCTCGGCGGGTTCAGCGACCTCTCCCGATTCGCGGAGCAGTACAAGACCGACTACGTGATCATCGCGATTCCTTCGGCGTCGGTCGAGGAGCAGCGGCGCGTCGCCACGTTGTGCGTGCGCGCCGGCGTCAAGGTGATGGTGCTGCCCGCGCTCACGCCGCTCACCGAAGGCGGCAACTTCCTGTCGCGCGTGCGGCAGATCGACCTCGAAGACTTGCTCGGCCGCGAGCCGGTGAAGATCGACATGCCGCACGTCGAGCAACTGCTCCACGGGCGCGTCGTGATGGTGACGGGCGGCGGCGGCTCCATCGGCTCGGAACTGTGCCGTCAGATTCTGCGTTTCTCGCCCGCGCAGCTCATCGCCTACGACCTCTCCGAATATGCGATGTATCGCCTCATCGAGGAACTGCACGAGAAGTTTCCGGAGTGCTCGGTGATTCCGGTCGTCGGCGACGCGAAGGATTCGCTGCTGCTCGATCAGACGATGGCGCGCTTCACGCCGCACATCGTTTTCCATGCGGCGGCCTACAAGCACGTCCCGCTGATGGAAGAGCAGAACGCGTGGCAGGCCGTGCGCAACAACGTGCTCGGCACGCTGCGCGTCGCGCGCGCGGCGATTCGCCACAACGTGCGCCATTTCGTGCTGATCTCCACCGACAAGGCCGTCAACCCGACCAACGTGATGGGCGCCTCCAAGCGTCTCGCCGAGATGGCCTGTCAGGCGCTGCAGCAATCCGCGCCGCGCACGCAGTTCGAGACGGTGCGCTTCGGCAACGTGCTCGGCAGCGCGGGCAGCGTGATCCCGAAATTTCAGCAGCAGATTGCGAAGGGCGGTCCTGTCACGGTCACGCATCCGGAAATCACGCGCTTCTTCATGACGATTCCGGAAGCCGCGCAACTCGTGCTGCAGGCGTCGAGCATGGGGCGCGGCGGCGAGATCTTCATTCTCGACATGGGCCAGCCCGTGAGAATCGTCGATCTCGCGCGCGACCTCATCCGTCTCTATGGCTTCACGGAAGAGCAGATCCGCATCACGTTTACTGGGCTGCGTCCGGGCGAAAAGCTCTACGAAGAACTGCTCGCCGACGACGAAACCACCACGCGCACGCCGCATCCGAAGCTGCGCATCGCGCAGGCGCGCGGCGTGCCGGACGATTTCATCGACGAATTGCTGCCCTGGCTGATGCAGCATCGCGTGCTCTCCGACGAAGAAGTGCGCCGCGATCTGCGCCGCTGGGTGCCCGAGTATCAGACGGCGACGATGCCCGTGCTGCAAAGCGTGCCCGTCGCGAAGGCGGCGAACGAACGCGGCGCGGCCGGCTGACCGCAACGGGGTCACGCATGACGACGCTCGACGAAGTTCATGCGCTGACCCACGCGGGATCGCTGTTATCGCTAAGCGGCGAGATCGTCGCGCCTTACGATCTCGAAGTCGCGCACGCCGATGCATCCGCGTTCTCCGCGCTGCCCGCCACCATCCTGAACGCGGGCCGCGAACCCTTCGACGCCGACTATGCGCGCGAGCGCCGCGTGCATCTCGTCAACGCGTTCGGCGTCACGCTCGGCGATTCGATCATCGGGCTTACGGCGCTCTCCGCCGTCAAGCGCCTTTATCCGTATCTTCGGTTCACGATCTATCGGCCGGCGCGCGCGCCGCGCTACGTGCAGCGTCTTTACGAGCTTGCCGCGCCGCGTCTCGCCGATATCGTCGGTCTGCCGGTGCCGCTCGCGAGCCTGCCTGCCGATGAACCGAAGATCGACGTCGGCAATCAGCTTTTCTGGCCGCGCTTCGCCTCGATGCCGATGATCGACTTCTTCCTTTGGGCGATGGGCATCGCGCCTTCGACCATCGCCGCCGCCGACAAGCGCAATCGCTGGCTCGCCGATGTGCCGCTCAAGCCGATCGCAAACGAGCCTTACGCGCTGTTCTGCCCGAACGCGAGCACGCCGGTGCGCAGCATTCCGGCGTCGATGCGCGCGCGTATCGTCGCGCGTCTCGCGGATGAAACCGGCCTGCCGGTGATGGGTTTCGGGCCCGTCGACGATCCGCGTTATCGCGATATCGCGCCGTTTTGCATCGACACGGACGATTTCCTTGCGTGGATCGGGCGCGCGCGCTATCTCGTCACGGCGGATACGGCGGCGCTACACGCCGGCGCGGGATTCGACGTGCCGACGACTGCGTTCTTCACGACGATCCCCGCCAACATGCGCGCGCGCGATTATGCGAACTGCGTCAAGGTGGAATTCAGCTTGCCGCATCTGGAGGGCGTGCACGCGAGCGCGCGGCCCGCTGATCTGCGCGCGCTCGAGCGCGCCTATCGCGATTACGACTGGCGCGCGATGCCGTTCGCGGATGCATCGCCGCAAACGACGCCCGCGTTCAGTTTCCCTTGCTCACCTGAAACGACGGCAGGCGCGCATACAACTCCGCAACCCAGTCGATGAACACGCGCACGCGCCTCGGCTGATGCCGGTTGGCCGCATACAGCACCGACACCACGCGCGGATACGACGGATATTCCCGTAGCACTTCCTTCAACGCGCCGCTTCTGACGAGCGGATCGAGCGTATAGCTCGAGCTTTGAATCAGCCCGAGCCCGTTGGCGCCCGCCGCGATATACGAATCGCCGTCGTTCACGGCGATCTTGTGCTTCATCGCGATGGTGCGCGTTTCGCCATCGACGACGAATTCCCAGTTGCGCACGCGTCCCGAATTGTTCAGCACATAGCCGACGGCGAGATGCTGCTCGAGGTCATCGAGCGACGTCGGCTCGCCGTGCTTTTCGATGTATCCCGGCGACGCGCAAGTGATCTGCGTATACGCGCCGATGCGTTTCGCGACCAACCCGACATCGCCCACCGCGCCCACGCGCACGACACAATCGACCGCTTCCTCGACGAGATCGACTTGCCGGTCCGTCAGCACCAGTTCGACGCCGATATCCGGATACGCGGCGAAGAATTCCGGCAGCGCGGGAATGATCGTGTTCTTCGCCATCACTTGCGGCAGGCTGACTTTCACATTGCCCTTGGGACTCAGCTTGGAATGCGACAGCGACGCTTCCATGTCGTCCACTTCGCCGAGCACGCGCACGCAGCGCTCGTAATAGGCTTCGCCGTCTTCGGTGATGCTGATGCTGCGCGTCGTGCGATTGATGAGGCGCGCACCGAGATGCGCTTCGAGCGCCTGAAGCGTGCGCGAGACGCTCGCGGGCGGCAGGCGCAGGGCATCGGCTGCCTTGGAGAAACTGCCCGCCTCGACGACTCGCGCGAAGACTTTCATTGCAAGGAAGCGGTCCATGCTCGATCCCGGAAACGTGATCGCGCGCCTCGATGGGCGCGCGAGAGAAAAGAGCCTGCGATCATACTGAAGTTCGTCAGCCCATGCGCTGCGAGTGAACTGACGCGAAGCTCAGAGCCCGAGTCCCTGACAGAGCCGCCACGAATAGTGCTCGATCATCCGCTGGAACGGCGCGTGATGGCCGTAGGCGATCGACGAAACCGCCAGCAGCGCGCAACCCGCGACGAGCGCGCGCGGCATCTTGCGCGGCGTTTCGAAGACGCGCATGAGGAAGAGGGCGGCGATGACCGCGCCGAGCACCCAGCCCGCGACGACTTCGGCGGGCGTGTGCGCGTCCTGCATGATGCGGCTCGCGCCGATGGCCGCCGCGAGCGCGAGTCCGCCCGCCGCGCCCAGCCGATGCCAGCTTCCGCCGAATGCGCCGAACAGCAAGCCGCCGGCGACGGTGTAGATCGACGCGGCGAGCATCGTGTGTCCGCTGATCATGCGCAACTGGATCGCGGCGATCTCGACGCCGCAGCCGGCATAGAGAATCTTCGACAGACCGACGAGCCCCATGCCGATCGCGAGCATCACGGCCCAGCGCACCGCGAGGCGCACGTCGACCGTGCGCAGCCACAGCGCGCAGACGAGCGCGAGTGGCAGCAGAAAGGCCGCGTCGCCGAGATTCGAAAGCGTCCAGAGTACCTTTGATTCCATGCGTATTTGTTCTAGGCCGGCTCCGGACGTTTACGAACCGTCGCCCTGTTTTCGGCGGCCTGCCATCCGGTATTCGGTCGGCGAGATCGAGAGCCGCTTGCGGAAGATTTTCGCGAGGCCGTCGCCGCTGCCCGCGCCGCAGCGCCGCGCGATCTTGTCGACCGGCAGATCGGTCGCGGCCAGCAACATGCAGCTCGCATCGAGCCGCGCGCGCAACAGGTATTCCGACGGCGTCAGCCCGATCTGCGCCTTGAAGCGGCGCAGGAAATTGCGCTCGCTCATCGCGGCGACGCGCGCCGCATCGGTGATCGAGATCGGCCGCACGTAGTTCTCGCGGATCCAGCGCGCGGCGGCGTCGATCTTCTGGCGCACGCTGCCGGCTTCGGTATCGTCGAGCACGGTGGCGAGCTTCTGCCACGCGCCCGGAATGGAGCGCTCCGATACTTCACGCGCGAGCGCCGCGCCGTGATCGCGCTTGATGATCGACAGCGCCGCCGCGATCGGCCCTTTGGGATCGTCGAGCGTGAGCGTTTGTTCCGCGATGAAAAGCGGATTCGACAACGCCGGCGCAAGCGCGCGGCCTTGCGGCTCGCCGGCGAAATCGAGCGTGCGGTTCTGCACGTCGAGATTGGCCGCGGCGAGAATCTGCGCGCCTTCGCCGATCGCCTTGATGAACGGAATCTTCGGCGCCACGCGCGCGAGGCGCTTGCGCAGCGCGGCATCGTTACGCGCATGACGCGCGCCCACGCCGCCCGCGATGAACAGCGCGTCGCATTCGTTCATCCAGCGCGTTTCGAGACTCTCGGTCCAGATCCGCATCGAGCAACTGCTCGCCACGCTGCCGCCATCGCTCGACAGAAACATCAGCGAATAATTCGGCGCCTGCGCGCGTGCGTTGGCGTCGGCGGGCAGATGCACCTGATTCGCGACCGAGAAGACCTCGGAGATCGAGCTGACTTCGACGAGCGAAAAGTCCTCGAAGATCAGAATGCCGATTCGCTTCGCCGCGCTGGTCATATCGGCGGACGGCACGTCGGGCGCGACCGCGCGCACGACCTGAAGCCGGCCCGTACCATTGGCGTACACCATCGACTTCTCCCTGTGCGAACCGCGGCAGGCGTCGTGTCCGGCCGGGGTTCGATCGATGCAGGAACGTAAGTAGCGGGAAAGTGAGCTTACATGGGCGCACTATACGCGGCGCCCGGCAGCCGCCGCGCGCCGAGTCCGAAATTGACGAAGTGTTGGCAGATGATCTCGGTACGCGCCTTTTCGCGCGGATCAGCGGAAGTAGGCCTTGGTGTTTTCGTGCACGTCGTCGCGCGCGAGCAGTTCGTCGGGCATAAGCCATCGATAGTCGCTGTGCTGATCGAAGCGGCCGATCGGAACCTTGCTCGAGAGCGTCAGCGCGTAGGCGAGCACGATGTAATGCGTGCCGATGCCATCGGCGCCCGCGAAGTTGTCGTCGTAGAGATGCTCGTAGACGCCGAAGAAGCGTGCGGCCGAACGCTGCGCGCTCGCGACGCCCAACTCGTTGCTGACGATGCGCCTGTAGGCGGCATCGAGCGATTCGTCTTTTCTGATGCGGCCGCCCGGCACGAACCATGTGCCCTGCGCGGGCCGGTTGCGCCGATGCCCCACGAGGATGCGCCGGTTGCCATCGGTGACGATCAGATCGATCGCCACGAGCGGCGCGAGCCGCACGACCGTCAGGAAATCAGCGTTGCTCAGCATCGTTGCTCCGGGTTGGCTTCGGTGAGTCGTGCGTCGCGCAAACGATGCCCGCTGCGACGCCGCATGACCGTGCGTGCGCGCACGCGCGAGGGAATTTCACGACTGAAACAAGCAAGGCTGACGAGCAACGGTCAGCACATTGTCAGCGCGGGCGGCAAACCTGACCGATTTGCGTGTCCGCGCGCTGTACGAAAATTTGCGTGAAGACGATTGCGAACGTACGCGCGATTCGAGCCGCATTCAGCCGATCATTGCAAAACAAGAATTGGGCGATTCGGCAAATAGTGTCGAAGCGTGCGCCGCCGCAAAAATACTAGCCGATGGCGGACGGTGACAGCGCCCGAGTCCCGCGCGCATGCAGGTTCGACGCGATCCCGCGTCCGCTGCAATGCAGCATCTAAGTTCATATGAAAATACCGCATTATGCCTTTGAATAAAAATAAAACGGGTTAATCAAAAATCACGTTGGGGACCTCGATTGCGTTATTAGAAAATCATTGAGTATTAATGCCGAAGCCGTTCGCGGATTTTAATCGGCGTCTGAAATGCGCATTACATATCGTTCCTAAATGTAACGGCGAAACCAAAATTTTCCGATTGCAGCGGTACGAACGTCCGCTTTCGCACACATCGATGTTTCATAAATGAATCAATTCGAATGATCGGACTTGGCGGCCATCGCATCCGGCGGACCGCGCAGGGCCGTCCTGCGGAGCTTAGTGAGCAACGCTGTGTCCGATCTGGCGGCACGGGAATCAGATTGAGCTAAACCGCCGAATCAACCCTTGTATGACAAATCCGTATTTGTTTTCCATGCATTGAATGCAGGCTTTCCGGAATTTGGGGAAGGATTTCAATGTGCGCTCACCCTCATAGCGGAACAGATTCTGTGGTTTAAGCGCGAAAATCCAGAGCACAAAAAACATTGTCTGCTTATTATTCAAGCCAGCGGATCGATTCCGCCAACACTTCGTTCCAATCGGTCACGGCAACCCGGCGAAGTCCGGAAGTCCATTGATGCGCCGCAATGACCGAACAACTCTTCCGCGCCTTCCAGGAAACAAGCTGCAGAGGATGACCATGCCTTACGCCACTCTTGAACCCGCAGTCATGGGTTGGACGCCTCCCGCGTCGAACGCCTCGCAGACCGAGGTGCGCCAGGTCGCGATCCTGCTGTTCGACGGCTTTTCGCTGCTCGGCGCGGGAATCGTCGCGGAGGTCTTCCACATGGCGAACGAGCTGTCGTCGGCGAAGTCGCGGCCGGATTGCACGTACGACGTGCGGTTCCTGTCGGTCGAAGGCGGCAACGTGGCGTGCTCGTCGTCGGTGCGCGTCTGGACGGACGGTCTCGATGCGCGCCACTACGGCGGCTTCGACGCGCTTTTCGTCGCGGGCGGCCGTGGCGCGGAAGAAGCGGCGAAGGACGATCGCATCATCGAATGGCTGCGTCGCGTGCAGACCAAGACCACGATCGTGCGCGCGATTTCCGAGGGCCGCAAGGTGCTCGACGCCGCGGGCATCGGTCAGGCGCAGGACGCGCAGGCGCGCTACGGCAACGCGATGCAACTCGTGCGCGACGAGCAGCAGGGCGACGCCGGCGACCGCTACGAGTCGATGAAGGGCGCGCTTCTGATCGTGAAGCGCGATCTCGGCATCGACGTGTCGCGCAGCGTCGCCGAACGTCTGATGCCCGGTTCGGCCGCGAAGCTCGTGTCGATCCTCGGCGACAGCGGCGTGGCGTCGGCGGGCGACAAGATCCGCGCGGCGGCGCGCTGGCTGCAGGACAACTGCGAACGGCCGATTTCGGTCGTCGATGCGGCGCAGGTGGCCGCGATGAGCGAGCGCAACTTCTTGCGCCGCTTCAAGATCGAGATGGGCATCACGCCGTCCGATTATTTGCTGCAGGCGCGCCTCGCCGTGACCTGTGCGCTTCTGACGGATTCGGAACTGCCGGTCGACAAGATCGCGCGCAGAAGCGGCATGGGCAACGGCGACAGGCTCGCGAAGATTTTCCGCAAGCGCCTTCTGATCTCGCCGACGGAGTACCGAATGCAGAGCAGACGCGAGGCGAACGGCTGACCCGCGCGCTTATGTGACGTGGGCCGCTCTGAGCCCGACCATGGCGTAAAACGTCGGACCTTTGGCCGGACCCGATCGGTCCGGCACTTAATCATTTCCCGAACGGTTCGCCGTTCGGACGAACAGGCAGGCAGGAGTTCTTTATGACGAATGAAGCACGCACGGAAGGTGGGGTGAAGCAGGGAGCAGCAGGTGTGGAGGCGGGCCCGGCCATGGCGGCCGGGCCATGCCGCCGCCTCGTCCCTGTGATCCTCGCCGGCGGCTCGGGCACGCGCCTGTGGCCGATGTCGCGTGAGCAATTCCCGAAGCAGCTGATCGGCGTCGTCGGACGTGACTCGCTGCTCCAGGCGACGGTGTCGCGGCTCAAAGGCTTTGCCGGCAACTTCAAGGTCGATGGCGAGCCGATCATCGTGTGCGGCGAAGAGCATCGGTTCACGACGGAAGAACAGACGCGCGAAGCCGGCGTCGATGCACGCATCATCGTCGAGCCGGCGCGCCGCGACACCGCGCCCGCGCTCACGCTCGCGGCACTTGCCGCCGTGAGGGACGGCGAGGACGCGATCATGGTCGCGATGCCGGCGGATCACTCCATCGCCGATATTTCGGCGCTGCATCGCGCGATCGCGATCGCTGCGGAACATGCGGAGCGCGGCGTGATCGCGACGCTCGGCATTCCGCCGACGCGCCCCGACACCGGCTTCGGCTACATCCGTCTGGGCGCGGCGCTCGATGACGGCGCGCACGAGATCGACCGCTTCGTCGAAAAGCCGGCGGCGGAACTCGCGGCGCAATACGTCGCGGCGGGCACGTACTGGTGGAACAGCGGCATCTTCGTCGTGCGCGCGAGCGTGTGGCTCGCGGCGCTGCAAAAGCTCAATGCCGACATGCACGCGGCGTGCTCGGCCGCCGCGCAGGAGGGCGAGGCCGACGGCAAGTTCTTCCGCCCGCAGGCGGCGCAGTTCGGGCGCGCGCCGTCCGACTCGATCGACTATGCGGTGATGGAGCACATCGGCACGCCGACGAAGCCGTGCGACGGCGTGGTCGTGCCGCTCGTCGCGGGCTGGTCGGATCTCGGTTCGTGGGACGCCGTGTGGGACGCGATGGACAAGGACGAATCGGGCAACGTCGCGAGCGGCCGCGTCGTGTTCGAAGGCGCGACATCGAGCTATGCGCGCTCCGAAGGCGGACGGCTCGTCGCGTGTGTCGGCACGACCAACGTGATCGTCGTCGAGACGGACGACGCCGTGCTCGTCGCGGACCGTTCGCGCGTGCAGGACATCAAGGGGCTGGTTGCGCGCATCCGCGAGCAGCACGCGCCCGAAGCGGATACGCATCGCAAGGTGCGCCGCCCGTGGGGTTTCTACGATTCGATCGAGCACGGGGAGCGCTTCCAGGTCAAGCGCATCGTGGTGTCGCCGGGCTCGAAGCTGTCGCTGCAGATGCATCACCATCGCGCGGAACACTGGATCGTCGTGTGCGGCACGGCGCTCGTCACGCGCGGCGAAGAGCAGTTTCTGCTCTCCGAGAACGAATCGACGTTCATTCCGCTCGGCGTGCGGCATCGTCTGGAGAACCCGGGCAAGGTGCCGCTCGAAATCATTGAAGTGCAGTCGGGGAGCTATCTCGGCGAAGACGACATCGTGCGTTTCGACGACACCTACGGGCGCAGTTGAGCGTTCGAAGGCAGAAGACTTTCTTGCAACCGTTCACAAGAAGAAGACGGGGCTAACGCGAGGAGGAGACTGAAGGGCGGTAAAGGGCTGATTGCGTTCCGGGGAAAAAAACATGCGCGATTTACAGGGATTGCTCGCGCGCCTGTTCGACGTCTTGATGATCGTCGGCGGTGCGGCAGTGGCGTCGCAAATCAGGTTCGAGTACATCGAGGCACACACCTATTCGGTGGCGTTCGTCGCGTTCGCGGCGGCGTTCTCGCTTGCGCTCTTTCCTGGCTTCGGCGTCTACCAGTCGTGGCGCGGCCGCAGCAAGCTTCAGCTTGCGTGTCAGGTCTCGCTCGGCTGGCTCGTCGTGCAGGGCTGCGCGCTCGCGCTGATGTTCTCGCTGCATCGGCTCGACTACGTGTCGCGCCTCTGGTTCGCCTACTGGACCGCGATGTCCGGCGGCCTCATGATCGCCGGCCGTCTCATCACGCACGCGATTCTCGCGCACATGCGCAACGCGGGCCTGAACCTGCAGCAAGTGGCAATCGTCGGCTGCGGCAGACATTGCGATTCGATGCTGCGCAAGATCGAGCGTTCGCAGGACACCGGTTTTCGCATGTGCGCGGCGTTCAACGCGGCGGCGGGCAAGTCGCGTCTGAACACGCGCCTGCCCGTGTATGACGATTTCGACGCGTTCGTCGCCTTCGTGCGCGCGCAGAACGTCCATGAAGTGTGGCTCGCGTTGCCGCTGTCGGAGGAGCCCACGATCCTGCGCTTCGTGAACGAATTCCGCGACGATCTCATCAACGTGCGCTTCATCCCCGACGTGCGCAGCCTCGCGCTGTTCGAAAGCGGCGTCACCGATCTGCTCGGCCAGCCCGCGATCAATCTCGTCGCGACGCCGTTGTCGGCGTCGGCGCAGCTGCAAAAGGAAATCTTCGACCGCCTGTTCGCGCTCGGCGCGATCATCGCGGTCTCGCCGGCGCTCATCTGCATCGCGCTCGCAATCAAGCTCACTTCGCGCGGGCCGGTGTTGTTCCGGCAGAACCGCAAAGGCGCGGATGGCCGCGTCTTCACCATCTACAAGTTCCGTTCGATGCGCCTGCACACGGAACAGGCCGGAGTGCTTCGCCAGGCCACGCGCAACGATCCGCGCGTGACCCGTGTCGGAGCGTTCCTGCGCCGCACCAGCCTCGATGAGCTGCCGCAGTTCTTCAACGTTCTGCGCGGCGACATGTCGGTCGTGGGCCCGCGTCCACACGCGCTCGAACATGACGACCTGTATCAGAAGGTCGTATCGGGGTACATCCATCGTTACCGGATCAAGCCAGGCATCACCGGCTGGGCCCAGGTCAACGGTTTTCGTGGGGAAACGGATCGGATCGAAAAGATGGAAGGACGCGTCGCTCACGATTTGTACTATCTGGGTAACTGGTCGTTCGGACTCGATATGAGAATCATCGCCGCAACGATCTTCAAGGGACTACGCCACACCAACGCTTACTGATGCAGGGGACGACCATCATGCACAACCAACAACAACCGGGCACCACCTCCATGGCCGCCAACACCAACGTGTCGCGTATCTTCCGCCTCACGAGCCTGGCTGCGGCAGCTTCCGTCGCCGTGATCCTGACGGGTTGCGGGCTCTCGCCGGGCATGCACATGGAAAAGCCCGCCCAGCTCGTCGAAACGTCGAACGATCAGGGCGATCCGGCCACGACCACCAACATCCCGATCACGACCATCGACGCCGCGCTCGTGAAGAAGATGCGCGCCGCGCAGCCGTCCGTGACGGGCGATCCGAACGCCTCGCTCTACGGCAAGCCCGCGCCTTACAAGCTGGGCGTCGGCGACGTGCTGCAGATCACGGTCTGGGATCACCCGGAACTCGTCGCGGCGCTCGGCCAGCCGGCGAACCAGACGCGCACGTCGGATGCCGCGCCCGGCTTCGTCGTCGATGCCGACGGCAATCTGCAATTCCCGTACGTGAACAAGCCGCTGCACGTCGCGGGCAAGACCGAGACGCAGGTTCAGCGCGAGCTGTATGCCGAGCTGTCGAAGGTGTTCGTGAAGCCGCAGGTGACGGTGCGCGTCGCGTCGTTCCGCGCGTCGCAGGTGTATATCGACGGCGATGTCCGCACGCCGGGCGCGCAGCAGATCAACGACATTCCGATGACGCTCACCGAGGCGATCGGCCGCGCGGGCGGTTTCGCGACGACGGCGGATCAGAGCCGCGTCACGCTGATCCGCGATGGCGTCACGTATCACATCAACATGGCCGGCATGACGTCGAAGGGCCGCAGCCCGTCGGACATCATGCTCAAGCCGGGCGATGCGCTGCGTGTCGATTCGCGCGACGAAAACGGCGTCTACGTGATGGGCGAAGTGACCAAGCCGGCCACCGTCATCCCGATGCGCAACGGCAAGCTCACGCTCTCGGACGCGATCTCGCAGGCGGGCAGCTTCAACCCGGAAACGTCGAACCCGCGCGAGCTGTACGTGATCCGCAACGGCGCGACGGACCAGCCGGAGGTCTACAAGCTCGACGCGCTGTCGCCGGTGTCGATGCTGCTCGCGAACAACTTCGAGCTGCAGCCGCATGACGTCGTCTATGTCGACAACAACGGGCTCGTGCGCTTCTCGCGCGTGCTCAACCTGCTGCTGCCGGCGATCAACGCTGGTTTGACGGCGGCCGTGTTGACGAAGTAAGCATCTGGCATCAAGTGTCTGACCGGCGCGCGCGGGGCGCGCCGGAGCATCATGGTTCGACTTAAAAAATATAAGCGAGCGAGATCATGTCGATGAACTTTGATACGCGATACGTGGACGTATCGACGGGTGACGAACTGCGCCTGTCCGATTACCTGGCCGCGGCGATGCTCAACTGGAAGCTCGTGACGCTCGTCATGCTCGCCGTGATTGCGCTCGGCACCTCTTACGCGTATCTCGCGACGCCGACCTACAAGGCCGACGCGATGATCCAGGTCGACGAGCCGGCCAACACGAACAACGCGAACGCCGGCGCCAAGGCGCTGCAAGCCGCCGTTCCGCAACTCACCGAAACGAAGACTTCGACTGCCGCGCAGATCGAACTGCTGCGCTCGCGACTCGTCATCGACGATACGGTGCGGCGTCTGCATCTGGATATCGATGCCTCGCCGCGCGTGTTGCCGGTCGTGGGCAAGCTCGTCGGCAACGTGTTCGCGATGCTGAACCGGCCGATTCCGCAGGGTTATCTGTCGCGCTTCGCGTGGGGCGGCGAAGCCATCGACGTGCCGCTCTTCGACACGCCGAAGGAGCTCTACGACAGGAAGTTCACACTCGTCGCGCTCGAGCGCGGCGCTTACGAACTGCGCGATCCGAGCGGACTGGTCGTGCTGACGGGGCAGGTCGGCAAGGAAGTGTCGGGCGCGACGCCGCAAGGCCCGGTGACGCTCAAGGTCGACAAGCTCGACGGCAAGCCCGGCGTGCAGTTCGAACTGCAACGCTTCTCGACGATCACGACCATCGACCGTCTTCAGCAGCGCCTGACCGTGGCGGAGACCGCACTGCAATCGGGCATCATCGGCGTATCTCTGGAAGGTAGTAATCCGAAACAAATCGCGGCGATCGTCAACAACATCGCGAATCGTTATGTGGAGCAGGACACGCAGAAGCGTTCGGCCGAAGCGGAGCACACGCTCGCGTTTCTGGAGCAGCAACTGCCGCTCGTGAAGAAGCAGCTCGATGAAGCCGAGCAGCGCCTGAGCGCGTTTCGCAACAAGCAAGGTTCCGTCGATCTCTCCGAAGAGAGCCGCTTGCTCCTGCAGCAGATCGTCGACAACAAGACGAAGCTCTCCGATCTTCAGCAACAGCGCGCGGAACTGTCGCTGCGCTTTACGGCGAATCATCCGTCGGTGCAGGCGCTCGATGCGCAGATTGCATCGCTCACCGCCGCGCAGACGCGCCTCGGCAAGAACGTGTCGACGCTGCCCGATACCGAGCAGACCGCGCTGCGCTATACGCGCGACGTGCGCTCGAACAGCGAGCTTTACGCGAACCTGCAGAACAGCGCGCAGCAATTGCGCATCGCGAAGGCGGGGCAGGTCGGCAACGTGCGGATCGTCGATCTCGCGCAACCCGCCGACGATCCCGTGCGTCCGAAGCGCGCGCTCGTGATCCTGATCTCGGCGGGCATCGGCCTCGTGCTCGGCATCATCGCGGCGTTCGTGCGCAAGTCGCTGTGGGGCGGCGTCGAGCGTCCAGAGGACATCGAACGGCAACTGGGCACGCGCGTCTTCGCCATCGTGCCGCGCAGCACGCAGCAGCTTCGTCTGCAACGTCAGGTCGGCATGCGCCGCGAAGGCATGCACGTGCTCGCGGCGCAGGCGCCGGAGGATGCGGCCGTCGAAGGCATTCGCAGCTTGCGCACGTCGCTGCAACTGCAGCTCGGCGAAGCGCGCAACAACGTCGTGATGCTGACCGGCTCGCGGCCCGAAGCGGGCAAGTCGTTTCTGTCGGCGAATCTCGCGACGCTCGTCGCATCGACGAGAAAGCGGGTGTTGCTGATCGACGGCGACATGCGCCGCGGCGACATCCACTCGCACTTCGGCGTGCGTCACACGCCGGGCCTATCCGACGTGCTGATGGGCGCCAACGCGATGGACGTCATCGTTCACGACGTGTTGCCCGGCGTCGATCTGATTCCGAAGGGCTCGCTGCCATCGCATCCGGCGGAACTGCTCGCGAGCGATCGGCTCGGCGAAATCCTCGGCGAACTGAAGCAGCTCTACGATCTCGTCGTCATCGATACGCCGCCCGTGCTCGCCGTCACCGACGCGACCGTGATCGGCCGGCACGCGGGCACGAGCCTGCTCGTCGTGCGGCACGGCAAGAATCAGGTGCAGGAAATCGGCGAGACGATGAAGCGCCTCTATCACGGCGGCGTGCACATGAAGGGCGTGCTCCTCACCGATGTGCCGCAATCGAAGGTGCTGATGGGCAGCACCTACGCGGGCTATTACAGCTACGAGAGCATCGCGGAGTAGGTCTTCTCAGTTCAATACGGCGACTTGTAGATGTCGCGCGCACGCGCGGCATTCGACGCCGGCGCCTTCAGACCCGAAGGCGCCGGATAAAGCGTCGCCGCCGCGCTTCGCGGCATCATCATCGCTTTTGCGTCGGCCTTGCGCGTGCCCGGACGCAGCCGCGCGCCCCCCGCCGGATTGCCCACATAGCCGTTCTGTTGCGCGAGCAGCGCGTCCATCGACGGAGTATCGGCCGAATCGCCCGCATACGCGAACGACGGCGCGAAGGCCGCGATGGCCAGCCACAAAAGCGCGTGTTTCATGTGTCTCCTCCTGATCGCGCGATACCGCACGCAAATGGTTGCCGAAAGCGGGCGTCGTTATAATCGCCGTCCGACCTGATTCTTTGGCTTTCCGTCCGTGAAAAAGCTCATCGCTCTCGCAGTCGCTTCGATCGTCCTCACCGCGTGCTCGTCCGTCGAGAAGGAGCAGACGAAGGAACGCACGTTCCTGCTCTCGCAGCAATCGCTCGATACGGCGCAACGCAATGCGACCGTCGCATGCCGCGACGCGGCGCAGTGCGATGCGGCCTGGAAGCTCACGAAGACTTACGTCGAGCAGAATTCGAAGGAACGCCTGACACGCGCCGACAATGCCGCGATCGAAACCGACGTGCCTTCGGACACCGGCAAGCCGGTGTTCTCGGCGACGCGCGTCCCGAACGGCGACGGCGCGACGATCTCGCTCTTCGCGCAATGCAAGGGCATGTTCGAGGACGAGCGCGCGCGAGGCTCGGATTTCGACGACTGCGCGACGAAGATCATCTCCGTTCAAAACGGCTTCGCGCCTTATCTGCGGGCACATCTGCGCGCGCAGTGAGCGGACGGATCTTACTGCGCGGGCAGCGAACCTGACGCGCGCGGCGGATTCGCCGGACGTATCTCCGTGAGCGGCCCGTCTTGCGGATGCATGTCGGGCGGCGCGCCGTAAAAAGGCGCGCTTTGCTGCGGCGTGCGACCGGCCGCTTCGGCGGCGCGCGCGTGGATGCCATGCGCGATGCGCGCATACGACGCGACGACGAGACCCAGCGCGACACCGAACATCAGCCCCGGAAAACGCTCGCCGAGCGGATTACCGCCGATCGACGTCGCGGGCAGCGCAGCGAGCACGAAGAGCGCACGGCCGAGCACCGGCAGCCAGGGCGCATCGGGCGTGCTGTGCCGCCATGCGCGATACGCCCGCGAACCGCGCCAGAGCGCCCACAGAATGGCGATCGGCAGCGCGAGCCCGAACAGCACGCCGCCTGCGAAGAACTGATAGACCCAGAAGTCGCGGCCGGCCGCCCATTTTTTGAAGGCGTAGAAGTCCTGCTCGCTGATGTCGCCGGCAAGATCCGGCAGATACGACGGCGCGTAGCGATAGTCGTGTCCGTAGCCCATGCCGACGATCGTCGACATCGCCGACGACGTAGTCTGATCGACCTGATCCTTCATTTCCGCGAGACGCGCGATCAGCACCGGATCGCGTGCGGGCGGCGCATCCTGCACGAGCGAGAGACGCTTCATCCACGGGGCTCCGATCGTCGGAAAGAACGTGGCCGTCGCGGTAGCCATCGCGATCAGCAGCGTCAGGATCGTGGCCGCGCGCAGACCGGCGGCGAAGAACGCGCGCAGCGAAGGCGCGGCGAGCCACGTCGCATAAGCGATCAGCAGCACGGTGCCGACCAGGAGGCCCGGCGTGCCGAACAGAATCTCGATGACGATCGTCGCGAGAAAAAACAGCCCGGCCAGCTTCCCGATGCGCTGCGCGAAGACGATTTCGTGCAGCAACAGCCCTTGCAGACAAAGGAACGTGACCGGGACGACGCGAATGCTCAAGGTGTCGATGCCGCCAGGCATCGCCATGCCGAAACCGCCGCCGAACACGAGCGATGCGATCATCGACCAGACCATCGCGCGTTCGATCTGCGCAAGACGCTGCGCATCCCACGGACGGCAGCCTACGAAATAGCCGAGCAGCATCAAGAGGAACGGCAGCACGACGCGCGCGTAGTTGCCGGCGTCGTTGCCTTGCAGCCATTGGGTTGCGACGCTGCCGAAGATCGTGAGCAGAAAGAGCGCGCTGACGAACCCGCGCATGCGCGAGCGGCGCGCGAAGCGCGGCGCGATGAGCAGCATCGCGCAGGCGGCGCCCATCGATGTCACGGTGAGCAGAACATCGATGGCCTTGCTGGCCGTCTCGACGCTTCGTAAGTCGAACGCGAGCGGAAGCAGGCAAAGCCAGATCCAGACGACGGCGAACTTGTTGCGCATGACGGCCCCGGCACCCCTATTTTTTGCGTCGAATATAGCAGCGGCTCTTGTCGTGCGCGGTTGCGGCGGCGTCTTGCGACTAGTCTTCGGCGCGAAACGACGGATGCGCGTGTGCGCCGGACCACGCTTCATCGGACGCTTCGAATCGATGTCCGCAAAGCACGGCATTCTGGCGGATCGCCGCCGTTCGATGGACCGAAGATGCAATGGCCGGAAGCGGTCCGATCCGGCTTGAGACCACTCAATATGCGCGATGTGCGTGCTACACGCCGGAACGAGGTGCCCCGCGATGCCGGGGAAGCAGGCCCACGAGGACGCGCGGTTCCGGCCGCGCGAGCCACTCGATAACAATCGACCCTCGCAGAAGGGAAATGGCATGGGCGGTTCGGCGCGACACGCATGCAAGGCCCCGATCGATCGATACGCTCGATTCATCCGGGGACTCGCGATCATCGCCGAGATGAGTGGTCCGCTTCGAGCGCGGCGCGGGAAAGTTTGGATATGATGGGCTCGCTTCATCATCCAGGAGACTTCCCATGTCCGAGACGCTCAGCATCTCCATCCCCGATGGCAATTTCGACGCTTACGTCGCATATCCCGCGCAAACGACCGCGCCGGCCGTGATCGTGATTCAGGAAATTTTCGGCATCAACGCCGACATGCGCGAAACCTGTGACGAATACGCGCGCCAGGGATACGTCGCGCTATGCCCCGATCTCTTCTGGCGGCTGGAGCCGAACGTCGAACTCACCGATCGCACCGAAGCCGAATGGCAGCAGGCGCTCAAGTACTACAACGCATTCGACGTGAACACGGGCGTCGAGGACATCGCGGCGACGATCGGTTTCGCGCGCGGACTCTCACAAGTGCAGGGCAAGATCGGCTCCGTCGGCTTTTGTCTCGGCGGCTTGCTCTCGTTCCTGACGGCGGCGCGCACGGATGTCGACGCATCGGTTTCGTACTACGGCGGCGGCACGGATCAATACCTCGCCGAACTGCCGAAGATCAAGGTGCCGCTCATGCTGCATCTCGCGGAAGAGGACGAGTTCATTCCCGCCGATGCGCGCAACCGCGTGCTGGCGGCGGTGAAGGGGCAGCCGAATGTCGAGGTGTACACGTATCCCGGCTGTCATCACGCGTTCGCGCGCAATCAGGGCGCGCATTACGACGCGGCGGCCGCGCAACTCGCCAACGGCCGCACCGCGGATTTCTTCGCAAAGCACCTGAAATAAGGCTTCGAATGAAAAACGCCGCCTGGAACTCAGGCGGCGTCGCTTCATTTCTTCACCGTGTGCGGCCGGCGAAACACGAGCCAGCGCGGTGATTTGAAGCGCACGATGCTCATGTAGAGCCACACGTAAGTTGCCGCGAACACGACGACGAAGCAGAACAGATGCACCGTATGCCGCCAGAAGAGCGTCGCGGGAATCACGGCGACGAGACACAGCAGCCACAGATACGGCGACGTCAGCGAATTGCGCCGCGTCAGCTCATGCGCGTTTTTCACGCCGACGGCCCAGCGCATCAGACGCTTGTAGACGAGCATATGCAGATGCACGCCGTCTGGAATGCCCGGCGAAATGCCGCGAATGAACTTCTTGCGATAGATCGAGAAGCACGTCTCGAAGATCGGATACATGAAGAGCAGCACCGGATACCACGCGGAGACATCGCGGTTGCGCATCACGAGCATGATCGAGAGTTCGCCCAGCATGAAGCCGACGAAGTACGCGCCGCCGTCGCCGAGAAAGATCAGCCCGGCGGGGAAGTTCCAGATGAAGAAGCCCATCACCGCGCCCATCATGATGAGCGAACCGGAAAGCACGATCGGATCGTGCACCTGGAACGCCACATAGGCGAGCGAGGCGAACATCATGAAGCTGACCATCGATGCGAGGCCGTTGAAGCCGTCGATGATGTTCACCGCGTTGGCGAGCGCCGCGACGGCGAGCACCGTCACCGCGCATGAAATGACCGCGTAGGACAACAGGAAATCGAGCGGCGGCACGCTGATGCGCGTGACCGCGATGTTCAGGAACGCATAGGCGAGGCCCGCGGCGGCCATCGTGCAGACGAGGCGCGCGAGCGGCGAGACGCGCTTGGTCAGGTCTTCGATCAGCCCGGAGAGAAACGCCGGCAAGCCGCACGCGACGATGCCGAGAATGCCGCCCGATACGGCCGGATAGCCCCATCGCAACTGCACGGCCGATGCCGTGAGCCCGCAGATGATGCCCACGCCGCCGATGCGCGGAACGGGCCGCGCGTGAAACTTCTGCACGCCGGCGAGATCGGTGTCGCCGAGCACGCCCTCCTGCAGGTGTGCGAAGCGCACGATCAACAAGGTCACGAAGAGCGAGACCAGAAAAGCAAGCGCGAAACTGAGCATGAAATAGAACCGATGGAAAAAAGCGGCGCCGCGCGCAAAGCGCAGCGCCTCGACGCTTTTAAGCGAACCCTTGCGGATTCTGCGACTGCCAGCGCCAGTGATCCGCGCACATGCGTTCGATGCCATGCTCCGCGCGCCAGCCGATCAGTTCCGCCGCGGCGGCCGGATCGGCGTAGCAGGCGGCGATATCGCCCGGACGGCGCGGCACGAGCTCATACGGAACCGGCTTGCCCGACGCCGCCTCGAACGCCTTCACGACATCGAGCACGCTATAGCCTTGCCCGGTGCCGAGATTCACGACGAAGCTGCGGTCGAGCTTCTTGAGCGCATCGATGGCCGCGATATGCCCGCGCGCCAGATCCACGACGTGGATGTAATCGCGCACGCCGGTGCCGTCGTGCGTATCGTAATCGCTGCCGAACACGCGCAGTTGCGCGAGCTTGCCGACGGCCACTTGCGCCACATACGGCATCAGGTTGTTCGGAATGCCCGCCGGATCTTCGCCGATCAAACCGCTCTCGTGCGCGCCGACCGGATTGAAATAGCGCAGCGTCGCGATGCGCCACGACGGATCGGACACTTCGAGATCGCGCAGGATCTGCTCGGCGATGAGCTTGCTCTGGCCGTAGGGGTTCGTCGCGGAAAGCGGAAACGATTCGTCGATCGGCACGCTCTTCGGCACGCCATACACCGTCGCCGACGAGCTGAACACGAAGTTGCGCACGCCGCGCGCTTTCATGACCTTGAGCACCGCGAGCAGGCTGCCGATGTTGTTCTCGTAGTACTCGATGGGCTTCGCGACCGATTCGCCCACGGCCTTCAACGCCGCGAAGTGGATCGCGCCGGTGATCGCGTGCGCGTCGAAGATGCGGTTGAGCGCGGCTTCGTCGCGGGCATCGGCTTCATAAAACGTGACGCTCTTGCCCGTGATGCGCTCGACGCGCTTCAACGACTCCGCGCGACTGTTGACGAGATTGTCGATGACCACGACGCCATAGTCCGCGTCGAGTAGTTCGACGCACGTATGCGAACCGATGAAGCCCGCGCCGCCGGTGACGAGAATCGTGCCCTTCGTCGGCTGATTGCCATTCATCTTGTGCTCTCCCGATTGCATGAAATCAAAGTGAAATGCCGGTAATGGCATGTATTGTGCCCTTGTAGCGTTCGACGACATTTTTTTCGTCGAATTCGCTCGCGACCTTTTCGCGGCCGCGCCGCGCCATGGCGGCGCGCTCGTCGGCGGAGAGCGTCAGCATGCGCTCGAGCGCTTCGGTCAGGCTGTCGGCGCTTTTGACCTCGCAGAGCAGGCCGTTCACGCCGTCCTCGACCACTTCGCGGCAGCCGGGAACGTCGGTGGCGACGATCGGGCGGCCCATCGCCGATGCCTCCATCAGCGTGCGCGGCACGCCTTCGCGATACGAAGGCAGCACGACGCAATCCGCCGCGGCGACGAGCGGCCGCACGTCGTTCGCTTCGCCGAGATATTCGACGATATGCTCCGCTTCCCACTTTTCTACGTCGGTGCGGCTGATCGCGCTCGGATTGTCGACGCCGACCGGCCCGAGCAACTGAAAACGCGCGTGCGGAAACTTCGCGCGAATCCTGCGTGCGGCTTCGACATATTCCGCCACGCCTTTATCCCACAACAGACGGCCGATCAGGATGAACACGAAATCCTCGCGCGCGGGCAGCGGCTCGAACGCGAATTCGTCGAGATCGACGCCTTCGCCATGCAGACGCCGCGCGCGATCCGGATGCGCGAGCAGATTCTCGTGCAGGAAGGCTTCGTGATCGTCGCGATTGAGGAACCACACTTCGCGCGGAAAGCGGAACGCGAAACGGTACAGCCGCTTCGCGACCTGCGCCGTGCGGCTCTTCTGGATGAAGACGTAGCCGAGACCCGTCGTCACCGCGATCGACGGCACGCGCGCGAGCATCGCGGCAAGCGAGCCGTAGATGTTCGGCTTGATCGTATAGTGAAACACGATATGCGGACGCGTCGCACGATATTCGCGAAAGAGCGCGGCGAGCGTCCTGAGGTCATCGCGCGGATCGGTGCTTTTCGATGCGACCGGCAACTCGACGCAGCGGCAGCCCATTTCGGTGAGCGGCTCGAAGGTGCGGTCGCGCGGCGCGATGATCGTGACTTGCGCGCCGCGCGCGGTCAGCATGCGCAGCACGCCTTGCCGGTAGGTATAGATCGCCCACGCCGTGTTGCACACGAGGGCGATACGAAGCTTCGACTTTTCTTTGGTCATCCGGAAGTCAGGAATAGGTTCACGCGGCGGATGCGCGCTTCAGCAAGCGCGCCTTCAATCCACGCAACGCGCGATACGGCAAAACGAGATGCGCGATGCTCTTCGCGACGCCCGCCCAGTCGAGCGGATTGGTCACGCGCAAATGGCGCAGTTGCAGACGCAGTGTCGACATGATTTGCGCACGCCGTTTGGTCGCGCTGATGCCGCTTTCGTTCAGTTCGTAGAAGAGACCGAACTCCGGCAGATTCGCGCCGTCGTGCCGTTGTAGCAGACGCAGGATCAGATCGAGATCCTCGGCGGCGCGATACTGCGCGCGATAGTTGCCCGCTTCGATCACGGCGTCGATGCGCAGCATCAGCGACGGATGCGTGAAGCATGTGCGCGCGAGCATCATGCGGCGGATCGCGGCGGGATCGGCGGGCGGCGTGAGATCGAAGAGCGGCGCGCCATCGGTCGATACGACGTGCGTCCACATGCCGAGCACCGCGACGCGCGGATGCGCCTCCATATACGCGCGCTGCTTCGCGAGGCGAGCGGGCGTCGCGAGATCGCCTGCGTCGATGCGCGCCGCGTAACGGACGCCTCGCGCGTGCAGCGCCGCGATGCCCGCTTCGAGCGCGCGCTCGATGCCGCCGTTTTTCGGCATGCGCAGAATGTCGATGTTCATGCCGTCGATGACGGGCGCGACGATAGGCGGCGTGCTGCCATCGTCGACGATGAGCACGTTCACCATCGACGTTTCGCGAAACGACGCGAGCGTGCGTTCGACATCGGCCTGGCCGTTGAACGCGGGCATCAGCACGGCGACATCGTGGAGTTCGTTCATGCGCGCAGCCGAAAACGGATGTAGTAGAAATTCACCGATGCCGCCGCGACATAACCCGCCGCGAGTCCGATCAGCGCGCCGTAGCCTTCCATGCGCGGTATCGCGAACCAGTTCACCGCGAACGCGACCGCGAGCGCGAAAAGCCATTTCGACAGCAGCACATACTTCGCCTGATATTTCAGCACGACGAGATTGCCGATCGCTTCGATGCCCGCGGGCACCGAAAGCCACACGGCCCAGCGGAAGATGTCCGCCGCGCCCGCGTAATTCGGTCCGAACACGCGCGCGATGATGAAGCCCGCGAGCGCATCGAGGACGGCCGCGCCTGCGATCATCAGCGCGGCGGTCATCGCGAAGAGGCGCACGAGATTGCGCTTCAGGCGCGCGGTTTCCTGCACGCGATACACGAACGCCGGCGCGATGGTCTGCGAGAGCATCAGCGCGAGCGCGATCCAGTTCTCGTTCAACTGCTGCGCGGCGGAGTAAAGCCCGAGTTCCGCGAACGACACGCGATGCGCGAGCATCAGCCGGTCGAGCTTCAGGAACAGATACATGCAGATGAGGCCGAGCCAGAACACCGTGCCCGCGCTCGCGAAATGTCTGAACAGTGCGCGGTCGAAACGCCAGCCGAGCGTGCCGCCGTGACGGCGCACGTAGTACGCGACGAGCGCGGCGCTGATCGCCGCGGCTTCGAGCGCCCAGAGCCAGCCGAAGCTCGACGGCGCGGCCGCGATGCGCACGAGCGCGAAGACGAGCGCCGCCTTGACGATGGCCGCCGCCATGCTCGCGATGAGCTGCGGCTTGCTGTAGGTGAGGCTTTGCAGCCACGAATTGACGACGCCGATGAACGGCTCGCGAAAGAGCATCGTGACGGCGAGTCCGGCGAGCATCAGCCCGACCATCGGGTCGGTGCCGCCGGCGGCGATCCAGATCCACGTTACGCAGAGTGCGACGACCGACACGCCCATGCGCAGCACGAACGCGCTGCCGAGTACGGCGCCGGTATCGGCGGGCTTGCGGTTGACGATCGTCGGCACGAGAATCTCCGCGCCGCACACCCACGTGATCGGCGCGATGACGAGCAGCAGCGTGTTCGCGTATTGCCATTTGCCGAAGTCGTCCGGGCCGAGGTAGCGCGCGAGCAAACCGGAGATGACGATGGCGACCGCGATCTGCGTGAGCCGCTCCAGCCCGAGCCAGACGATGTTGGCGAGCGCGCGGGCGACGTCCGGATTGCCGGAGCGCGTGAGCGCCTTCATGCGGTGAAGCGCTCGGCGTAATCGGGCACGGCGCGTGCTACCCAAGCCTGACCGCCTCGCGCAAACGAGCGATCGGTCAAGTTTTGTGTGTTTGCACGCAGACGCGCCTCATTCGAAGGCATCGAGGCGAAAGAGCGTTTGAGCATTGGATTAGAATGAACGCGCACGCTCCAACCGGCTTCGTCAGAGCGAGCGCAACCACCAGAGCGCCGAAAGACAGCGATTATAAGTGCGATCCGTGGGCCGCCCGCTGCGCCGGTTTTGCATCCATTTGCTTCGAATTGTTTCTTTCGTATTGGTTTACCAGACGCATAGGCAGAATTCGATACGTCATCTGGCAGTCGTTCGCGCGCGCTGTGCATTGCAGCGGCGCGCCAACCGTCACGACCTGCATGCCCTCATGGCTGCATCGCCGAGAAACCATCAATTAATAGAGAGGAGGTAGCCATCTCATGAGCCAAGTTTCCCAATCCATCTTCAAGGCCTACGACATTCGCGGGATCGTCGGCAAGACGGTCGACAAGGACGTCGCTAAGAGCATCGGCCAGTCGTTCGGCAGCGAGATCAAAAAGCAGGGCGGCGATTCGGTCGTGGTCGCGCGCGACGGTCGTCTCTCCGGTCCCGAACTGGTCGGCGCACTCTCGGATGGCCTGCGCGCGGCGGGCGTCGATGTCGTCGATATCGGCATGGTGCCGACTCCGGTCGGCTACTTCGCGGCGAGCGTGCCGCTGCCGTTGCCTTCGGGCGAGCGTCGCGTCGATTCGTGCATCGTCGTGACGGGCAGCCACAATCCGCCCGACTACAACGGCTTCAAGATGGTGCTGCGCGGCGCGGCCATCTACGGCGATCAGATCCAAGGCTTGTACAAGCGCATCGTCGATAACGACTTCACGACGGGCGAAGGCACGTACACCGAATTCGACGTGTCGCAAATGTATCTCGACCGCATCGTGTCGGACGTGAAGCCGGTGCGCGCGATGAAGATCGTCGTCGATACGGGCAACGGCGTCGCGGGCGGTCTCGCGCCGCGTCTTTTCAAGGCGCTCGGCTGCGAGCTGGTCGAACTCTTCACGGAGATCGACGGCAACTTCCCGAATCATCATCCGGATCCGGCGCATCCGGAGAATCTGCAGGACGTCATCAAGGCGCTCAAGGAAACGGACGCGGAAGTCGGCTTTGCGTTCGATGGCGATGGCGACCGTCTCGGCGTCGTTACGAAGGACGGGCAGGTCATCTATCCGGATCGCCAGTTGATGCTGTTCGCGCAGGAAGTGCTGTCGCGCAACAAGGGCGGCCAGATCATTTACGACGTGAAGTGCACGCGCAATCTCGCGAAGTGGGTGCGCGAGCAGGGCGGCGAGCCGGTCATGTGGAAGACCGGCCATTCGCTTGTGAAGGCGAAGCTGCGTGAAACGGGCGCGCCGCTCGCGGGCGAAATGAGCGGCCACGTGTTCTTCAAGGATCGCTGGTACGGCTTCGACGACGGTTTGTACACCGGCGCGCGTATGCTCGAAATCCTGTCGCGCGTGGCCGATCCGAGCAAGCTGCTCAACGATCTGCCGAATTCGCTTTCCACGCCTGAACTGCAATTGAAGTTGCAGGAGGGCGAGAATTTCGAGCTGATCGCGCGTCTGCAGAAATCGGCGAAGTTCACTGGCGCGGACGACGTGCTGACGATCGACGGTTTGCGTGTCGAGTACCCGGATGGGTTCGGGCTGGCGCGTTCGTCGAATACGACGCCGGTCGTCGTGATGCGTTTCGAAGCGGACAACGACGCGGCGCTTAAGCGCATTCAGGAAGATTTTCGTCGGGTGATTCTGGCGGAGAAGCCGGACGCGCAGTTGCCGTTTTAAGTATTGCGGGCGTCACTCGATGCCCGGTGAAAAGCGGCGCAATCGAATCGATTGCGCCGCTTTTTTTGCTTATCCGATGAACGCGCCGCGCTAAAATCCCCGTTTTCCTGCTCACCGCGCCGCGCCGTCCGCGCTTCTCCATCTCAGCGTGCAAAAGATCCTGATCGTCCGCGTGTCGTCGCTTGGCGACGTCGTCCACAACATGCCGGCCATCGCCGACATCCGCCGCCGCTATCCCGATGCGCAAATCGACTGGCTCGTCGAGGAAAGTTTCGCGAGTCTCGTCGAACTCGTACACGGCGTGCGCCGCGCGATTCCGTTTTCGCTCAGGCGCTGGCGCAAGGCGTTCACGTCGCCGGCGAACTGGCGCGAGATCGGCAAGTTCAAGCGCGAGCTCGCCGCCGAAAAATACGATCTCGTCATCGACTGCCAGGGTCTCATCAAGACCGCGTGGGTCGCGAGCTGGGCGCGCGGGCCGCTCGTCGGCCTCGGCAATCGCACCGACGGCGCGGGCTACGAATGGCCGGTGCGCTTTTTCTACGACCGGCGCGTGCCGATCGAACCGCGCACGCACGTCGTCGAGCGCACGCGGCAACTCGTGGCGGCGGCGCTCGACCTGCCGAAGCCGCAAACGACCGACGACATCGACTTCGGCCTCGACACGCGACGCGCGACGCTTGCCGTCTCCGCGCTCGGGCTGAATCTTCCCGTGCCTTACGTCGTGTTCGTGCACGCCACCTCGCGCGCCGACAAGCAATGGCCCGAAGCCGCGTGGATCGAACTGGGCCAAGCGCTCGTGACGCGCGGCGCGTCGATCGTGCTGCCGTGGGGCAGCGAGGCCGAACGCGCAACGAGCGAAAAGCTCGCGAAGGAATTCGGCGCGGCCGCGATCGTGCCGCCGAAGATGTCGCTGCCCGCGGTCGTCGGGCTGATCGACGGTGCCGCGGCGACCGTCGGCGTCGATACCGGTTTGGTGCATATCGCCGCGGCGCTGAAGCGCCCGACCGTCGAGTTGTACAATTTCTCGACCGCATGGCGCACCGGCGGCTATTGGTCGCCGAACGTCGTCAATCTCGGCGACGCGAGCCGGCATCCGACGCTTTCCGAAGTGAAGACCGCGCTCGCGGGCTTCGGCCTGCTGTAGTTTTCACCGCGCTGCGCTGTGTGCGGGCAACTCAAGGTCGTAGACACATGACGGAATCTCAAATCATCGAAGTCGCCTCGGGCGATTGGCAAGGCAAGAACCTGTCCGTGCCGCGCGAGACGCTGCTCGCCGGCGTCGAAAACGGCAAAGTGCTGTATTTCCCCAACCTGCGCTTTCCGATCGAAGGCGGCGAGCTTTCGCTGCTCGATCCGGGCATCGCGGATCCGAAGCGCAAGAACATCAGCCTCGCGCCCAACGGCGGCGCGTTGAACGGCGTGCTCGGCGACAGCGTGATGCAGTCGGCGGTGCGCTCGCTCATCAAGCGCTATCAGGATCATGCGCGTTCGCTCGTCGACGGGCTCTTTCCCGAATACGACGGAAAGCTGCGCGTCGCGCCCACGAGCCTCAGGCTGCGTCAGGTCGAGACGCGCGAAACATCCTGGCGAAAGGACGATGCCCGTCTTCACGTCGATGCCTTCCCGTCGCGGCCAACGCACGGCGAGCGCATCTTGCGCGTGTTCACGAACATCAATCCGAAAGGCGCGCCGCGCGTGTGGCGCGTCGGCGAGCCGTTCGAGGACATGGCGAAGCGTTTCCTGCCCGGCATCAAGGCGCAGGCGCCCGGCTCGGCGTGGCTGATGAATCTGCTGCACATCACGAAGTCGCCGCGCAGCGAGTACGACCATCTCATGCTGCATCTGCATGATGCGATGAAAGCCGATCTCGACTATCAGAAAAATTCGCCGCAGGAGACGATGCCGTTTCCGCCCGGCTCGGTGTGGGTCTGCTTCTCCGATCACACCTCGCATGCGGTGATGTCCGGCCAGTTCATGATGGAGCAGACCTTCTTCCTGCCCGTCAAGGCGATGGCGCGCCCCGATCACGCGCCGCTCGGCATTCTCGAACGCCTGAAGGGCCGGGCGCTCGTTTGAGCGGCGCCGCCTCGTCCGCCGCTACGCCGGGCGCATCGGCTTCCGTGCTCCGGCTCGTCTATCGCGCGCTCTGGTGGATCGTCGCGCCGCTCGCGGTGCTGCGGCTCTACATCCGTTCGCGAAAGGAGCGCGGTTATCGCGAGCATATCGGCGAGCGTTTCGGCCACATCGCGCCGCGCCGCGCCGACGATCTCGCGCCGCTCATCTGGGTGCACGCGGTGTCCGTCGGCGAGACGCGCGCGGCGCAGCCGCTCATCGACGCGCTGATGAAAGCGCATCCCGAAGCGCGCGTGCTGCTCACGCACATGACGCCGAGCGGCCGCGCGACCGGCGTCGAGCTTTTCGGCGACCGCGTGTTGCGCAGCTATCTTCCCTACGATCTGCCCATTCTCGTGCGACGCTTTCTGCGCGCGTGGCGGCCGTCGCTCGGCATCGTGATGGAAACGGAAGTCTGGCCGACGCTCATCGACGAATGCAAACGCGCCGACGTGCCGCTCGTCTTGACGAACGCGCGCATGTCGGAACGTTCGTACCGGCGCGCGGCGAAGTTCGGGCGCGCGGTGCGCGAGGTGTTCGGCGGCTTTTCGCGTGTGCTCGCGCAGACGCCGTCCGATGCCGAGCGGCTCACCGCGCTCGGCGCGCGCAATGTCGCCGTGCTCGGCAATCTGAAGTTCGACATGACCGCGCCGCCCGAACTGGTCGCGCGCGGTCACGCGTGGCGCGCGGCGATCGGCGAGCGGCCCGTGTGGGTCGCGGCGAGCACGCGCGAGGGCGAGGAAACGCTCGTGCTGCGCGCATTCTCGGCCCTCAACGTGCCCGATGCGTTGCTGATTCTCGTGCCGCGTCATCCGCAGCGTTTCGACGAAGTGTCCGCGCTGATCGCGAGTCTCGGGCTGACGAGCGCGCGCCGGTCGGTGTGGGCGCCGAAGCCCGTCGCGGCGGGCTCGGGCGCGGACGTGCCCGAGCCGTTGCCGGCGAGCGTGCAGGTCTTGCTCGGCGATTCGATGGGCGAGCTCGGCGCGTATTATGCGGCCGCGGATCTGGCGTTCATCGGCGGAAGTCTGTTGCCGCTCGGCGGGCAGAATCTGATCGAAGCGTGCGCGGCAGGTGTGCCGGTGCTGATCGGCCCGCACACGTTCAACTTCACGCAGGCGACCAACGATGCGATCGCGGCGGGCGCGGCGCTGCGCGTGCAGGATCCGCAGGAGCTCGCGCGCGGTCTGCGCGAGATTTTCGGCGACAAGGCGCGGCGTCTCGCGATGAGCGCGGCGGCTTCGGCGTTCGCGGCGCGGCATCGCGGCGCGACGGAGCGTACCGTGAGCGTGCTGAGCGCGCTGCTTGAAGAGGACAGCGACGCGGCGAAGTGATCCGACGCGATCTCGCTGTTTCCTGCCGCCAACTGCGCTTTTCCTCAGATGAATCTTGCGAAGTAAGTTCGGAGGATAATGAACTTCCTCGAGCCGATCCTTTCGAACGCATAACAAGCGGCCGGGGGCCTGCGAACGTGCTTCCAATTTTCTTCGAGGACGCGCATGCAAGATCTCATCAAGTCCGTCGTCAAGGACATGTTGCCGCCAAGACTGTTGCGCCTGCTGCGGCCATCCCCAGGACCGACCGATGCATGGGGCACCGTCCGTTACGGCGCGCATGGCCTGATTCTTCCCGGCAATCGGCGCTTCGAATACCGGCCTTGTCCGGCGGATCGCTCGGTTTGTCGGCAGATCTTCATTCTTCGCGAATACGCGACGGATCATCTCATGCGCGCGAAGGAAATCGCCGCGTTCTATGAGGCTTGCGAAAATCCGCTGATCGTCGATGCGGGCGCCAATATCGGCGCCGCCGCAGTGTGGCACGCGCTCACTTATCCGAAAGCCAAGATCGTCGCCATCGAGCCGGACATATCGAATTTCGCGCTGCTCAACAAGAATGCACAGGCGTTTCCGTCGATCAAACCGCTCAACGCCGCGATCGCGGCCAAGCGCGGCACGCTTTATCTGAACGATCCGGGCGGCGGCGAGTGGGCGTTTCGCACCGCGGAGCAGCCCACCGAGAAAGGCTATGCCGTCGATGCGCTCACGCTCGAAGACGTGATGCCGTCCGGCACGACGCCGTTCATCCTGAAGATCGACATCGAAGGCGCGGAGGCCGACCTGTTCTCGCGCCATTGCGATGCGCTGAACATGTTTCCGGTCATCATCATCGAGCTGCACGACTGGATGCTTCCCGGCGAATCGAACAGCCGCAACTTCCTGCAATGGCAAGTCGCGATGAAGCGCGACTTCGTGCAGGTCGGCGAGAACGCGGTCTCGATATCGAATTCGATCGCGCTGCCGTAACGCGTTGTCGTCACGCGATTTTCCGCGTCAAGCCAGCAGCAAACCCTTCTTCTCGATGAAGCGGATGACTTCGTCGAGCCCATCGAGCGCCTTCAGATTGCACATCACGAAGGGCCGCTCGCCGCGCATCTTCTTCGCGTCGCTCGCCATGATGTCGAGATTCGCGCCGACGTGAGGCGCTAGATCGGTCTTGTTGATGACGAGCAGATCCGACTTCGTGATGCCAGGCCCGCCTTTGCGCGGAATCTTCTCGCCGCCCGCGACATCGATCACGTAGATAGTCAGATCGGAGAGTTCGGGGCTGAAAGTCGCCGCGAGGTTATCGCCGCCCGATTCGATGAACACGATATCCGCATCCGGAAACTTCGACACCATGCGATCGACGGCTTCGAGATTGATCGACGCATCTTCGCGGATTGCCGTATGCGGGCAGCCGCCCGTCTCGACGCCCATGATGCGCTCGGCCGGCAGCGCGCCCGCGACGGTCAGCAGGCGCTGATCTTCCTTCGTGTAGATATCGTTGGTGATGGCGACGAGATCGTATTTCTCGCGCATCGCCTTGCAGAGCATTTCGAGCAGCGTGGTCTTGCCGGAGCCGACCGGCCCGCCGACACCGACACGCAACGGCGGCAGTTTCTTGGTTCGGCGAGCGGCGGAAGAGTAAGCGGGAGCGTTCATGGAGTGTCGGTTCAGGAGCGGAAAAGCCGCGAATATTGCGATTCGTGCCGCGCGGACAAAACGCCGAGCTGCGGCGCGAAGGTGTTGATGTGTTGAGGCGCTGTATCGAGCGCGCGGCGCACGGCGGCATCGATCGGCTCGCGCAACGCGACGATGATGCGCTGTCCCGCGAGCTGGCCGAGCGGCACGGCCTTGAGCGCGGCGGCCGCCTGATTCTCGACCCAGCTGAATGCGTAGCCCGCGAGCGCGGCGTCGGGTGCCGCATCGTGCGCGAACGCGGCGAAGGCGAAGGCGGTCGGCTGCGCGATCGGCTTGATCGCGGCGAGCGTCGCGCGGCGTGCTTCGTCGCCCCATTCGAGCGACACGCACAACTGCGCGAGCGACCAGCCCATCTGCTCCGTTTCGCGTCGCAGTTCCGCCGATTCGCGGCTCGCGATGTATTCATCGTTCGCGGCGCTCAGCGCGGCTTCGTCGTGCGAACGCCAGTGTTCGATCTGATGCGCGAGCATCGGCAATTCGCCGCGCGCGAGCACGCTGGAAAGGCCGCTCGCGATCCAGTCGCGCGCGCTGTCGCCGTCGTGGATCAGGCCGTGCTCGATCGCCGCTTCGAGCCCTTGCGAATAGCTGAACGCGCCGATCGGCAATGCCGGCGACGCGAGATGCAACAGCGCGGTGAGCTCAGCGATGCGCATGGCCGTGGTGATGATGACCGTGATCGTGACCATGATCGTGGCCGCACGACGAATGATCGTGATCGTGCCCGTGATGCTCGTCGAATACCTTCTGCGCGAGCGCGTAGTCTTCGCTGAACGTCTCGTCGTGGCCGTGCTTGTGTCCGCCGCCGTACGCGCCCGTTTCGGGCTGGAACGGCTGCGATTCGTGCGCGACGAGCACGCCTAAGCGCTTCAGCATGTCTTCGAGCACGGGATCGGCTTCGAGCTTCAGATACTCCGCGCCGACTTCGACCGGCGTATGCCGGTTGCCGAGGTGATAGGCCGCACGCGTCAAGAGACGCACGCTCGGCGCACGCACGATGAGCACGTCCTCCGCCGCCGCGACGACGCGCACGAAGCCGCCGTCGTCGGCGACGAGCATGTCGCCATCCGCGAGCACGGTGCCGCGCGGCATGACGAGGGCGACTTCCTCGCCGTTGTCGAGCGTGGCGGCGAGGCGGCTCTTGCAGCGCGCATCGAAGGGAAGAGTCAGCGTGGGCGCGCGTTTTTTGAGGACGTCGGCAAGCTTCGCGGTCAGACGTTTGTCGATGGTACGCATATCAGAACAAGAAGTAACGCTGCGCCATCGGCAGAACGGTGGCGGGATCGCATGTGAGCAATTGTCCGTCGGCGATCACCTGATAGGTCTGCGGATCGACGCTGATGGACGGCTGCCATGCATTGTGAATCATGTTGGCCTTCGTCACATTGCGGCAGTTCCTGACCGCGACGATCTGCTTTTGCAAGCCATAACGATCCGCGATGCGCGCCTCCATCGCCATCTGCGATACGAATGTCAGCGACGTCTTGCCAAGCGCGCCGCCGCGCGTCGCGAACATCTCGCGATAATGCACCGGCTGCGGCGTCGGAATGGACGCGTTCGGGTCGCCCATCTGCGCGACCGCGATCATGCCGCCCTTGACGATCATCGCGGGCTTCACGCCGAAGAACGCGGGTTCCCAGAACACCAGATCGGCCCACTTGCCCGGCTCGATCGAGCCGACTTCATGCGCGATGCCGTGCGTGATTGCCGGATTGATCGTGTACTTCGCGACATAGCGCTTCGCGCGGAAATTATCATTACGCGCGCTGTCTTCGGGCAACGCGCCGCGCTGCACCTTCATCTTGTGCGCGGTCTGCCATGTGCGAATGATGACTTCACCGACGCGGCCCATTGCTTGGGAATCCGAAGAAAGCATCGACAGCGCGCCGAGATCGTGAAGGATGTCCTCGGCCGCGATGGTCTCGCGACGAATCCGCGATTCCGCGAACGCGATGTCTTCCGCGATAGACGGATCGAGGTGATGGCACACCATCAGCATGTCGAGATGCTCATCGAGCGTGTTGACGGTGTAGGGGCGCGTCGGATTCGTGGAAGAGGGCAGCACGTTCGATTCGCCCGCGACCTTGATGATGTCCGGCGCATGGCCGCCGCCCGCGCCTTCCGTGTGATACGTGTGGATCGTGCGGCCCTTGAACGCGGCGATGGTCGTTTCGACGAAGCCCGCTTCGTTCAGCGTGTCGGTGTGGATGGCGACTTGCGTGTCGGTGTCGTCGGCGACGCTCAAGCAATTGTCGATCGCGGCGGGCGTCGTGCCCCAATCCTCGTGCAGCTTCAGGCCGATCGCGCCCGCTTTCACCTGCTCGATCAGCGGCTCCGGCAGGCTCGCGTTCCCCTTGCCGAGAAAGCCGAGATTGACGGGCCAGCCGTCGGCGGCCTGCAGCATGCGCTCCATGTGCCACGGGCCCGGCGTGCAGGTTGTCGCGTTGGTGCCGGTCGCGGGGCCGGTGCCGCCGCCGAGCATCGTCGTGACGCCGCTCGCGAGCGCTTCGTCGATCTGTTGCGGGCTGATGAAGTGAATGTGCGTATCGACGCCGCCCGCCGTCACGATCATGCCTTCGCCCGCGATCACTTCCGTCGCCGCGCCGATCGCGATGTTCACGTTCGGCTGAATGTCCGGATTGCCCGCCTTGCCGATGGCGAAGATGCGTCCACCCTTGATGCCGATATCGGCCTTCACGATGCCCCAGTGATCGAGGATCAGCGCATTGGTCACGACGGTATCGACGACGTCGGCGGCGGGGCGCTGCGACTGGCCCATGCCGTCGCGAATCACCTTGCCGCCGCCGAACTTCACTTCTTCGCCGTAGGTCGTGAAGTCGCGTTCCACTTCGATGATGAGATCGGTGTCGGCGAGGCGCACGCGGTCGCCGGTGGTCGGGCCGAACATTTCCGCATAAGCGCGGCGGCCGATGCGTAGCGTCATATCTGTCCTTTTTTAGAGCGGGCCCATGACGAGCGCGTTGAAGCCGTACACATGGCGATCGCCGGCCAGCGCGACGAGTTCGACGGTGCGTTCCTGACCGGGTTCGAAGCGGACTGCCGTGCCCGCCGCGATGTTCAATCGGAAGCCGCGCGCCTTCTCGCGCTCGAATTTGAGCGCCGCGTTGACTTCGTAGAAGTGGAAGTGCGAGCCGACCTGCACCGGCCGGTCGCCATGATTCGCGACGACGACCGTAACCGTCTCGCGGCCCGCATTGAGCTCGTGCTCGCCATCGTCGATGAAATATTCGCCGGGGATCATGGTGTCAGGGAATCGGATGATGAACGGTGACGAGCTTGGTGCCGTCGGGGAAGGTCGCTTCGATCTGGATGTCGGGAATCATCTCGGGCACGCCTTCCATCACGTCGTCGCGCGTGAGCAGCGTGCTGCCGTAGTGCATGACTTCGGCGACGGTCTTGCCGTCGCGCGCCGCTTCCATCAATGCCGCCGATATGAACGCGACCGCTTCCGGATGATTGAGCTTGAGGCCGCGCGCGCGGCGACGCTCGGCGAGCAGGGCCGCTGTGAAGATCAGCAGCTTGTCCTTTTCTCTGGGCGTGAGTTTCATGGGCTTCTTCTATGGAGAAAAGTGTTTCGGGCTTTGCAATGCTAGCACCGGAATGCCGCGTCTCATGCGCTTTTAAGGGGCTTTCGGTAGGCTTTCGGCTTACTGGATGAAGCGCTGCAACTCCACGGTCGACGGCCGCTCGAAGATGGCGTCCGGCGCGCCCGATTCCCACACGCGCCCCTGATGCATGAACACGACCTTGTCGCTCACCTTGCGCGCGAAGCGCATTTCGTGCGTGACCATGATGAGCGTCATGCCGTCGCGCGCGAGGTCTTCGACGACCGCTAGCACTTCGCCGACGAGTTCGGGATCGAGCGCCGATGTGATCTCATCGCAGAGCAGCACGGTCGGCTTCATCGCAAGTGCGCGCGCGATCGCGACGCGTTGCTGCTGACCGCCCGAAAGCTGATCGGGAAAAGCATCGAACTTGTCGCCGAGACCGACGCGTTCGAGCACGGTATGCGCCGTCGCGCGCGCCTTCGCCCTGTGGATCTTCCTGACGACGGTCTGCGCGAGCATCACGTTTTCGCCCGCGGTGAGATGCGGAAAGAGGTTGTACTGCTGAAACACCATGCCGACTTTCAGCCGCAGCGCGCGCAGGTCGGCATGACGCGCATCGATATGCTCGCCGTCGATTTCGATCGAGCCTTCGTCGATGCTCTCCAGACCGTTGAGCGTGCGCAGCAACGTGCTCTTGCCCGAGCCGCTGCGCCCGATGATCGACACGACTTGTCCGCGCTCGACGGCGAAGTCGATGCCCTTCAGCACCTGATTCGCGCCGAACTGCTTCTGAAGATTGCGGGTTTCAACGAGCGGCATTCCATTTCCTTTCGAGCGTGCGCGCATAGCGCGTCAGCGGATAGCAAAGCAAGAAGTAGATAACGGCGACGAGCCCATACACGAGAAACGGCCGGAAAGTTGCGTTCGAAATCATCGTGCCAGCCTTCGTCAGTTCCGTGAAGCCGATGATCGATACGAGCGCCGTATCCTTCACCGCCTGCACCGCGAAGCCGACCGTCGGGCCGACCGCGATGCGCGTCGCTTGCGGCAGGATCACATGACGAAGCTGCTCCATGTAACTCATCGCGAGCGACGACGATGCTTCCCACTGGCCCTTCGGCACCGCTTCGACCGCGCCGCGCCAGATCTCCGCGAGATACGCGCTCGTGAAGAGCGTGAGACCGACGCTCGCCGCGAGCCACGGCGACACGTCGATGCCGAGCAAGGGCAGGCCGAAGAACACGAGGAACAACTGCATGAGAAGCGGCGTGCCCTGAAAGAGCTGGATATAGCCTTTGACGAGCATGCGCAGCACTTGCGATTTCGACACGCGCATGACGAGCAGCACGAAGCCGACGATGCCGCCCAGCACGAACGACACGATCGACAGCACGACGGTCCAGCGCGCCGCGAGCAGCAGGTTCTCGAAGATCTGCGCGAGCGTGAATTCGATCATCGCGCGGCGCTCCGGTGATTCATCAGAAAGCGCTTGCCCATGGCGTTCAATGCGGCGCGCAGAGCGAGCGCCATCACGAGATACGCGGCCGTGATGAAGAAGCACGTCTCGAACGCGCGGAAGTTGCGCGACTGGATATAGCTCGCGGCATACGTGAGATCGGGCACCGATATCTGCGAGACGACCGCCGAGCCGAGCATCGTGATGACGATCTGGCTCGTCAATGCGGGGAACACTTTGGCGAGCGCTTGCGGCAACACGACATGACGGAACGTCTCGCCACGCGACATCGCGAGCGATGCCGCCGCTTCGAGATGACCCTTCGGCACGGCGGCGACGCCCGCGCGCACGATCTCGATCGAGTACGCGCCGAGATTGAGCGTCATCGCGAGAATGGCCGCGACGTATTCGCTGAGATGAATGCCGAGCGCGGGCAGGCCGAAGAATACGAAGAACAGTTGCACGATGAACGGCGTGTTGCGGACCGCTTCGACATAGGCGCCGACGATCGCCGCGAGCCACGCATGCCGGCTGTTGCGCGCGGCGGCGCCGAGCACGCCGACCGACACGCCGAGCGCCGTCGAGACGGCGGTCAGCGCGAGCGTGGTCGCCGCGCCGCTCGCGAACATGCCCGCGTACTGCGCGAGATCGGCGAATTGAAGTTCATAGGCCATACGATGCCGCGCTCCCGATCAAAGGGTCGCGGGCAGCGGCTGGTTGAACCACTTCTTCGACATCGTGTTGAGCGTGCCGTCCTTCTTCGCCTGCGCGATGGTGTCGTCCACTTTCGACATCAGGCGCGGCTCGTTCTTGTTCATGCCGACGAAGCACGGCGAATCCTTGATGATGAACTTCGCTTCCGGCCGGCGCGGCGGATTCTTCGACAGGATCGCCGCCGCGACGATGTTGCCCGCCGCGATCAGTTGCACCTGTCCCGAGAGAAAGGCCGAGATGGTCGCGTTGTTGTCCT
Organism: Caballeronia sp. ATUFL_F1_KS39; assembly: GCF_023630985.1. NCBI lineage: Bacteria > Pseudomonadati > Pseudomonadota > Betaproteobacteria > Burkholderiales > Burkholderiaceae > Caballeronia > Caballeronia sp. ATUFL_F1_KS39. The sequence continues at coordinate 65,189 of NZ_JALQDZ010000017.1, read as the reverse complement.
CGAAGCGCTTGATGGTCGCGTTGGGCGCCATCTGCGAGAGCGCGATCTCTTCGAGCGCGCCGCGCGTGGCGCCGACGGTCTTGCCGGTGAGATCGGCGGGGCTCGTCACCTTGATGTCGGCGGGGCCGAACACGCCTTGGAAGTAGGGCGCGTAAGCCGTCGAGAAGTCGAGCACCTTCTCGCGTTCCGGCGTCTTGCCGAGCGACGAGATCACGAGATCGACCTTGTTGGTCGTCAGATACGGGATGCGGTTCGCGCTGTTGACGGGCACGAGTTCGAGCTTCACGTTCATCGACTTGGCGAGCAGCGCGGCCATGTCGACGTCGTAGCCTTGCGGTTTCATGTCGGCGCCGACCGAGCCGAAGGGCGGATAGTCTTCGGGCACGGCGACGCGCAGCGTGCCGTTCTTCGCGATGGTGTCGAGCGCGTCGGCATGCGCGGCGAGAGGCGCGAGGGAAAGCAGCAGCGCGACGAGTGCGGTGCGCCGCGTGCGGGAAAAAGTCGTGAGCATCGATGATCCTTCGGTCTTGAACGGCCGCGTTGGAATGCGCGGCTCTCGAGCGAAGGCTTAAAGCGAGAGTCGTGCCATCGATGCCTATTTCTTATGCTGTCAGCGTTTGCCGGTTACGCATATATCGCCGCGCACAACGGATGTGCAGACGCGTGCGCTTCGTTGGTGCGTACTAGGTAGTCCACAAACGCAGAGGTCGCGCATCGACGCCATGCACGAGCGGACGAAGACGCGACCAGCAATCGGTGAGTGCGTTTTGCAGCGGTTCCATGGAGCGGCTGATCGCGCGCACGATCAGCACGCCCGGCGCGACGCACGATGCGCCCGCGCGGAGCTCATCGTCGAAGGGAAGATGTGCGGCGAGGGTCTCGGCGAGGGCATCGTCGCATGCGGGGCCGATCGCCCAGAGCGTGCCGTAAGCGGGGAAGCCCGCGAGACCTTGAGCGGAGTCGCGCAGCGGATCGCGCGCATCGAGCAGCGTGCGTTCGAACCAGAGCGTCGAACCATTGCGATGCGCGATACGCGATGTCGCCTTGATTTGCCCTTGCGTCCACTTTTCGCCGGCGGCGGCGCGCCCGAGCAGCATTGCGTCCCAGCCGATCGCGCTCGCGCCTTCATCGAGTGTCAGGTTGAATTCGAGTTCGACGTTCGACGATTCGAACACGATGTTGTTTTGCGGAAGCCAGTCGAGCCTGGCGTGCGCGGCGAGATCGATATCGATGCGCTGCGTCGCGAGCTTGCCGTTGGCCTTGTACCACTTGGTCGCGCCGGGCGTCGTGATGACGGCGTGCGTGTCTTGGTGCAGACGAACGTCGATGGAAAGACGATCGCCGCCCGCGACGCCGCCGGGCGGGTGCACGATCACCGAATGACAGATATCGCCTTCGGGATAGAGCGGCCGTTGCAGCCGCAATGGGCCTTCGTGCTTGCGATGAACGCAGACGGTGCGGCCGTGCTGACGCGCGTAGCCGAGTTCGAGCGAGCCGCGCCAGATGTTCGGATCGGCGAGTGTTGCGTGCGATTCGTGGTGCATGAGCGATGCGTTTTTCTAGAGCGGAGCCTCGATCATACGGCGATCAGCTCGCGCACTCCATGCGCGTCCATTTCCGAGCCCGCGCCGCCCGCGACGATTTCGCCGCGGCTCATGACCCAGTATCGATCGGCGAGTTCGCGCGCGAAGTCGTAATACTGCTCGACGAGCAGGACCGTCATGCCCATTTCGTCGACGAGTTGCCGAAGCGTTCGGCCGATATCGCGGATGATCGATGGCTGAATGCCTTCGGTCGGCTCGTCGAGGATGAGCAGTTGCGGCTCGCTCATCAGCGCGCGGCCGATTGCGAGTTGCTGTTGTTGACCGCCGGAGAGATCGCCGCCTCGGCGGTTCTTCATGTCTTTGAGGACGGGGAACAGCGCGTAGATGTGATCGGGAATCTTCGATGGCGCTTTGCGGCTCGCTGCGCCGACGAGCAGGTTTTCTTCGACGGTGAGACGGCCGAAGATGTCGCGGCCTTGCGGCACGTAGGCGAGGCCGTTTGCGACGCGCGCGTGGGTGGGCATCGAGGAGAGCTTGTTGCCGCGCCAGGCGATGGTGCCGCTTTTTGTCGGGACGACACCCATCAGGCAGCGAAGGAGCGTCGTTTTGCCCACGCCGTTGCGGCCCAGCAGGACGGTGAGTTTTCCATCGGGGACGGTGAGTTTCACATCGCGGAGGATGTGGCTGCCGCCATAGTATTGGTTCAGGTTTTCGACTTCTAGCATTTGCTTTGTCTCTTGGTCTGCGCTTGTTTGCTTACGCTTGCGTGGAGTCCTGTGATCGCGTCGGTCTATTAGCACTGCCCCGCACAGGGGCAACGCTAATCGACCACTAAGAAAACAGGCTTCCACGACGACCCACGCCGACATAAAACACTAACGCCCAAGATAAGACTCAATAACGGCCTCGTCCCGTTTGACGTCATCGAGCGTGCCTTCGGCAAGAACACTCCCCTCAGCCATAACAGTAACCTTCCCGCTATCCCCCGAAAGCGCAGCAACAAACTCCATATCATGCTCGACGACCATCATCGAACACGACCCACGCAGCTTGTTGAGCAACTCCGCGAGTTCCATCGTTTCATGATCGGTCATGCCGGCCGCAGGCTCATCGAGCAGCAAGAGAGCAGGCTGCTGCATCAACAACATGCCGATTTCGAGCCGCTGCTTCTGCCCATGCGACAACTCGCCCGCAAGCCGCGTCGCCTGATGCTGAAGGCGAATCAGCTCGAGCGTCTCTTCGATGCGAGCCTGCGCGGCACCATCCAGCCGCGCCCTCAACGATGCGAACCAGCGCTTGTCCGTCTTCATCGCGAGTTCGAGGTTCTCCCACACCGGATGATTCTCGAACACAGTCGGCTTCTGAAACTTGCGCCCGATGCCCGTGCGCGCAATCACCGGCTCCGACATGCGCGTGAGATCGAACGTCTGCCCGAGAAAAACCTTGCCGTCGTCGGGACGTGTCTTGCCGGTGATGACATCCATCATCGTCGTCTTGCCCGCGCCGTTCGGGCCGATCACGCAGCGCAACTCGCCCACATCGATCGACAACGTCAGCTTGTTCAGCGCGCGAAAGCCGTCGAAGCTCACGGTGACGTCCTCGAGATAGAGGATCGTGCCGTGCGATACATCGATCTCGCCGGGCGCGAGCACATGCCCCAGGCCCGACGACACGTTGATGTTCTTGTGGCTCGTCTCCGGAATCGGCGGCAAATCCACGATCAATGCGTTATGTGCAGTCATTCGGCAGCGTCTCCATGCGCCTTCTTGCGGCGCGCGAGATCGATCAGTCCCATGATGCCGTTCGGCAGAAGCAAGGGCACGAGCGTGAAGATGAGGCCGAGGAAAAACAGCCAATACTCCGCGAAATAGGCGGTGAAAAAGCTCTTCGCGCCGTTGACGGCGAACGCGCCGACGATCGGTCCGATCAGCGTGCCGCGTCCGCCGACCGCGACCCAGATCGCCATTTCGATCGAGTTCGCGGGCGACATCTCGCTCGGATTGATGATGCCGACCTGCGGCACATACAACGCGCCCGCGATGCCGCACAACACCGCCGACACCGTCCAGATGAAGAGCTTGTACGCGAGCGGGCTATAGCCGAGGAACATCAGGCGCGCTTCGCCGTCGCGCACGCCGGTGACCACTCGCCCGAGCTTCGACGTGACGATCCATCTCGCCGCGAGAAACGCGAGCACGAGCACCGCGAACGTGATGAGAAAGAGGGCGGTGCGCGTGCCCGGATGCGTGATTGGAAAGCCCGCGATGCGCTTGAAGTCGGTGAAGCCGTTGTTGCCGCCGAAGCCCATTTCGTTGCGATAGAAAAGCAGCATCGCGGCGAAGGTCATCGCCTGCGTGATGATCGACAGATACACGCCCTTCACGCGCGAGCGGAACGTGAAGAAGCCGAACACCCACGCAAGCACGCCAGGCACGAGGACGACGAGCAACAGCGCATACCAGAGATGTTCCGTGCCCTCCCAGTACCACGGCAGCTTGTGCCAGTCGAGAAACACCATGAAGTCGGGAAGATCGCTTTGATACGTCCCCTCGCGGCCGATCGAGCGCATCAGGTACATGCCCATCGCGTAGCCGCCGAGCGCGAAGAAAAGCGCATGGCCCAAGCTCAGAATGCCGCAATAGCCCCATACGAGGTCGAGCGCGAGCGCGCCGATTGCGTAGCACATGAGCTTACCGACGAGCGTCATCGCATAAGCCGAGAGATGGAACGTGCTCGTTTCCGGCAGCACGAGCGCGCTGACGGGCACGAAGATCACCATCGCGATGATGAGCGCGATCAACGCGAGCCAGCCTTTCTTCGGCAAGAGCGCGGCGCGCGGCGGCAGGCCGAGCGCGAAGCCCGCGCGCGCCGCGCCCGGATCGGGTTGCGGCGTGACGTCGAGGTTCGTGCCGACATTGGTCGAGGCGGTCATGTCTCAAGCCTCCGCGCTGCGGCCCTTGAGGGCGAACATGCCCTGCGGACGCTTCTGGATGAACAACACGATGAGCACGAGCACCGCGATCTTCGCGAGCACCGCGCCCCAGAACGGCTCGACCGCCTTGCTGACGAGCCCGAGCCCGAAGCCGCCGATCACCGTGCCCGCGAGCTGGCCGACGCCGCCGAGCACCACCGCCATGAACGAATCGATGATGTAGCTCTGGCCGAGATCGGGCCCGACGTTGCCGATCTGCGAGAGCGCGCAGCCGCCGAGTCCCGCGATGCCCGCACCGAACGCGAACGCGTACGAATCGACACGCGCTGTCTTGACGCCGACGCACGCGGCCATGCGGCGGTTCTGCGTCACCGCGCGCACGAAGAGGCCGAGGCGCGTCTTCGTGAGCACGCCCCACGCGATCGCGACGACGGCGAGCGAGAACGCGAGGATCGTCAGACGGTTGTACGGGAGGATGAGGTTCTGCATCACGGTGACGCCGCCGCTCATCCACGAGGGATTCGTCACCTGCACGTTCTGCGCGCCGAAGAGCGTGCGCGTCGCCTGAATCAGGATCAGGCTGATGCCGAAGGTCGTCAGCAGCGTTTCGAGCGGACGTCCGTAGAGATGCTTCAGCACGAGCCTTTCGAGCACGATGCCGACGAGCCCCGCGGCGATGAACGACGCAGGCACCGCGAAGAGCGGATACCAGTTGAACGCGGCGGGCGCGTAATGCTGCACGAGGTTCTGCACGACATAGGTCGCATAGGCGCCGATCATCAGGAACTCGCCGTGCGCCATGTTGATGACGCCGATCAGCCCATATGTGATCGCAAGCCCGAGCGCCGCGAGCAGCAGCACGCTGCCGAGCGAGAGGCCCGCGAAGATCGTGCCGAAGATTTCGCTGCGGCGCTGAATCGAATCGAGTGCGTAGATGCCTTCCTGAGCCGCGTTGCGTACGCGTTCGTCGGGTTCGTTGAACGTGCCGTCGGCCTTCTTCGCGACGATCGGGCGCAGCAGTTCGTACATGTCGAGGTCATGGCGCGCCGCGACGAGTTGCGCGGCTTCGAGACGCCTGTTCACGTCGGGATCGTGCAGCGCGGTCATCGCCCAGAGCGTGTCGAGGCGCTTCTTTAGTTCGGAATCCTTTTCGATGGCGCGGGCGCGGTCGATCATCGGCTTCATCGATGCGTCCGGGTTCTTCAGCAACGCAGCGATGGCGTCGCGGCGTTTGGCCATATCGGGCGATGCGAGCTGCAGCCCCGACAACGCGCCCGCGACCTTCGTGCGCAGCAGATTGTTCAGCGTGATCGGCTGCGCATCGGGCGCTTCGGCGGTCTTGCCGGTGATCGCGTCCTTCGTGCCGTCATCGGTCTGAATGTAGACGTGACCGTTATCGGTCGCGACGAGCGAGCCATCGGACAGCGCGCCGAGCACGGCGATGGAAGGCGCATCGGCATTGGCAATCAGCTTGTCGATGGCGGCGGTCTTGGCTTCGAAGTCGTCGCCGGCGAGCGGGGCGAGATCGTCGTTGGTGAGCGCGTGGGCCGCGAGCGACGTCATCGCGAGGATGAGCGCAAAGAGCGCGCGCTTGAGGGAGCCGGTCATGTGGGCCTTTCCGTTAGAACTCGAAAGGCCGCGCGCATCGCATGAAACGCGCGGCCTCGCTGCATCGACGTCACGCGTTACGCGACACGCACACGCTGACGGCGCAGGAACGCGGGAATCGAGCTGACGACATCCGGCTTGCCCTCGTTGCCCGCGATATACGGGCTCCACGGCTGCGCGCGTATGGCGGTCTTCGTCTTCCAGACGACGTTGAATTGACCGTCGCCGCGAATTTCGCCGATCATCACGGGCTTATGCAGATGATGGTTGCCGTCCATCGTCAGCGTGAAGCCGGAAGGCGCGGCGAAGGTCTGACCGACCATCGCGGTGCGGACCTTGTCGACATCGGCGCTCTTCGCCTTTTCGACGGCCTGCTTCCACATGTGGATGCCGACGAAGGTCGCTTCCATCGGATCGTTGGTGACGCGCTTGTCGCCGCCCGGAAGGTTCTGCGCCTTTGCGTACGCAAAGAATTCCTTCTCGAACTTCGAGTTGTTCGGGTTCTTCACCGACATGAAGTAGTTCCATGCGGCAAGATGGCCGACGAGCGGTTTCGTGTCGATGCCGCGCAGTTCCTCTTCGCCGACCGAGAACGCGACGACAGGCACGTCCGTCGCTTTCAGGCCCTGGTTGCCGAGTTCCTTGTAGAACGGTACGTTCGAATCGCCGTTGATCGTAGAGATGACAGTCGTCTTTCCCCCTTGGGCAAAGGTCTTGATGTTCGCGACGATGGTTTGATAGTCGCTATGTCCGAACGGTGTGTAGACCTCCTGAATGTCTGCATCTTTCACGCCCTTGGAGTGAAGGAACGCGCGCAGGATCTTGTTGGTCGTGCGCGGGTACACGTAGTCGGTGCCGAGCAGGAAGAAGCGCTTGGCGCTGCCGCCTTCCGGTCCCATCAGATATTCGACGGCGGGAATCGCCTGCTGATTCGGCGCGGCGCCCGTATAGAACACGTTGCGGGACATCTCTTCGCCTTCGTACTGCACGGGGTAGAAGAGCAGGCCGTTGAGTTCCTCGAACACCGGCAGCACGGACTTGCGCGACACCGAGGTCCAGCAGCCGAACACGACCGCGCACTTGTCCTGCGTGAGAAGCTGACGCGCCTTCTCGGCGAAGAGCGGCCAGTTCGAAGCGGGATCGACGACGACGGGCTGAATCTGCCGGCCCATGACGCCGCCGCTCTTGTTGATATCGGCGATGGTCATGAGTGCCGTGTCTTTCAGCGACGTCTCGGAGATCGCCATCGTGCCCGACAGCGAATGGAGGATGCCGACCTTGATCGGACCGGTATCGGCGGCGTGGGCTTTCGTGATCGGAAGTTGGCCCGCAAGGGCGAGCGCGCCCGACATGGAGCCGAACTTCAGCAGACTGCGTCGTTTCATTTCTGTGTTCCCCTTGCCGATGTGGTTGTTTGAGCAATGACGATTGCTCGGAGCGTTCTGCAAGGGGTATGCCAATTGGGGTCTTTTGCCCTAATGGCGGGGGTTTGCGGAGAATCGCAGGGAAGTTTTACTTCGGGGGATGGGGGTTAGCGGGCGAGGTTTTGGTGCATGCACGGGGGATGTGCATCGTTGCGGTGCGGGTTTCGTTCTTTTTCGCCGGCTCGCGATTACGCGTCGGTCTATTGGGACTGCCCTGCACAAGGGCAGTGCCAACAGACCGACGCGATCACAGGCTGCCGCGAAAAAAAAGTGGAACGCAACCTCACCGATTAACCAACCGCGCCGGCACACTAAGCACAAGCACAGCCCCAAGAACGAGAAAACCCGCGAGCATATACATCCCACTCGAATTAGAAGCAGTGACCTGCTTCAACCACCCCACGAGATAAGGACTCAAAAACCCGGCGAGATTCCCAAGCGAGTTGATCATCGCAATACCCGCAGCCGCCCCGGTGCCGGCAAGAAACGCCGTCGGCAGACTCCAGAACAGCGGCAGCGTCGTGAGAATGCCCATCGTGGCGAGCGTGAGGCCGAGCATCGCGAGCGTCGTGTTGTTGAACCACACCACCGACAGCACCAGCCCGATCGCACCGATCAACGCCGGAATCGCGATATGCCAGCGACGCTCGCCGGAACGATCCGCGCTGCGCGCCGCGTACAGCATGCCGATCACCGCCGCGCCATAAGGAATCGCGGAGAGCAGGCCGACATGCAGCGCATCCTTGATCCCCATCGACTTGATGATCGTCGGCAGCCAGAAGCTCACGCCATACAGTCCCATCACGAACGAGAAGTAGATGATGCTCATCAGCCACACTTTCGGGCTCGACAAGATCTTGCCCAGCGACAGATCTTCCTTCTGGACGTTATCCGCCGCGATGTTGCGTTCGAGCAGTTCGCGTTCTTCCTGCGTGAGCCAAGAAGCCTTCGAGATACGATCGTCGAGCTTCAGGAACACGACGATGCCGACGATGATCGACGGAATGCCTTCGAGCAGCAGCAGCCATTGCCAGCCGTGCCAGCCGTTCTTCATGTGGAACGCATCCATGATCCAGCCGCTGATCGGCCCGCCGATCAGACCCGAAAGCGCGATCGCCGTCATGAACAGCGTCGTGATGCGCCCGCGCCGCTGCGCCGGAAACCAGTACGTCAGATAAAGAATGATGCCGGGGAAGAAGCCCGCTTCCGCCGCGCCGAGCAGAAAGCGCATGACGTAGAACATCGTCGGCGTGGTGATGAACATCGTGAGCGCCGAAATGACGCCCCACGTAATCATGATCCGCGCGATCCACACGCGCGCGCCGACGCGATGCAAGATGATGTTCGACGGAATCTCGAAGATGAAGTAGCCGAAGAAGAAAATGCCCGCGCCGAAGCCGTACACGGCATCCGACAGTTGCAAATCGGCGGCCATCTGCAGCTTGGCGAAGCCGACGTTCACGCGGTCGAGATACGCCACGACATAACAGATCAGCAGAAGCGGCGCGAGACGCCAGACGACCTTTCGGTAAGTGGCCTCCTCGAACGCGGAAGGCGTGCCCGCGCCGGGGCGCGGCATGGGTTTGGCGGTGCTGGCCATGATGCTTGTCTCCAATATTTTTTGTGTGCGCCAGGCGAGCGGACGGGCCCGCTCGCGATTACAGGCGCGTAAGGATTCTAGCCCGTCGGCCGCACCGCAAAACGCCCGTTTCTGCTAGGGAAAGCACCGATGCCCGCACTCGCCGCACACGGCGCGCGGCGTGCGCGGGCAAGCGTCAGACGCAGCGTCCGCCGTCCACTTCGAGCGCGACGCCGGTGATGAACTCCGCATCGTCGGATGCGAGATAAAGCGCCGCGTTGGCGATGTCCTGAGGCGTCGAAAGCCGGCCGAGCGGTATCGTCGCGAGAAACTTGCGGCGGTTCTCGGGCGTGTCCTCCATGCCCATGAACTCGGAGAGCAGGGCGGTCTCGCCCATCACCGGATTGATGCAGTTCACGCGGATGCGGTCCGCGCCCAGTTCGACCGCGAGCGCCTTGCTCGCGATGATCACCGCCGCCTTGCTGCCGTTGTACCAGACGAGTCCCGGACGCGGCCGCACGCCTGCCGTCGACGCGATATTGATGAACGCGCCGCCGCCCCGTTCGCGAAAGTACGGCACGAACTGCTCGACGCTCCAATAGATGCTCTTCACGTTCACCGCGTAGACGCGGTCGAATTCGGCCTCGGTGACGTCGAGAACGGGCTTGTTACGGTGCGTCGTGCCCGCGTTGTTGACGACGATCTGCACGCTGCCGAAGTCCCCGATCGCGGCATCGAAGAGCGTTTGCCAGTCGGCGCGCTGCGTCACATCGCCTTGAACGGCGATCGCGCGGCCGTGCTTCACCTCCGGCGACGATGCGAGCGCGATCTCGCTCGCGACGCGCTCGGCGGCCGGCCCGTTCAGATCGTTGACGACGACGTTCGCGCCCTCACGCGCGAACGTCTTCGCGATGCCTTCGCCGAATCCCGAGCCGCCGCCCGTCACGATGACGGTTTTGCCTTGCAGTCGCATGCGTGTCTCCTTATCCGTGTTTGATGGCGATGGTCTTGAGCGTCGTGAAGCCGTACAGCGCCTCGAAGCCTTTCTCGCGTCCGTGTCCCGAATGCTTGACGCCGCCGAACGGCAATTCGATGCCGCCGCCCGCGCCGTAGTTGTTGATGAACACCTGTCCGGAACGCACGCGGCGCGCGAGCCGCATCTGACGCGCGCCGTCGCGGGTCCAGATGCCGGCGACGAGCCCGTAGTCGGTGCCGTTGGCGAGTCGGAGCGCGTCGGCTTCGTCGTCGAAGGGCATCGCGGCGAGCACCGGGCCGAACACTTCCTCGCGCGCGAGACGATGCGTCGGCGGGACGTCGCGCAACAGCGTCGGCGCCTGATAGAAGCCCGCTTCGGGCGCATCGCCGACGACTTCGCCGTGCGCGGCCATCGGAATGCCGTCGTGCTGCGCATCGGACAGAAAATCCCACACGCGCTGCTGCTGCTTCGCGCTGATGAGCGGGCCGCAGTCGAGATCGAGCTTGCTCGGACCGACCTTCAGCGCCGCGAACGCCTCCGAGAGACGATCCAGCAAGGGTTCGTACGCCGCGCGCTCGATCAGCACGCGGCTGCCCGCCGAGCACGTCTGTCCGGCGTTCTGCACGATCGCGGCGACGAGCACGGGGAGAGCGGCGTCGAAATCGGCATCGGCGAATACGATTTGCGGCGACTTGCCGCCGAGTTCCAGCGTGACGGGGACGTGATTGTCGGCGGCCATCTTGGTGACGGCCGCGCCCGTCGCGGGCGAGCCGGTGAACGAGATGTGATCGATGCCCGGATGCCGCGCGAGCGCCGCGCCCGCTTCGTGACCGTATCCGGTGACGATATTGAGCGCGCCATCCGGCAGGCCGGCTTCCGCCGCCAGTTCCGCGATGCGCAACAGCGACAGGCACGCGTCCTCCGCCGGCTTCACGACGCACGCGTTGCCCGCGGCGAGCGCCGCGCCGACGCTGCGCCCGAAAATCTGCAGCGGATAGTTCCACGGCACGATATGCCCGGTCACGCCGTGCGGCTCGCGGATCGTGAGCACGGTGTAGCCGTGCTGATAGGGCAGGGTTTCGCCGTGGAGCTTGTCGGCGGCGCCCGCGTAAAACTCGAAATAGCGCGCGATGCCGGTGGCGTCGGCGCGTGCCTGCTTCAGTGGCTTGCCGGTGTCGCGCGCCTCGACCTGCGCGATCTCCTCGTGGCACGCGCCGATCAGCATCGACAGGCGCGCGAGGATGCGCCCGCGTTCCGCCGCGCTCGTCGCGCCCCAGCCGCCGTCGAAGGCCGCGCGGGCGGCGGCGACCGCGCGGTCGATGTCCGCCGCGGTGCCCCGCGCGATCTGCGCGAAGACCTGGCCATCGGACGGATCGACGACCGGAATCGTCTCGTTGCCCGATGCCGCGATCCAGCGGTTATCGATGAAATGCTTCGCGTCTTCCATGCATGTCTCCTGAAATCGGATGTTCTGGAGCCGGAAACCGATTATCGCGCCAACCGGGAACGTGCGTCGGGCGTGCGGGGTCGATTGGCTATAATGGCGAAATCACGCGCAGACAAGCGCGACGGGCCGCAAGACACCGTCCGCCCGTGCGATTCCATCTCCGATCTCAACTTCTCCAGAGAGCGCTCATGAGCTTCAACAACGTACCTCCCGGCAAAGATCTCCCGCACGATTTCAACGTCATCATCGAAATTCCCGCGCAGAGCGATCCGGTCAAATACGAAGCGGACAAGGACATGGGCCTGCTCGTCGTCGACCGTTTCGTCGGCACCGGCATGCGCTATCCGGCGAACTACGGCTTCATTCCGCAGACGCTCTCCGGCGACGGCGACCCGGTCGACGTGCTCGTCATCACGCCGTATCCGCTGCTGGCGGGCTCGGTCGTGCGTGCGCGCGCGGTCGGCATGCTGCAGATGACCGATGAATCGGGCGTGGACGCGAAGCTCGTCGCGGTGGCGCACGACAAGGTCTGCCCGATGACGGCAAACATCAAGTCGATCGACGACGTGCCCGAGTATCTGAAAGACCAGATCAAGCACTTCTTCGAGAACTATAAGGCGCTCGAAAAGGGCAAGTGGGTGAAGGTCGAAGGCTGGGCCGGCATCGACGCCGCGCACAAGGAAATCTCGGAAGGCGTCGCGAACTACAAGAAGTAAACGCGTTCTCCGACAAAACGCCGCCGCGTGTCACCCACGCGGCGGCGTTTTTTATTCTTCTTCGCTTGCTTCGGTCTGAGGCAACAACGACTCCAGCGTCCTTTCCCCCGCAATCAACGCGCGCTTCTGCTGCGCGGTCAGTTGCTTGACGCGATATTCCGCGCGCAGCGCCTCCGATTTCCCCGCCAGTTCGAACGACGCCAGCACGCGCACCGGCTTTCGCGCCCGCGTGTAGCGCGCGCCCTTGCCGCTCGCGTGCGCGGTGAAGCGCGCCTCGACGTCCGTCGCGATGCCCGTGTAGAGGCTGCCGTCGGCGCATTCGATCAGGTACAGAAACCAGGGCATGGGAGAACGATGAAAGATTTGCCGCGCATTATCGCCGAAAGCACCGCGCCGGGGCGTTTTGTCCGCATCGGCGCGCCGCTGCGACTTGCGCGAGAATAGTCGCTTTCGGGCGCGCTCTGCGATGGTTCGGGCGCGCTCGTCGGTCAATCACAGCGAGGTAGCCTGTTGAATCGCGAGGTCGAAATTCATGTGGTCGATGCGCTCGCCGACATCGCCGCCGACGACTGGAACCGGCTCGCCGGCGAAAACCCGTTCGTGCGTCACGCGTTTCTCTCGGCGTTGCAGGAGACGGAGTGCGCCGTCAAGCGCACCGGCTGGCGCGCGCATCATCTGATACTGAAGCGCGGCGGCGAATTTGCCGGCGCGATGCCGCTCTACATCAAGTCGCATTCGCGCGGCGAATACGTGTTCGATCACGCCTGGGCCGATGCCTTCGAGCGCCACGGTCTGCGCTACTACCCGAAGGCGCTGTCGGCGGTGCCGTTTTCGCCGGTCACGGGCCCGCGCCTCATCGCCGCGCATCACGAGGATCGCGTGCTGCTCGCGCGCGGCGCGATCGAATTGACGCGGCGACTCGAACTGTCGTCGCTGCACGTGCTGTTTCCGCACGCGCAGGATGTCGAGGCGCTCACCGACGCGGGCTACATGCTGCGCGAAGGCGTGCAGTTCCACTGGGAGAATCTGCCCGGCGATGGCTACGCGAGCTTCGACGCCTTCCTCGCGACGATGAGCCACGACAAGCGCAAGAAAGTGAAGCAGGATCGCCGGCGCGTGGCGGATGCGGGCGTCACGTACAAGTGGCTGCGCGGTGGCGAAATCGACGATGCCGCGCTCGACTTCTTCTACGACTGTTACGACAACACGTATCGCGAGCACTGGAACGCGCCGTATCTGACGCGCGAGTTCTTCGGCCGCATTCACGCCGATGCGCCCGACAGCATGCTGCTCGTCATCGCCGAAGCGGACGGCGAGCGCCTCGCGTGCGCGCTCAACATGATCGGCGGCGACACGATGTACGGCCGCTATTGGGGCACGCGGGAGTTCGTCTCCGGGCTGCACTTCGAGACGTGCTACATGCAGGGCATCGCGTATTGCATCGAACATAGGCTCGCGCGTTTCGAGGGCGGCGCGCAGGGTGTGCACAAGATGTCGCGCGGACTGTTGCCGACGCCGACATGGTCCGCGCACTGGATCGCGGATCAGCGTTTCGCGCACGCGATCGCCGAATTTCTCGATGCCGAAACGCAGGCGATGGATCAGCACATCGAGGAACTCGAAGCGCACACGCCGTTCAGGAAGAAAACCTGAGATGCGATAATCGATTCGACCCCTTCGCTGCAACTCGCGCACATCCATGTCAGCCATGAGCAGAAATTTCTTCAACCTGTACAGCCACGATTTCGCGCGCGTCGCGGTCGGCGTTCCGTCCTGCAAGGTCGCCGATCCCGCGTTCAACGCGGCGCAGACGATCGAACTGGCGAAAGAAGCCGCCGCGCACGGCGCGGTGCTCGTCGCGTTTCCCGAGCTCGGGGTGTCCGCGTATACGTGCGACGATCTCTTCCATCAGCGCGCCTTGCTCGACGCGTGCGAAGACGCGCTGCAAAGCATTCTCGACGCATCGAAGCAACTCGATATCGCGATGATCGTCGGCGCGCCGGTGCGCGCCGAGCACAAGCTCTTCAACTGCGCGATCGTCATCGCTGGCGGCTTCATTCGCGGCGTCGTGCCGAAGAGCTATCTTCCGAACTACGGCGAGTTCTACGAGGCGCGCCAGTTCAGTCCCGCCGATGCCGCCGCCGAAAACACGGTCACGCTATGCGGTCAGGACGTCCCGTTCGGCGCGTCGCTGCTGTTTCAGATCGAGGATCTTCCGCTCTTCCGGTTTCACGTCGAGATTTGCGAGGACGTTTGGGTGCCGATTCCGCCGTCGTCGTTCGCGGCGCTCGCGGGCGCGACCGTGCTCGTGAATCTGTCGGCGTCGAATATCGTCGTGGGCAAGTCGGCTTATCGGCATCAGCTCGTCGGGCAGCAGTCTGCGCGTTGCGTCGCGGCGTATCTGTACACATCGGCGGGCAATGGCGAATCGTCCACCGATCTCGCCTGGGACGGGCAAGGCCTCATCTACGAAAACGGCGAGCTGCTGGCGGAGTCCGAGCGCTTCTCGGACCAGTCGCACCTCATTTACGCCGATATCGATCTCGAACGCCTCTCGCGCGAACGCATGCGGCAAACCACGTTCGGCCGCTCGACGCATCGCCACGCCGGCGAAGTCGCGCAATTCGACGTGATCGAATTTCCGCTATCGATTCCCGACGATGAAAAGCTGCCGCTCGAACGCCGGGTCGCGCGCTTTCCGTACGTGCCCGCCGATGCCGCGCGCCGCGACGAACGATGCAACGAGGTCTACAACATTCAGGTGCAGGCGTTGCTGCAACGGCTGCAATCGTCGGGGATGTCGAAGGTGGTCATCGGCATATCGGGCGGGCTGGACTCGACGCATGCACTGCTCGTGTGCGCGAAAGCGATGGACCGCCTCGGTCTGCCGCGCTCGAACATCCTCGCCTATACGATGCCCGGCTTCGCCACCAGCGACCGCACGCTCAAGCAGGCGCGCGAGCTGATGGAAGTCGTCGGCTGCACGGCGAGCGAGATCGACATTCGTCCGAGCTGCGTGCAGATGCTCGCCGACATCGGCCATCCGCACAGCACGGGCGCCGAACAATACGACATCACGTACGAGAACGTGCAGGCGGGCGAACGCACGAGCCATCTGTTCCGGCTTGCGAACTTCAACCATGCGATCGTCATCGGCACGGGCGATCTGAGCGAGCTCGCACTTGGTTGGTGCACCTACGGAGTGGGCGATCACATGTCCCACTACAACGTGAACGCGAGCGTGCCGAAGACGCTGATCACGCATCTGGTGCGCTGGGTTGCCGAGTCGGGACAGATCGGCGGAAGCGGAACCGATGTGCTCGAAAACATCCTCTCCACCGATATCAGCCCGGAACTCATCCCCGGCAAGACGAGCGGCGTGGTGGAGCAGAAGACGGAGAGGGTCATCGGCCCGTACGAATTGCAGGACTTCAATCTGTACTACACGTTGCGCTTCGGCTTTGCACCAACGAAGGTCGCGTTTCTCGCGTTGCATGCATGGCGCGATCGCGATGCGGGCGCGTGGCCGGAAGGCCCGACCGTTACGCGGAATCAATACGACATCGGCGCGATCCGCAAAAATCTGCGCATCTTCCTGGATCGGTTCTTCCGCACGAGCCAGTTCAAGCGCTCATGCGTGCCGAACGCGCCGAAGGTCGGCTCGGGCGGCTCGCTTTCGCCGCGCGGCGACTGGCGCGCGCCGAGCGACGGCCAGGCGACGGTGTGGCTCGCGGACCTCGAACGCGTGCCGACGAAGGAGTGATATCCGACGTCCTCGCGAATATACGGACCGCCTGCTCGATGAAACGCGGCTAGAATCGAAAACATCTGTCCCGCGCGGGACACGACCTTTTTTCGAACCCCTTGAATCGATCTTTACGCGAGGCACGCCATGAAACGCATCACCGCCATCATCAAACCGTTCAAGCTCGACGAAGTTCGCGAAGCGCTGGCCGAAGTGGGCCTGACCGGTCTCACGGTCACGGAAGTGAAGGGCTTCGGCCGTCAGAAGGGGCATACCGAGCTTTATCGTGGTGCAGAGTATGTCGTCGACTTCCTGCCGAAGGTGAAGATCGAAGTCGTCGTCGCGAACGATCAAACCGATCAGGTCATCGACGCGATCATCGGCGCCGCGCGCACGGGCAAGATCGGCGACGGCAAGATCTTCGTCGCCGATGTCGAGCGCGTGATCCGCATTCGCACCGGCGAGGAAAACGAAGCGGCAGTCTGAGCGCCGTCGTTCTTTCGTTTTCATCGAGGCCCGCCATTTGCGCGGGCCTTTTCTTTGCGCTTGCACCAGCGCGATGCGCGTCCAAAAGATCGCTTGCCGGAGGGCAGGAATCCGCGTCCGTGCGGTAACATCGGCTATCCCATTATCATTTTGTAAGGAAATAGTTGATGCATCACGCGATCGGCTTCATTCAGGATCTCGCAGTGATCATGGCCATCGCGGGCGTGGTGACGGTGCTCTTTCACCGTCTGCGGCAGCCGGTCGTGCTGGGTTATATCGCGGCGGGCGTGATCATCGGGCCGTACACGCCGCCGTTCAATCTGATCCACGACGAAGCGACCATCCAGACGCTCGGCGAACTCGGCGTCGTCTTCCTGATGTTTTCGCTCGGGCTCGAATTCAGCTTGCGCAAGCTCTTCAAGGTCGGCGCGACCGCCTTCGTCGCCGCGCTTTCGGAAATCGTGCTGATGATCTGGGTCGGCTACGAGATCGGGCGATGGTTCGGCTGGAGCTCGATGGACTCGCTCTTTCTCGGCGCGATGCTCGCGATCTCGTCGACAACCATCATCGTGAAGGCGCTTTCCGAACTCGGTATGAAGGGCGAGCACTTCGCGCAGATCGTGTTCGGCATTCTGATCGTCGAAGACATACTCGCGATCGCGATGCTCGTGCTGCTCTCCGGCATCGCGCAGACGGGGTCCGTAAGCGCTGGCGTCGCGGTCGTCACGCTCGGCAAGCTGCTGCTTTTCATGACGGTGTCGCTGGTCGTCGGCATTCTCACGGTGCCGCGCGCGCTCAACTACGTCGCGAAGGCGAAGAGCGACGAGATGCTGCTCGTCACCGTGCTCGGCTTCTGCTTCGGCTTCTGCCTGCTCGTCGTGAAGCTCGATTATTCGATCGCGCTCGGCGCGTTTCTCATCGGCGCGATCATGGCGGAGTCGCGGCATCTCGCGCGCATCGAGCATCTGATCGCGCCGGTGCGCGACATGTTCTCGGCGATCTTCTTCGTCACCATCGGTTTGCTGCTGAACCCGACGGTGCTCGTCGACTACGCGTGGCCGATCGCCGTCATCACGATTGCCGTCGTGCTCGGCAAGATCGTGTCGTGCGGGCTCGGCGCGTTTCTCGCCGGCAAGGACGGCCGCACGTCGATGCGCGTCGGCATGAGCGTCTCGCAGATCGGCGAGTTCTCGTTCATCATCGCGTCGCTCGGCCTGTCGCTGAAGGTCACGAGCAGCTTTCTCTATCCGATCGCGGTGGCCGTGTCCGCGCTCACGACGCTCTTCACGCCGTATCTGATCCGCGCCGCCGATCCGCTCACGATGCGCCTTTCCCGCGCGATGCCCGCGCCGCTCGCGCATACCTTCGGCCTGTATTCGCAGTGGCTCGCGAGCCTGACGCCCGCGTCCGGCGGCCCGACGCTTTTCTCGATGACGCGGCGCATCGTCATGCAGATCGCGGTGAATCTCGCGCTCGTCGCGGCGATTTTTCTCGGCGCGTCGTATGCGGCGCCGTTCGCGTCGGGCTATCTCGCGCGCTGGCTCGACACCGATAACGCGCAGCGCGTCGTGCTGTGGGGCGCCGCGTTGGTGATCGCGCTGCCGTTTCTCGTCGCGGTGTATCGCAAGCTCGAATCGCTCGCGCTGCTGCTCGCCGAAGTGAGCGTGCAGCCCGCGAAAGCGGGGCGCTTCACGAGCGCGATCCGTTCGGCGATTTCCGGGCTCATTCCGATCGTCGCGATGTTCGGCGTCTTCCTGCTCGTCGCGGCACTGTCGGGCGGGATCCTGCCGCCGTTCGGGTTGATGGTCGGCGTGCTCGTGTGCGTCGCGCTGTTGCTGACGGTGTTGTGGCGCTGGTGCGTGAAAATCCACGCGACGATGCAGATCGCCTTGCGCGAGACCTTCGAGGAGCCGCGCGACCATTGAGGGTTTTCGTCACGGGATAGCCCCGACAGCGGCCCGCACCGGGTTCCCGCGATAATGTGAGCCAATGTGACCAAATGTGTGCTGGTTTGCCCCGTGCAGGTCTCAGGCGGATAATCGGGGTTTGTCCACTCTCCTTATGGCGTTCGAGCGCCTGAATCAGGAATGAGCGATAACAAAACGTCCAACGACGCAAGCAGCACCGACGCCCGCCGCAGCGGCGCCGATTCACAAGCCGCCCCGCGCAGCGCGAACCCGACGGCCTCGCCCGAAGCCGCCGCCGCGGCCTCGGCGCCCGGTCCGCAGGCGAGCGCGACCGAACGGGCATCGACGGATGCGCCTTCGAGCGCGTCGAACGTCGAGCCGGCCGACACGGCGCAAGCCCGCCGCGACGACGCGCTGCAGGACGCTCGCGAGGCGCGCGCATCGGCGGCTAGCGCGACCGCCGCGCAGGAAGCCGCGGTGCGCGAGAAGCAGCGCGCATCGGCGAAACCGCGTGCGAGCCTCGCCGAAAACTTCGAGGCCGCGACCGATGCGGAAGCCGCCAGCACCGCGAACGCGCAATCCGCGTCGTCCGATTCCCCGACTGGCCGCGCCACCGTTCTGCCGCCCGAATTCACCGAGGCGCCGGACTTCGGCAAGCTCAATCCGCCGCCGCTGCCCGCCACCGAGCAGACGTCCGCGCAGCCTCAACCCGCGTATCTCAAGCAATCCGATTCGGCGTGGTCCGTCTTTGGCCGCGTGATCGCGGCGCGCGCGCGGCAGATTTTCGATCGCGCGGGACAGCGCATGACTCAGCGCACGTTGCGCATCGGCGTGTCGGCGCGGATCTTTCATCCGGAGCCGGGCGCGAAAGGGTTGCGCGGCAAGACGCTGCAATATCTCGAGGAATCCATCGCGCATTGGGTGATGTCGCGCGACGTGCTCGTGTTCATGATTCCGACGGTCGGCAATCAGGGCATGCTGCACACGAGCAATATCCGTCTGCGCGACTACGCGAAGCATCTCGACGGCCTGCTGCTGCAAGGCGGCGCGGACGTCTCGCCGCAGTCGTACGAAGAAGCGACGACGCGTCCCGAATGGCCGGGCGACCGCGTGCGCGATATGTACGAACTGGAGTTGCTGCATGAGTTCGTCGAGTCGGGCAAGCCGGTGCTCGGCGTGTGCCGCGGCTGTCAGCTCATCAACGTGGCGTTCGGCGGCACGCTTTACGGCGACATCGCCACCGATGTGCCCACGGCCGGCATCCACGTCAACGAGCAGTACGACCAGCATAGGCATTCGATCCGCTTCCCCGAAGGCTCCACGCTCGTCAACATGTTCCCCAACCAGCGCGAGGCGATCGTCAACTCGATCCACCATCAGGCGGTGAAGACGATCGGGCGCGATCTGAACATCGAGGCGGTGTCGGCCTCCGATGGGATCATCGAGGCGGTGCGCTACCGGAAGGCGCCGTTTGTCGTCGGCGTGCAGTGGCATCCGGAGTTTCATCGCGCGGGCGGCGCGGAACTGCTCGATTGCACGCCGCTGCTCGATACGTTTCTGCGCGTCGCGCGCGAAACACGCTTCTGACGCGAAACGCGTTTTCGACGTCGCCAAGCAGGAAGGCCCGCTCGGATCGAGCGGGCCTTCTTCGTTTTCAGATGCGTATCGCGCAGATCAACGCGACGGCGACGCGCTCACCGGCGCGAGTCCGGCTTCCGTCTTCTTTTGAAGCTGCTCGACCTGCAACTGCAGCGTGCGCAGCTTGCGTTCGGCTTCGAGCTTGTCCGTTTGCAGCACGGCCGATTCGGCCTGCAATTGCTGCTGACGTTGCGACACCTGCGAATCCTGCTGCTGCGCGAGTTCGAGATCGGCGGTGAGACGGTTGGCGCGATCCGCCGATTTCGCGATCACGCGATCGAGCAGCGCTTTCTGCGCCTGCAATTGCGCGCGGCGGATTTCGCCATCGGCAAGCTCGAAGCTCTTGCGTGAGAACTGCGCGTAGATCGTTTCCGCGCGGGCCGCGTCCTGTGTCTTCACGACGCGCCACAAGCGCGCGTCCTGCGACAGCGCGACGTAATACAGCATTTCCTGCGCGAGGAAGTAGAGCCGCGCCCCGTAACTGCCGTTGCGCGTGGCGCGCAACTCGGTGAGGCTTCCCGCCTGCACGAGACTCTGCAACTCGGCGATGTTCCCCTCGACGCGCGGCGCGTTCGAGTTGGCGGTCAAGTCGGAGAGGTCTACGGGCGCGGGTTGCGCGGGCTCGCTTGCGGCGGATTTCGCCGCCGTTGCGGGCGCCGCGAACGTGCTGCCGAAAGGCGCAAGGAAACCACACAGGGACAAGGCGAGGGCGAGCGTCGCGTAACGGAGATGATGACGTAGTTGCTTCATGTTGGCGTCGTGGCCGGGAATGGTTGATCGTTCTGATGCGTATTGCGCGCTTCAGCGCGCGCTGTTCGCGGATGCGCGACCGGACGAGGCCGCGTTGCTGTCGAGTGTCGGTGAGTGCTGAAGCATCGCGTAGAGCGTGGCCGGATTCGTCGATTCCGACGCCTTCGACTGGCTCGCGATTGTTGCGGCCGGCGTCGAGCGCGTGCGCCGCGCGGGTCCGTGCTTGGCGGACCGGCTCGCGATTTTTTCGACCCGCGTCGCCCGCGCCGGTCGCGCCGATTCCTGCTTCACGACGCGCGCGTCCGACGCAGGGATGCGGTAAAAGGCCGGCTTCCCTCGCGGCGTCAGTACGGCTCGCACACGACCGCCGTTCTTTTCCGGTCCTGCCGTCGATGCCGCAGGTGACTTCGGATTGTCAGCAGTCACGATTCCTGGCGCGACGGAGTCATTGGCGGTTGCGGCCGGGAGCGAGGCGGGAGGCTCCGCGACCGAAGGCTGCGCGTCCGTCGCGGGTTGATCGGCCGTCGATACGGCGGTCGCCGCGACCGGCGCCGGAGCCGATGCGGGCTCGGCTTGCTGCGTGCGCGTCTCGCTCTGCGCGGCCGGTGCGGCGTCGCGCTTCGAGTCCGACGGATATCCGAGCACGAGCCATACGATGAACACGCCGCAAGCCGCCGCGATCGCAGTCGCGACCGGCGCGCTCAGGCGATAGGTCCGTACGGTCTTCGGAGCGTTGACCGCCAGTTGGATGGGATCGGTGCGCGAGTCGCTGGCGTTGCTCGGGGCATTCGAGCCTTGCATCAGGCGCAGCATCGCGCGGGGAATGTCCTCTTTGCCGAACACGCCCCACAGGCTCGTGGCGCGATAGGGCGAACTGGTGTCGGACAGGCTCAGCGCCGGCACATAAGCCGTGGCGAAGCGCGCGGCGAACAGCGCGACTTCGGATTCCGACTGGACAGGTCGCGCGCACGCGGGCGTCCACTCGCAACCGAATTTCAAGGACGGATCCTTCAGCACGCGCAGCGCCGGCAGACGCAGATTGCCTTCCACTACGATCAAGGGTTCGGACATGAAGATTCCACATGCATGCGCCCGGGCGTGGGCAACGCGACAACTCACCCGGACCATCGTGGTGTATGGAGACAGCACCGCGGGTTCGACGCGAGAATCGCCGAAATTTCGACCCGCGATCATACGAAACGGTCACGTCCCCGACGACCAGAAGATTCCTATTGTCGATTTTTGACAGGAATGCTTATTGACCGAGCCGATCCTCGTGTGCTCAGTCGAGCGGATACACGTATCGAAGAGAGAAAAGCGCGACGCCCGCCATGTGATCCGCTTCGCGCGCCGCGAGTTGCCAGCCGCGCGATTCGTAAAAGCCGATCGCCGCGGCGTTCTCTTCGAGCACGGAAAGATACAGTTCCCGCGCCCCGCGTGCGCGTGCCCAACGCGCCGCTTCCTCGAGCATCGCGGTGCCGGTGCCGAGGCCGCGATGTCCCGGCAGCGCGTGCAGATTGTCGACGAGCACGCTGCCCGCCGCATCCGGCTCGACGAGACAGATGAAGCCGACCGGCTCGCCCTCGTGCTCCGCGATGAACACGGTCGCCGCGCCGGCCGCGACATCCTTCATGCGTGCGATCCAATGTTCGGCGCGCTCCGCGCTCAGATCGCGGTCGAGATACTCGTCCGGCAGGATGCCCCGATACGCCGACGCCCAACTCGACGCGTGCATCGAGGCGATGAGGGCGGTGTCTTCGGCGGTCGCCGTGCGTAGCCTGATATTCGCGTTCATCTTTTGAGGTGCTGTCAGTTAAAAGTTAGGCATACGTAATCGTATTTTAAGCTTTATTTCGGCGATATTGCGCGAAGTTGTGTACAGTCGCGAGCGGCGCGGCGTTAAGATTGTCGACGTTGCGCTTACAAAAGATGGCACAAGTCGTCCCGTCGTCGCGGCCGGCCGAGCACGGCGACCGTCTACGGTCTTGCGGCCACGCCGAAACCAAAAACTGAAGTGCGCCCACAGCTCTTTCGAGAAATTCATGTCCACAGCCCACGTAGCACCCGCCAACGAGTCGAAGTTCAAGACGGTGTTTCGCGTCGTCAGCGGAAACTTCCTCGAAATGTATGACTTCATGGTCTACGGCTATTACGCCTCGGCGATCGCCAAAACCTATTTTCCGAGCGGCAACGAATTCGCCTCGCTGATGCTCGCGCTGTCCGTCTTCGGCGCGGGCTTTCTGATGCGGCCGGTCGGCGCCATCGTGCTCGGCGCCTATATCGATCATCACGGCCGGCGCAAGGGCCTGATCCTCACGCTCGGGCTGATGGCCGCCGGGACCGCGTGCGTCGCGCTCGTGCCGGGCTACGCGACCATCGGTGCGCTCGCGCCGGTCATCGTACTAGGCGGGCGGCTGCTGCAAGGATTCTCGGCCGGCGTGGAGCTGGGCGGCGTCTCCGTGTATCTGTCCGAAATCGCGACCAGGGGCAACAAGGGCTTCTATTGTTCGTGGCAGTCGGGCAGCCAGCAGGTCGCCGTCGTGTTCGCCGCCCTGATCGGCGTCATCATGAACCGGCTCCTTCCGCCCGAGCAGATGACCGCGTGGGGCTGGCGCGTGCCGTTTTTGATCGGCTGCCTGATCGTGCCGTTTCTCTTCATCGTGCGGCGCTCGCTGCGTGAAACAGACGAGTTCCTCGCGCGGAAGCATCGTCCGAGCATGGGCGAGATCGCGCGCTCGATCGGGCAGAACTGGGGCATCGTGCTGGCCGGCATGGGCATGGTCATCATGACGACGGTGTCGTTCTACATGATCACCGCGTACACGCCGACCTTCGGCAAGGAAGTGCTGAAGCTCTCCGCGATCGATGCGCTCGTCGTGACCGTATGCGTCGGCATCTCGAATCTCGTCTGGCTGCCGCTGATGGGCGCGGTCTCGGATCGCGTCGGCCGCCGCCCGGTGTTGCTCGTCTTTACGATTCTCACCATTCTGACGTCGTATCCGGTCGTGCAATGGCTCGTCGCGGAGCCGTCGTTCGTGCGTCTGCTGATGTGCGAACTGTGGCTCTCGTTCCTGTACGGCAGCTACAACGGCGCGATGGTGGTGGCGCTGACCGAAGTAATGCCCGTCGATGTACGCACGACCGGCTTCTCGATGGCCTATAGCCTCGCGACGACCATCGGCGGTTTCACGCCCGCGATCTCGACGTATCTGATCCACGCGACCGGCAACAAGGCCGCGCCCGGACTGTGGATGGGACTTGCCGCGGTGTGCGGCCTGATCGCGACGCTCGTGCTGTATCGGTCGCCCGAGGCGCGCAATCAGTACAAGACGGCGTGATCCGGCTGAACAGTCGAAAAAAATCCCCGCCGATGATGAAGCGGGGATTTCTTATTCGGGAAGCGCAGCCAGCGCCGCCGCGGTGTCGTCGATGACTTCGCGCCATTGCCCCGGCGCGCGCTGACGCACGAGCCGCGCGCCCGGATACCACGCGCATTCGGCGCTGCCGATGCCCCAGCGCCAGTCGGCGGCGAACGGCAGCATTACCCAGAGCGGCTTGCCGAGCGCGCCCGCGAGGTGCGCGACGGACGTATCGACGGAGACGACGGCGTCGAGCCGATCGACGATCGCGCCCGTATCGGCGAAGTTTTCGAGCCGGTTTTCCAGCAGATGAATCGATGCCGCGTTCGGATGCGCGCCCAGCAAGTCACGCTCGCGGCCCGTGACGAACGGCTGCAGCACGACCCAGTCGATGCCTTCGAGCGCGAACAGCGGCGCGAGCTCGGCGACAGGGATCGAGCGCGTTTCGCCCGGCTGCATCCGTCCGGACCAGGCGATGCCGATCTTGCGCTTGTGCTGGCCACCGATCGAGCCGCGCCACTTGCGCCGGTATTCGGCGGGCACGACGAGATAGGGCGCGCGCGCCGGGATCGCGTCGAGCTCGGTCATGCCGAGCGCGAGCGGCAGGCTTAACAGCGGACAGAACGCGTCGGCGTGCACCGGGACGCCATCTGACTTGCTCTTCAGTTCGACGCGCGCGGCATGCGCGGCAGGCGCGAGCAGCGGCACGAGCGCGGGCTGCACTTCGAGCACCAGCTTGCCGGCGAGCTTCGCCGCGAACGGCACGAAACGCGCGAACTGCAAGGTGTCGCCAAAGCCCTGCTCGGCGCGCACGAGCAGCGTGCGGCCCGGCATCGGTTCGCCGTTCCAGCGTGGCAGGCGCGGCGGCGGCTCGCTGCCGGGCGTCTGCAGACGCCACTCGTAACCGGCGAGACCGCGCGCGTAATCGCCGATGGCGAGCAGGGCCAGCGCCCGGTTCAGATGCGCGGCGGGCATCGAAGGATCGATGCGCAACGCTTCGTCGAATGCGCGCAGCGCCGCCTGATGCGCGCCGAGCGCAAGCCGCGCGTTGCCGAGGCACAGCCAGGCGACGCCGTATTTCGGATCGAGCCCGACCGCGCGCTCGAAGTGCGCGATGGCGTCATCGTGACGGCCCAGCTTCGCGAGCGCGTGACCAAGCCCGAAATAGCCCGGCGCGAAATGCGGATGCAAGGCGACGGCTTTCTGCAGCGCTGGCAGCGCGTCTTCCGGATGGCCGTGCGTTTCGAGGAGATTGCCGAGATTGAAGTGCGCGGCGACGTAGTTGGGCTCGGCGTCGAGCGCGGCGCGAAAGTGCGCGATCGCGCCGAGGGTATCGCCGAGCGCGTTCAACGCCATGCCGAGATTGTTGTGCGCGCCGGCATGACGGGGACGCAGCGCGAGCGCGCGCCTGAACGCCTGCGCGGCGTCTTTGAAGCGCTGCAGCGCGGAAAGCGAGTTGCCGAAGTTGTTCCACGCGGCGGCGTCGTTCGGCTGCAGGCGCAGCGCCTTTTCGAACGCGTCGGCGGCGTCTTCGTGACGGCCGGCCGCCGTGTAGGCGTTGCCGAGGTTGTACTGCGCGAGCGGAAAGCCCGGCGCGAGCGTGAGCGCGTTGCGAAAGCGCTCGATCGCGTCGTCGAGACGGCCGAGCGCCTTCAGCGCGTTGCCGAGATTGAGCTGCAGGCCGGCATCGGTCGGGCGCAGGTCGACCGCGCGGCGCACGAGCTCGGCCGCTTCCGCGTGCTGGCCCTGTTGATGGCGCAGCACGCCGAGATAGTGCAAGGCGTCGACATGATGGGGTTCGGCGGCGAGCGCGGCCTGATAGTCGCGCTCCGCGTCGGTCAGGCGACCGTCGCGATGGGCCGCGAAACCGCGGGCGAATACGGTGTCCATGACGGGGAAACTGCTGTCCCGGAAAAGCAAACCTCGCATTTTCCCACACCGGGGACAGCGCCCCGCCAAAGCGACGTTGACTTGTTGCGGCGATGGCACTTAACATATGAACATCTATTCATATGTTGACGATGTCCGTGGCTTCCGATCCGGTTTCCGATTCTTCCGCCGCCGTCCCGATCACTTCGGATGACCGCGTCGTGCCGCTCGCCGATCTGTTCCGTCTGCTCGGCGACCCGACGCGCCTGCGCATCGTGCTCGCATGCGTCGAACGCAAGCGCGCGGTGGGGGCGATCGCGGAGTTGCTCGGGTTGTCCGCGTCGCTGGTGAGCCATCATCTGCGGCTCTTGCGCGCGGCGCGAATCGTGCGGGCCGAACGCCAGGGCAAGCAGGTTTTCTACGTGGCGGCGGATCGCCATATCAGCACGATGCTCGCCGAGTTGCGAGAGCACATCGCGGAGCCGCAGGCCGATGCCGCGGACATCGAATGACACTCACCGAACAACGAGCACGCCGATGAGCACGCATCAGCACGACAAACACGAGCATCACGACGGGCACGAGCACGCGCACGGGCACGCGCACGGGCACGCGCACGGCGGACATGGACATCACCATCATCACGCGCCGCAGGAAGGGCAGGGCCGCACGTTCGCGCTCGCGGTCGGCCTGAATCTGCTGATCGTGATCGTGCAGGCCATCTACGGCTTTCTCGCGCATTCGACCGCGCTGCTCGCCGACGCCGGCCACAATCTCTCCGATGTGCTCGGCCTGCTGCTCGCGTGGGGCGCCGTGTGGCTCGGCAAGCGCCGGCCGAACGCGCGCTATACGTTCGGTCTCGGCAGCTCGTCGATTCTGGCGTCGCTCGCCAACGCCGCGCTCCTGCTGTTCGCGTGCGGCGCGATCGTCCTCGAAGCGATCGAGCGTCTCTTCGACCCGGCGCCCGTCGCGGGCCTCGACGTGTTCATCGTCGCGACGCTCGGCATGGTCGTGAACGGCTTTTCCGCGTGGCTCTTCATGCACGGCAGCAAGGAAGACCTCAACGTGCGCGGTGCGTTCCTGCACATGGCCGCCGATGCCGCGATCTCCGCCGCCGTCGCGGTGAGCGGCCTCATCATCCTGTTCACGGGCGCGAGCTGGCTCGATCCGCTGATGAGCCTGATCGTCGTGTCGGTGATCGTCTACGGCACCTGGGGACTCGGGCGCGACGCGATGCGCCTCGCGATGGCCGCCGTTCCGCCTTCGGTCGACATGTCGCGCATCGAGCGATATCTGACCGGGCTTCCCGGCGTGCGCGACGTCCACGACCTGCACGTCTGGGCGCTCTCGACGACCGAAAACGCGCTCACCGTGCATCTCGTGATGCCGCAAGGCCATCCCGGCGATGCGTTCGTGCAGGACGTCGTCACGACCTTGCGCAGCGAATATTCGATGCATCACGCGACCGTGCAGGTCGAGTTCGGCGAGGCATGCCAGGCGTGCGTGCTCAGCGAGCGCGGCCACGCCCACTGAGCGAGCGGTTCGCGGGCGTACACTAGAGCGCGTGACGTTTCAGGGAGGACCGACTGCATGTTCGCGCCAAAGCTGAATCCGAACGACAAGCTGGACGTGGCGCCCGTTCTCATCGTCGGCGCCGGTCCGACGGGCCTCGCCGCCGCGATGAGTCTCGCGCGCGCACACATTCCGGTGAGGCTCGTCGACCGCGCGCGCGAGCCGTCGCCGCATTCACGCGCGATCGGCATTCAGGCGCGCACGCTCGAACTCTTCGAACAGCATCGCGTCGTCAAGCCGTTTCTCGAGCTCGGCCATCGCGCGCGCGTCGCGAATCTCTATTCCAACGGCCAGCGCCTCGCGCGCCTCGATTTCGATCCGCTGCAGACGCGTTATCCGTATCTGCTCTTTCTCGAACAGTCGCAGACCGAACGTCTGCTCGCCGAGCATCTGGCGGGCTGTCGCGTCGATATCGAGCGCGGTGTCGAAGTGGTCGATGTGTCGCAAGGCTCCGCCGGTCTGCACGCGACGCTGCGCCATCCGAACGGGCGCGACGAGCTGCTGCGGCCTTCGTATCTGATCGCCGCGGACGGCGCGCACAGTTTCGTGCGGCATCGGCTCGGCATCGGTTTCGACGGCAAGACGTTCGATCAAACGTACCTGCTCGCCGATCTCGATGCGGACTCCGACTGGCCCGACGACGAATTTCACATCTTCGCTTCGGGCGAAGGCTTGGCCGCGCTCTTTCCGATGGGCGGCGACCGCGCGCGCCTGATCGCCGATCTGCCCGCGCCTGCCGCAAGCGCGGTCAACGCGGCCGGCGCGAAAGCCGGCCCGACGCTCGACGAATGCCGCGCGCTCGTCGAGCGGCGCGTGCATCACAAGATCGCGCTGTCGAACATGACGTGGTCGTCGTACTTTCATCTGAATAGCCGCATGGTCGACAAGCTTCGCGTGGAGCGCGTGTTCCTGGCCGGCGATTCGGCGCACGTGCATAGTCCCGCCGGCGCGCAGGGCATGAACACCGGCATTCAGGAAGCATTCAATCTCGGCTGGAAGATCGCTCGCATGCTCGCGGGCAACGCGCCCGAGCGGCTGCTCGACACTTATCACATGGAGCGGCATCCGATCGAGCGCGACGTGCTGCGCCAATCGAGCATGCTCACGCAGATGGCCGGTGCCGAGCATGGCCCGATGAAGCTGATGCGCGATCACGTGATGCCCGCGCTCGCCGCGATCGGTCCGTTGCGCGACGCGATGCGGCGCACGGTCAGCGAGCTGTCGATCAACTATCGCAAGAGTCCGCTCACGCTGGAGCGTCTGCTCGACGGCGGTCCGCGCGCGGGCGAGCGCGCGCCCGATGCGCGTGTGCATGTCGTCGACGGGCCGCTCGGGCGTTTGCCGGGCGTGGGCTGTCTTTACGATCTGCACGATCCCGGCTGCTTCTCGCTGTTTCTGCTCGTGAATCCGTCGGGCGAGGACGATATCGCCCTCGCGCCCGCGACGATCACCGTCGCCCACGCGATGCGCGATCCCGATCTCGACGGCCTCGCGCAGTCCGTCGAAGCGATCCTGCCGAACGCGGTGCGCGTGTGGCGCATCACCGATACGCAAGGCGACGGCGCGAACTCGCTCACCGACAACTATGGCCGCACGCGCCCCGCGTTCTATCTCGTGCGTCCCGATGGCTATATCGCGGCGCGCGGGCGGGCGCCGTCGGATGTGCACGCGCTCTTGCGTCACTGCGAAACGTGGTTCGGCGCGCAGGAGACGAACATCGAGCGGCAGCCGCAACGCGAGTATCGGGAGGATTGAAAAAGCCCTGCGGTGCAGGGCTTCGAGGAGTTTCAGGCGGTCGCAGCTTTCGGCGTCAGATCTATTCGATGCAGACTGAGCGCCTCGCGCACGATCGGCTCCATCGTCGCGCTCGCTTCCGGATTGTCGAGCGCGGCGAGAATCGCGAGCCGCATGCGCGGCTCCCAGAACCGGCGGATGTGGTCCGCGACGCTATCGACGGCTTCGGGGCGGTCCGGCATCGAATCGAAGAATTCGCCGATGCGGTTCGCCATCTCGATCAGGTTATCGACATCCATTGCTTATTTTCCTGAAGAAGTCGTGGCGAGGTTGAGCAGTTCGAGCTGCTGCGTGTTGAAGCGCGAATACTCCTTCTGCCATTGCGACGGCTGCTCGACCGGCATCACCTGCACCGCCGTCACCTTGTACTCCGGACAGTTCGTCGCCCAGTCGGAAGAATCCGTCGTGATGACGTTCGCGCCCGACTCGGGGAAGTGGAACGTCGTATAGACGACGCCCGGCTGCATGCGCTCCGAGATCTTCGCGCGCAACACGGTCTGCCCCGCGCGCGACTCGATGCCGACCCAGTCGTCCATCTTGATGCCGCGATCTTCCGCGTCGACCGGATGGATCTCCAGGCGATCCTCGTCGTGCCATTGCGAGTTTTCGGTACGACGCGTCTGCGCGCCCACGTTGTATTGCGACAGGATGCGCCCCGTCGTGAGCAGCAGCGGATATTTGCGCGTGACCTTTTCCGGCGTCGCGACGAACTTCGTAATGACGAAGCGTCCCTTGCCGCGCACGAATTCGTCGATGTGCATGGTCGGCGTGCCGTCCGGCGCGCGCTCGTTGCACGGCCACTGGATGCTGCCGAGCTCGTCGAGACGTTCGTACGAGACACCGTGGAACGTCGGCGTGAGACGCGCGATCTCGTCCATGATCTCGGACGGGTTCGCGTAGTTCATCTCGTAGCCGAGCGCGCGCGAAAGCTTGATGGTCACTTCCCAGTCGGAGAAGCCCGCGAGCGGCGGCATCACCTTGCGCACGCGCGAGATGCGGCGCTCGGCGTTGGTGAAGGTGCCGTCCTTTTCGAGGAAGGTCGAACCGGGCAAGAGCACGTGCGCGTACTTCGCCGTCTCGTTCAGGAAGATGTCCTGCACGACGATGCATTCCATCGACGACAGCGCATCGGCGACGTGCTGCGTGTTCGGATCCGACTGAACGATGTCCTCGCCCTGGCAATAAAGGCCCATGAAGGTGCCGTGCATCGCGGCATCGAACATGTTCGGAATGCGCAGGCCGGGTTCCGGCTGCAGCTTCACATCCCACGCTTCTTCGAAGAGCGAGCGCGTCGCAGCATCGCCGATATGCCGATATCCCGGCAGCTCGTGCGGGAACGAGCCCATGTCGCACGAGCCCTGCACGTTGTTCTGGCCGCGCAGCGGATTCACGCCGACGCCTTCACGGCCGACATTGCCGGTCGCCATCGCGAGGTTCGCGATGCCCATGACCGTCGTCGAGCCTTGCGCGTGCTCCGTGACGCCGAGGCCGTAATAGATCGCGCCGTTGCCGCCCGTCGCGTACACGCGCGCGGCTTCGCGCACCAGTTTCGCGGGCACGCCGGTGACGCTTTCCATCGCTTCGGGCGAGTTCTCTTCCGTCGCGACGAAATCGCGCCATTGGCCGAACGCGCGCTCCTCGCAGCGCTCGGCGATGAAATCGTCCTTCAGCAAGCCTTCCGTGACGATCACGTGCGCGAGCGAATTGACCATCGCGACGTTCGTGCCGGGGCGCAATTGCAGGTGATACTGCGCCTTGACGTGCGGCGTATCGACGATATCGATGCGGCGCGGATCGATCACGATCAGCTTCGCGCCTTCACGCACGCGGCGCTTCAGCCGCGAGCCGAAGACGGGATGGCCGTCGGTTGGATTCGCGCCGATCACGATGATCACATCCGACTGTTCCACCGATGCGAACGTCTGCGTGCCCGCCGATTCGCCGAGCGTCGTCTTGAGGCCGTAACCGGTCGGCGAATGGCAGACGCGCGCGCAGGTATCGACGTTGTTGTTGCCGAACGCCGCCCGCACGAGCTTCTGCACGAGATACGTCTCTTCGTTCGTGCAGCGCGACGACGTGATGCCGCCGATCGAATCGCGTCCGTACTTGTCCTGAATGCGGCGGAACTCGCTCGCCGCATAGTTGAGCGCTTCGTCCCACGACACTTCGCGCCACGGATCGGTGATCTTCGCGCGGATCATCGGCTTCTTGATGCGGTCCTTGTGCGTCGCGTAACCCCATGCGAAGCGGCCTTTCACGCACGCGTGGCCTTCGTTCGCCTGGCCGTTCTTGTTCGGCGTCATGCGCACGACAGTGTTGCCCTTCATCTCCGCCTTGAGCGAGCAGCCGACGCCGCAATACGCGCACGTCGTGATGGCGGAATGCTCCGCCTGGCCGAGCATGATGACGCTCTTTTCCTGCAGCGTCGCGGTCGGGCACGCGGCGACGCACGCGCCGCACGACACGCATTCGCTTTCCATGAACGGCACGTTTTCGCTCGCGGCGACGCGCGATTCGAAGCCGCGTCCGGCGATGGTCAACGCGAACGTGCCTTGCGTTTCCTCGCACGCGCGCACGCATCGATTGCAGACGATGCACTTCGACGGATCGTAGGTGAAGTACGGGTTCGACTCGTCCTTCTTGTCCTTCAGATGGTTTGCGCCTTCGTAGCCATAGCGCACTTCGCGCAAGCCGACGACGCCCGCCATGTCCTGCAACTCGCAATCGCCGTTGGCGGGACAGGTGAGGCAGTCGAGCGGGTGATCGGAGATATAGAGCTCCATCACGTTCTTGCGCAGCGATTGCAGCTTGTCGCTTTGCGTGCGTACTTTCATGCCCGCTTCGACGGGCGTCGTGCACGATGCCGGATAGCCGCGCTTGCCTTCGATCTCGACGAGGCACAGGCGGCACGAACCCCACGGTTCGAGCGAATCGGTGGCGCAGAGCTTCGGCACGTTGACGCCGGCTTCGATCGCGGCGCGCATCACGGACGTGCCGGCCGGAACCGTGACGCTTTCGCCGTCGATTTCCAGCGTCACGTCGACATCCGCATGACGCAGCGGCGTGCCGTAGTCGGTTTCGTCGAACGGATCGCGGCGCTGCACCGATGCCGCGCTCTTGCACGCGCAGTTGCCGGAGCCGCAGCCGTTGATGGTGTTGGACATGTTTGTCTCCTTTTCTTTACGCCGCCTTCTGCGCGGGCGTGCGGGGCAAGCCGAAATCTTCGGGGAAGTGATCGAGCGCGGACATCACCGGAAACGGCGTCATGCCGCCCATCGCGCAGAGCGAGCCGGACACCATCGTGTCGCACAGTTCGCGCAAGAGCGTGATCTGCTTCACCGACGTATCGCCCTCGCGAATCTTCGCGATGACTTCCTCGCCGCGCGTCGAGCCGATGCGGCACGGCGTGCACTTGCCGCACGATTCGAGCGCGCAGAAGTGCATCGCGTATTGCGCGAGCTCGGCAAGGTTCGATGTGTCGTCGTGAACGACGAGCCCGCCGTGGCCGACCACCGCGCCGACCTTCGCGTACTCCTCGTAATCGAGCGGAATATCCCACTGGCTTTCCGGCAGATACGTGCCGAGCGGACCGCCGACTTGCACCGCGCGCGCGGGACGTCCGCTCGCGGTGCCGTCGCCGTAGGTATAGATCAGCTCGCGCAGCGTCACGCCGAACGCGAGTTCGACGAGTCCGCCTTGCTTCACGTTGCCGGCGATCTGGAAGGGCAGCGTGCCGCGCGAACGGCCCATGCCGAAGTCGCGATAGAAGGCCGCGCCCTTCGCGAAGATGATCGGCACCGTCGCGAGCGTGATGACGTTGTTGATGACCGTCGGCTTGCCGTACAGACCCGTGAGCGCGGGCACCGGCGGCTTCGCGCGCACGATGCCGCGCTTGCCTTCGAGCGATTCGAGCAGCGCCGTTTCCTCGCCGCACACGTACGCGCCCGCGCCCTTTGCGACATACAGCTCGAACTCGTGCGACGTGCCGAGCACGCTCGCGCCGAGCCAGCCCGCGTCGCGCGCCTTGTCGATCGCACGGTTCAGCGTCGCGATCGAATGCGGATACTCGCTGCGCACATAGATGTAGCCCTTGGTCGCGCCGACCGCCACGCCCGCGATGATCATGCCTTCGATCAGCATGTACGGATCGCTTTCCATGACGAGGCGGTCGGAGAACGTGCCGGAGTCGCCTTCGTCGGCATTGCAGACGATGTATTTCTGGTCCGCCAGCGCGCCGCGCACGGTCTTCCATTTGATGCCCGCCGGGAACGCCGCGCCGCCGCGTCCGCGCAGGCCGGAATCGAGCAGCGCTGCGCAGACGGCGTCGCCGTTCATGTCGAGCACGTTGCGCAGGCCATGGAGTCCGCCGAGCGCGACGTAATCGTCGATCGACAACGGATCGGTAATCCCGATGCGCGCGAACGTCAGACGCTGCTGGTTCTTCAGATACGGAATCTCATCGACGATGCCGACGTTCTTTTCATGCGCGCTGCCTTCGTGGAAGCCCGCATCGAAGAGCGAGACGACGTCTTCCACGTCGACGTTCGAATAGCCGATGCGCCCGTCCGGCGTCTCGACCTCGACGAGCGGTTCGAGATAGAAGAGGCCGCGCGAGCCGTTGCGCACGAGTTGGACGTCGAGGCCGCGCTTCAGCGCTTCGCTCGCGATGGCTTGCGCGACGGCGTCCGCGCCCAGCGCGAGCGCGGCGGAATCGATCGGTACATAGATGCGGGTCATGCCGTCACCTCCGCGACTTTCGTCTGCGCCGCTGCATACAGGCGGTCGAACTTCGCCGGCGTCACGCGCGCGTGCAGTTCGCCGTTGATCGTCATCGCCGGGGAGAGCGCGCATTGACCGAGGCAGAACACGGATTCGAGCTCGGTCTCTTCGGCATGGCCGCTGTCGAAGCGGCAACCCGTGTGTCCTTCGATGTGATCCTTCAGCGCTTCCGTGCCCATGCTGCGGCACGCTTCCGCGCGGCAAAGCTGCACGGTCACGCGCGCGGGCGGGGCGGACCGGAAGTGATGGTAATACGTGACGACGCCATGAACTTCTGCGCGCGACAGCGACAGCGTTTGTGCGAGCGGCGCGATCGCCGTCTCCGGCACATAGCCGACTTCGTCCTGGATGGCGTGAAGAATGGTCATCAACGTCGCGCCTTGTACTGCATGGCGACGCACGATTTCAGCGGATGCAGCGGCGGAAAGCTGCGGATGTGTCATGGGGCTCCTCCAACACTCGGCATATGTTTTGTTGGTACATATTTGGACGGATATAATTACGGGTGCCGAGCCTGTAAAAGAACAATAGGCGTCGTGATATATCTTGGCAATAGGAAGGGGGAGTGCATATGGTGGACGTCGAATGCCGCGCGGAGCTGATCCTGCGCGACGCGGATGGCCGGGAAACCAGTCTCAGCGCGGTTGTGCCGCTTTTGAAGCTCGTCGCGCAGACGGGCAGCATCGCGAACGCCGCGAGCGCTAAGGGTTTGTCCTATCGTCACGCGTGGGGTTTGTTGCGCGAAATCGAAGCGCGGCTGGGCGGTGCGCTCATCACCAAATCGCGCGGTCGCGGCTCGGTGCTGTCCGAACTGGGCGAATCGGTGTTGCGCGCGCAGCGCGTGTGCGGCGAGCGGCTCGAAACGCCGTTGCAGGCGGTGGCGAACGATGTGGCCATCGAGCTGAACCGGCGTCTCGCGGGCGGCGTCAGCCAGGTGCGGATTCACGCGTCGCACGGTTACGCGGTCGCGGCGCTCGTGCGCGCGCTGGGCGATCAACGCGTGCCGGTCGACATCAAATATCGCGAGAGCGCCGAAGCGGTGAGCGCCCTCGCGCGCGGCGAGTGCGAACTGGCGGGCTTTCACTTGCCGATCGGCGAATTCCGTTCCACTTGCGCGGACATTTATCGGCCGTTTCTGGACCGGAACAGGCATCAGCTCATCCGGCTCACACGCCGCACTCAAGGGCTGTTTCTGCCGAAGGGCAATCCGAAGCAGATTTCCGGCTTGCGCGATCTCGCGCGCGGCGACGTGCGCTTCGTCAATCGTCAGCCGGGTTCGGGCACGCGCATGCTGCTCGATCTGTCGTTGCGTAGCGTGGGCGTCGATCCCGATCAAATCAACGGCTACGCGACCACCGAGCTCACGCATTCGGCGATCGCCGCGTTCGTCGCGAGCGGCATGGCCGATTTGGGCTTCGGCGTGCAGCCCGCCGCTCATCATTTCGCGCTCGATTTCATCCCGATCATCGACGAGGATTACTTCTTCGCGTGCGAGCGCGCCCGGCTCGACGAGGCGCAGCTTGCGTCGGTGCTGCGTATTTTGCGCAGCGACGGCTTCACGGAGAGCGTCGCTCATCTGGAGGGCTACGATCCGGCGCACTGCGGCTTGCTCGTCGATGTCGACGAAGGCCTGCACGGCTGAAACGGAAACACGCTGTAAAAGAGCGGGGCGGACGCAAAACTGCCATCGACGGCGAATTGAGCTAACCTAACGCTTTGCTGTCGACTTCACTGCCATGAAACTCTCGTTGCTTGCTTGTTCTTCCGCCGCGCTCGTCGCTGGCGCGATCTATATGGTTCCCGTCGCCTTTGCCCAGAACTCGCCGGGCGTGCCGGGCGGCGTGCTGCAGGACCAATTCCGTTTGAACGAGCATCCGCAGATGCAGTTCGCGGCGTCGGCGCCGTCAGCGAAATATCAGCAGGGCAAATCGGCCATGCGCCGCCGTGGCGATAACGGCGATCCGAACGGCTGCAATCTGAAGTGTCCGCAGGACGGTTCGAACTAAGGCAAAAAAAGACCTCGCACGGAGCGAGGCCAAGGTACTTGGAATGACACCTGGCCCGCCGCAAACCTCCGACGTTCCGAAGTGCAGCTTCAGAATAGGCTGAGGCTCGGACGGCGAGAATCGGAGTTTTCTGAGTAAACCGGCTTCCGATCTGTTGGTCATTGACACAAAGCAACAGCATTCGGACCGCTCCGATACGAACGCAGCGCGTGGCCGCCTATTCTCTCGGACGTAGCGATGGTTGTCTCTGTCCTCGCTATGTCTCTCAAGGATGTTTGCCCCGCCCCCGTGCGGGGCTTTTTTTCGTCTGTCGTTGTGCCTGCCGTGCGGCCAAAGAAAAACCCGCGATGCTTGCGCGATCGCGGGTTTCACGGGGGTGTTTTGGTGGAGGCGGCGGGAATCGAACCCGCGTCCAGAAGCGCTCTACGACCAGTTCTACATACTTAGTTCTGTCATTTGATTTAACCGTAACGACGCGGACGAACACGCTGCGTTACGGCGATTCACTAGATTTTCGACTCGGGCGTCGTGACGCCACCAAAGCTTATCTGACGTATATGACCTCTCGTGGTATTGCTACCCTAACCCGTCAGCGAATTAGTGAGAGGACGGCTAGCCCTTAGGCTGCCAGTGCGAACGTATCGTCGTTTGCAGTTACGTTTTTCCCATTGATTAACGAGGTGACGGGTCCTCGGTATGCCCTGACCGCTTCACAACCCCTGTCGAAACCAGGTCGCCCCCAAGCGGAAGAGAAATTATCCCACGAAAAGCCATATGAGGCGAATCGCGGGACTTTCAAGTCAGGCGATGTCACGCAGCAGATGCTGCAACTCCTCAGGCGAATCGACGACGTGATTGGCGTGCCAGCGGCGCGGCGGAATATCGTCGCCGCAATAGCCGTAGGCTGCCGCAACGGTGATCATGCCAGCCGCGAAACCGGCCTGCACGTCGCGCAAATCGTCGCCGACATAGACGATGCGCTCCGGCGCCACATCCAGCAGCTCGGCCGCGTGCAGGAGCGGTGCCGGATGCGGCTTCGAATGCGGCGTCGTGTCGCCGCAGACGAGGCAGCCCGCGCGCGTGTCGAGTCCCAGCAAGGCCACGAGCGGCGCGGCGAACCGCGTCACCTTGTTCGTGACGATGCCCCAGCGCACGCCGCGCGCATCGAGTTGATCGAGTATCTCGGCGATGCCCGGAAAGAGCGTTGTCTCGATGCACAAATCGGCTTCGTAATTGGCGAGGAATTCCTCGCGCATCGACGCGAAGTCGTGATGCTCCGGCCCGATCTCGAACGCGCCGCCGAGCAGACCGCGCGCGCCCCCCGACGCGAATGGCCGCAACGTTTCGAGCGGGCGCATTTCGAGGCCGCGATCGTGCCGCATCTTGTTCACCGCGGCGACGAGGTCGGGCGCGGTGTCGGCGATCGTGCCGTCGAGGTCGAACAGCACGGCCTGGCACAGCCCGAGGCCATCGCCTTCTGCGAGGCGCTGGGGCAGGGGATTCGTGTCTTCCGGAAGGGGCGTGGTATCGATGGTGCCCGTAGACAAGGGATCGTCGTTGGTCATGGCGTCAGGCTTCGCGGCGGCAAGCCATCATGTAGTTGATGCTCGTGTCGTTCGACAGGCCGAAGTGCCTGGAGATCGGCCGATACGTGATGCCCTTGATATCGACGGGCAAGAGCGAGGCGGCGCGCGCGAACGTGGCGAGCTCCGACGGTTTGATAAAGCGCGCGTAATCGTGCGTGCCGCGCGGCAGCATGCGCGCGATGTATTCCGCGCCGATGACGGCGAACAAATACGCCTTCGCGTTCCGGTTCAACGTGGAGAAGAATACCCAGCCGCCCGGCTTCACGAGCGCGGCGCAAGCGGCAACGGTGCCCGCGGGATTCGGAACGTGCTCGAGCATCTCCATGCAGGTGACGACGTCGTATGAGCCCGGTTCGCGCGCGGCGAGCGCTTCCGCCGAGATTTCTTCGTACGCGACCTCGACGCCGCTTTCGAGACTGTGCAGATCCGCGACGCCGAGCGCGCTCGACGACAAGTCGATGCCTTTGACGTTCGCGCCGCGCGTGGCCATCGACTCGGACAAAATGCCGCCGCCGCAGCCGATGTCGAGAACGCGTTTGCTCATCAGATGCGCGTGCGCGTCGATCCAGTCGAGCCGAACCGGGTTCAGTTCATGCAGCGGCTTGAACTCGGCGTTCGGGTCCCACCAGCGATGCGCGAGCTCGCTGAATTTCTGCAGTTCGTGGGGATCGACGTTGGTCATGTTCGGGAGTGCCTTGTTTGAGTCGTGAATCGATTAGGACCGAGTATATAGGCGACGCAATGGGCGGGCAAAACGCGCCATAGCCGAAGCCTACCTGAATCGGCGGCCCATTAAACGAATGCGCGAAATGCTTCGGGCATAAAAAAACCCCCGCGGAGGCGGGGGTTTGATCTGCGGCAATCCTGCTCGCTATTACTGCTGCGGCTGACGCGTCGTGCCGACAACTTCGACTTCCACGCGACGATCCGGTGCGAGGCAAGCGATGAGTTGCTTGCGATTCTTCTGTTGGCAGCTACCCTTCGTGACCGGGTCGCGCTTGCCCTTGCCTTCCGTGTAGATACGGTTGGCTTCGATGCCCTTGCTGACCAGGTAAGCCTTCACAGCTTGCGCACGGCGCAGCGACAGACGATCGTTGTACTTGTCCGAACCGATGCGGTCGGTGTAACCCGTTGCAACCACGACTTCGAGGTTCAGCGCGCCGATCTTCGATGCCAGGTCGTCAAGCGCCGTCTTGCCAGCCGGCTTCAGAACAGCCTTGTCGAAGTCGAACAGGGCGTCAGCTTGATACGTGATCTTTTGCGTCGTGATAGCAGGCGGCGGCGGAGCGACCGGCGTCGGCGGCGGTGCAACTTGCGCGACCAGCGCGCCGTCGCACTTCGCGTTTGCCGTAGCCGGCGTCCAGAATGCGTCGCGCCAGCACAGTTCGTTCGTGCCGTTCATCCACACATACTCGCCCGTACCGTTCACCCAGTTGTCATTCACGGCTTGTCGCGAGGCCGGCACCGACTGTGCCGAGGCCGATGCAGCCATAACTGCGGTAGCTGCAATGAACGCGAGCTTTGAAAGTTTATTCATATTTCTCCTCTCGAAATTGAGATTACCGCAGGTTTACTGCGAGCCTGTAGACGAAGACAAGTCATACATTGCTCGAAGTATAACATTCCCTACGGAACAAAACGCGCTGTATAGACTTCGAGCAGTGTCTAAGTTTGTGCGTTGGCATTTTGCCATATCGTTCCCTTGCAACGATAAAAATATCCCCGCACGCTGCACGCCCGCAACCTTATGTGGTGCATGCGCAACAAGAAGGGGACAGGAGACGGTCAGGCCCGAAGAAGGCGCGAAATCCGCGCATATTGCGTGCCTGAATGCCATTTCCTGCGTGTTTTTATCGCGGGTACTTTATCGATCAGCAAAAAGACGAGGCGGCATGATAGCCCGCCGAAGTGACGAAAGGACGGAAATCGTTCCCCGGTTTTTGTAAGTAATTGGTACGACGTTGCGCAATGCGAACTCGGCGTGCACATCCTGGCTGGACGGGCGCAACACACTGTATGTATACAGCAGTCGTCAGGGCGCTAATGTCGCGCATGGTAGAATCTCCTGATGCGCTGCGTTCGCACGCATAAATATGACATGCGCAGCATATGCACCGTACGCAGCGCTCAGAGGCGTGCGCCGCATATGGGGCGCGCAGCGTACGCCGGCTACGCCCCGCGGCAGCCTCATGTCGTGCGGCTGACGGGCGAGTTGCGCGAAATCGTCGCGCGCTGCCGTGTCGCCGCTGCATAGTTCAAGACACGGATAATGGATCAATTCGCCAAAGAGACTCTGCCAATCTCCCTCGAGGAGGAAATGCGCCGCTCGTATCTCGATTACGCGATGAGCGTGATCGTCGGGCGGGCGCTTCCCGATGTACGCGATGGCTTGAAGCCGGTGCATCGTCGGGCGCTCTACTCGATGCACGAGCTGAACAACGACTGGAATCGCGCGTACAAGAAGTCGGCGCGTATCGTCGGTGACGTCATCGGTAAGTACCATCCTCACGGCGACGCGTCCGTCTACGAGACGATCGTTCGGATGGCGCAGCCGTTCTCGCTGCGCTACATGCTGGTCGATGGCCAGGGCAACTTCGGTTCGGTCGACGGCGACAACGCCGCGGCGATGCGTTACACCGAAATCCGCATGGCGAAGATCGGCCACGAGCTTCTGGCCGACATCGACAAGGAAACGGTCGACTTCGGGCCGAACTACGACGGCAGCGAAAACGAGCCGCTCGTTCTGCCGGCGCGCATTCCCAATCTGCTGATCAATGGCTCGGCCGGCATCGCGGTCGGCATGGCGACCAACATTCCGCCGCACAACCTGCGCGAAATCGTCGACGCCTGCCTGCATCTGCTGAATACGCCCGAGGCCACCGTCGACGAACTCATCGAGATCGTGCCGGCGCCGGACTTCCCGACCGCCGGCATCATCTACGGCGTGGCGGGCGTGCGCGACGGTTATCGCACGGGGCGCGGGCGCGTCGTGATGCGCGCGGCCACGCACTTCGAAGAGATCGACCGCGGCCAGCGCATGGCCATCATCGTCGACGAAATTCCGTATCAGGTGAACAAGCGCACGCTGCTCGAGCGCATCGCCGAACTCGTCAACGAGAAGAAGCTGGAAGGCATTTCCGATATTCGCGACGAATCCGACAAGTCGGGCATGCGCGTCGTGATCGAGCTGAAGCGCGGGGAAGTGCCGGAAGTCATTCTGAACAACCTGTACAAGCAGACTCAGCTGCAGGACACGTTCGGCATGAACCTGGTCGCGCTCGTCGACGGCCAGCCGAAGCTCCTGAACCTGAAGGAGATGCTCGAGTGCTTCCTGTCGCATCGACGGGAAGTGCTGACGCGGCGCACTGTATACGAACTGCGCAAGGCCCGCGATCGCGGGCACGTGCTCGAAGGTCTCGCTGTCGCGCTCGCTAACATCGACGAATTCATCGCGATCATCAAGGCCGCGCCGACGCCGCCTATCGCGAAGCAGGAACTGATGGCGCGTCCGTGGGATTCGTCGCTCGTGCGCGAAATGCTCACGCGTACCGAGACCGAGGCTTCGGGCGGCCGCGCGGCGTATCGTCCGGAAGGGCTGAATCCGGCATACGGCCTGCAGGAAGACGGTCTGTATAAATTGTCGGACGTTCAGGCGCAGGAAATTCTGCAGATGCGTCTGCAGCGCCTGACGGGTCTGGAGCAGGACAAGATCGTCGGCGAGTATCGCGAAGTGATGGCGCAGATCGCCGACCTGCTCGACATCCTCGCGCGGCCGGAGCGGATTCGCCAGATCATCGTCGAGGAGCTGGGCCAGATTCGCGCCGAGTTCGGCGACGACCGCCGTTCGCGTATCGAGATGAACGCGACCGAGCTCAACACCGAAGACCTCATCACGCCGACGGACATGGTCGTCACCATGTCGCATTCCGGTTATGTGAAGTCGCAGCCGCTTTCCGAATATCGCGCGCAGAAGCGCGGCGGTCGCGGCAAGCAGGCGACGCAGATGAAGGAAGACGACTGGATCGACACGCTCTTCATCGCGAACACGCACGATCACATGTTGTGCTTCTCGAATCGCGGCCGCGTGTACTGGATCAAGGTCTATGAAGTGCCGCAGGGCTCGCGCAACTCGCGCGGCCGTCCGATCGTCAACATGTTCCCGCTGCAGGATGGCGAGAAGATCAACGTCGTCCTGCCGGTCAAGGAATTCTCGGTCGACAAGTACGTGTTCATGACGACCGCGCTCGGCACGGTCAAGAAGACGCCGCTCGAAGCGTTCAGCCGTCCGATGAAGAAGGGCATCATCGCGGTGGGTCTCGACGAGGGCGATTACCTCATCGGCGCCGCCATCACCGACGGCCAGCACGACGTCATGCTGTTCTCCGACGCGGGCAAGGCCGTGCGCTTCGACGAGAACGACGTGCGCGCGATGGGCCGCGAGGCGCGCGGCGTGCGCGGCATGCAGCTCGAAGACGGGCAGCAGGTCATCGCGATGCTCGTTGCGGGCGGCGAGAATCAGTCGGTGCTGACGGCGACCGAGAACGGCTATGGCAAGCGCACCCCGATCAACGAGTACACGCGTCATGGCCGCGGCACGAAGGGTATGATCGCGATCCAGACGTCGGAGCGTAACGGCCGCGTCGTCGCGGCGACGCTCGTCGAGCCGGAGAGCGAGATCATGCTGATCACGACCGCGGGCGTGCTTATTCGCACGCGAGTTTCGGAAATCCGCGAAATGGGCCGTGCAACTCAAGGTGTTACACTCATCAGCCTTGACGAGGGAACGAAGTTGTCGGGACTGCAGCATATCGCCGAAGCGGAAGCCGAGGCCGAACTCGAGGCAGACGCCGGTTCGGAAGATTCTGCAGCGAAACCGGGTGACGCGGAAAATGGTGAAGGCGAAGAAAACGCCTGATATTTTTTGTGTCTCAACGCTCTCGTTATCGCTTTTGAAAGCTCGGATTGGTTAAGCTGCGCGACGTGACATGAGCGGGTTGCCGGCGTCGAAACGACAGGCAACGCTCGTCGCCAGTGCTGAACTGGATATTTTTTACAGGGAGTAATAATGCAAGGACGTTTCAAGCAGTGGATGTTGCTGGCCGCTTTCGTGCCGACCTTCGCGATGGCTCAGTCGCTTCAGAATCAGGCGCCCGCGCAAACGGCCGCACCGGCAGCCGCAGCAGCACCGGTTGATCCGGCCAAGCAAGCCGCGATCAAGGACCTGCTCGACGCGATCGACGCGCAGAAGCTGGTCGGTGCGATCGGTAACAGCGCGCAGATGCAATCGAAGCAACTCGTGCCGGCGATCCTCTCGGACGCGCTGTCCGAGAACAAGACGATGAACGACAAGCAGAAGCAAGCCGCCGTTCCGACGCTGCAGAAGAACGCAGTGCCGAAGCTGGTCGACTCCGCCGGCCAGGTTTTCGCCACCGACGCCTTCCGCAAGGACGCGATGCAAGCTCAGTACGACGCATACGCGAAGTACTACTCGACGGACGAGATCAAGGATCTGACCAACTTCTACAAGAGCACGACTGGCCGCAAGTTCATCCAGGTTCAGGACCAGGTTGGCCGCGACGTCGTGAATGGCCTGATGCAGAAGTACATGCCGCAAGCCATCAAGGCAACGCGCACGCAAGCCGATCAGGAAGTGGCGAGCGTCAAGCCGAGCGCCAAGTAAGCTCGATGACGTCGGCCTGACGGGAATCCGCCGGCGGGGCTCACCGCCCCGTGCATTGGCGGGTTTTCAGGACAGTGCGATAATGGCTGTTTGCGCGCGAGCGCAAGCAGCCATTTCTTTTTCGGGCGCGAAAACGGTGATTGCGCGGTCTTCGCTGCATTTGCCGCGCAATTCGCGCCTGCCGAATCGGATTTCCGGGACCTCCAGATGCGCGTGTTCAATTTCTCCGCCGGCCCAGCCGCCATGCCAGAAGAAGTCCTGAAGCAGGCAGCCGATGAAATGCTCGACTGGCAAGGCAGCGGCATGAGCGTGATGGAAATGAGTCACCGCGGCGCGGAGTTCATGTCGATCCACGAGGCCGCGCTCACCGATCTGCGTGAACTGTTGGACGTGCCGGCGTCGCATCGCATTCTGTTTCTGCAGGGCGGCGGCATCGGCGAAAACGCCATCGTGCCGATGAATCTGCTCGGCAAGCGGCAAACCGCCGACTTCGTCGTCACCGGTTCATGGTCGACGAAGTCGTTCAAGGAAGCGCAGAAGTACGGCACGCCGCATCTCGCGGCGAGCGGCAAGACCGAAGAAGGCTTCACGCGCGTGCCGGCTTTCAGCGAATGGAAGCTGTCGGACGATCCGGCCTACGTGCATCTGTGCAGCAACGAAACCATCGACGGCGTCGAAGCCTTCGAGATTCCCGATCTGGGCGACATCCCGCTCGTCGCCGACGCGTCCTCGCACATCCTCTCGCGCCCGATGGACATCGCGAAGTTCGGCGTGCTCTTCGGCGGCGCGCAGAAGAACATCGGCATGGCGGGCGTGACCGTCGTGATCGTGCGCGAAGACCTGCTCGACCGCGCGCTATCCATCTGTCCTTCGGCGTTCGAGTGGAAGACCGTCGCCGAGAACAACTCGATGTACAACACGCCGCCCACGTATGCGATCTACATCGCCGGTCTCGTGTTCAAGTGGCTGAAGAAGCAGGGCGGCCTCACGGCGATCGAAGCGCGCAACGTCGAAAAGGCGAAGCTGCTGTACGACACCATCGATTCGAGCGATTTCTACGTCAACAAGGTCGAGCGCCCGAACCGTTCGCGCATGAACGTGCCGTTCTTCCTCGCCGACGAATCGCGCAACACCGATTTCCTGGCCGGCGCGAAGGCGCGCGGGCTGTTGCAACTGAAGGGCCACAAGTCCGTCGGCGGCATGCGGGCATCGATCTACAACGCGGTGCCGATCGAGGGCGTGAAAGCGCTCGTCGATTACATGAAGGAATTCGAGCGCGAAAGCGCT
Organism: Caballeronia sp. ATUFL_F1_KS39; assembly: GCF_023630985.1. Lineage (NCBI taxonomy): Bacteria > Pseudomonadati > Pseudomonadota > Betaproteobacteria > Burkholderiales > Burkholderiaceae > Caballeronia > Caballeronia sp. ATUFL_F1_KS39. The sequence goes on along the minus strand of NZ_JALQDZ010000017.1, from coordinate 20,505 downwards.
TAAACCTGGCTTCAAACATCAAGCACCGCATGGACGACGATCTCAATACAAGACTCAAACCGCTGCGTGAGCGCATCGATGCGCTCGACGCGCAACTCATCGCGCTGCTGAATCAGCGCGCTTCCGTCGCGCTCGAAGTCGGCGAAGTGAAGAAGCATTTCAATGCGCCCGTGTTTCGTCCGGAGCGCGAGATGCAGGTCATCGCGCGCCTGCAGGAAATGAGCGACGGGCCGCTCGCCGACGAGCACATCGCGTCGATCTGGCGCGAGATCATGGCCGCGAGCCGCGCGCTCGAACAGACGATCAGCGCTGCGTTCCTCGGCCCGGTCGGCACCTATAGCGAACAGGCGATGTTCGAATACTTCGGGCATTCGATTCAGGGCGTGCCGTGCCCGTCGATCGACGAAGTGTTCCGCGCCGTCGAGGCGGGCGCGGCGCAGTACGGCGTCGTGCCGGTCGAGAATTCGGCGGAAGGCGCGGTGTCGCGCACGCTGGATCTGCTGCTGCAGACGTCGCTCTTGATCGGCGGCGAACTCGCGTTGCCGATCCATCACAATCTGCTGACCGCGTCCGGCACGCTCGACGGCGTGAAGCGCGTATGCGCGCATCCGCAGGCGCTCGCGCAGTGCCAGCGCTGGCTGTCCGCGAACGCGCCGCATTTGGAACGGCAAGCGGTGTCGAGCAACGCGGAAGCCGCGCGCATGGCGGTCGAAGATCCGACGGTCGCGGCCATCGCGGGCGATCGCGCCGCGACGCATTACGGCCTCGGCGTCGTGTTCTCGATGATTCAGGACGATCCGCACAATCGCACGCGATTCGTGATCGTCGGCAAGCAGCCGACGGATTCGAGCGGCCACGATCAGACGTCGCTCATCGTCACGGTGAAGAACGAATCCGGCGCGGTCTTCAAGCTGCTCGAGCCGCTCGCGAAACACGGCGTTTCGATGACGCGCTTCGAGTCGCGTCCCGCGCGTTCGGGCGCGTGGGAGTACTACTTTTATATCGACATCGAAGGCCATCGCGACGATGCCGCGGTTGCGGCCGCGCTCGACGAACTCGGGCGCAAGTCCGCGTTCCTGAAGATTCTCGGTTCGTATCCGCGGGCGCGTTGAGCGGCCGCTTCGTTTTCAGCTTCAGGCTGCATCGATGTTCTCTTTCAATAAACTGGTTATCTTCGGCGTCGGCCTGATCGGCGGATCGCTCGCGCGCGCGTTGCGTGAGCGCGCGGGGCTCGAAGGTCGCGTCGTCGGCGTGGGTCGGTCGCGTGCGTCGGTCGAGCGCGCCATCGAACTCGGCGTGATCGACGAAGCCGCCGCGCTCAACGACGACGCCGCGCTCGCCAAGGCGCTCGAAGGCGCCGACGTGGTATTGCTCGCCGCGCCCGTCGCGCAGACCGAGCCGCTGCTCGTGCGCATCGCGCCGTTTCTCGACGCGCGAACCATCGTCACCGACGCCGGCAGCACGAAAACCGATGTCGTCGCGGCGGCGAAGCGCGCGCTCGGTGCGCGCGTCGCGCAGTTCGTGCCGGGACATCCGATCGCCGGGCGCGAGTCGAGCGGCGTCGATGCGGCATTGCCCGATCTGTACGTCGATCGCAATGTCGTGCTGTGTCCGCTGCCGGAAAATGCGGCGGATGGCGTCGAACGCATCGCGTCGATGTGGCGCGCGAGCGGCGCGTGCGTGCGTCAGATGAGCGAGGCGCAGCACGATCGCGTGTTCGCGTCGGTGAGTCATTTGCCGCACGTGCTCTCGTTCGCGCTCGTCGATCAGATTCTCGACACGCCCGATGCCGATCTGAAATTCTCGTTCGCCGCAGGCGGCTTTCGCGATTTCACGCGCATCGCGGCGTCGAGTCCCGAAATGTGGCGCGATATCTGTCTCGCGAACCGCGCCGCGCTGCTCGCCGAGCTCGACGATTACACCGCGGTGCTCGCGCGTTTTCGCGCGGCGATCGACGCCTCGGACGGCGCGGCGCTCGAAGCGGCGTTCGCGCGTTCGCGCGTCGCCCGGAAAGAATGGCAGGAACGCGGCGGCATCAAGCCTTCGAACGACATCGCCGCCAAGTAAGCCGCGAAACAAGGAAACAACATGGAACATCTCGATCTCGGACCTTTCTCCCGCGCGTCCGGCACCGTGCGCCTGCCCGGCTCGAAGAGCATTTCGAACCGCGTGCTGCTGCTCGCGGCGCTTGCGCACGGCGAAACGTCGATCACGAATCTGCTCGATTCTGACGACACGCGCGTGATGCTCGCCGCGCTCCGGAACCTGGGCGTCGCCGTGCGCGAGGACGGCGAGCGCGTGATCGTCGGCGGGACGGGCGGCGCGTTTCCGTCGAAATCGGCGGAGCTGTTTCTCGGCAACGCGGGTACGGCGGTGCGTCCGCTGACCGCGGCGCTGGCCGTGAACGGCGGCGAATATCGCGTCCACGGCGTGCCGCGCATGCACGAGCGGCCGATCGGCGATCTCGTCGACGGGCTGCGCCAGATCGGCGCTGCGATCGATTACGAGCTCAACGACGGCTTCCCGCCGCTCAGGATCCACGCCGCGAAGATCGCCATCGACAAGCCGATCCGCGTGCGCGGCGACGTGTCGAGCCAGTTTCTCACCGCGCTCCTGATGAGCCTGCCGGTCGTGGAAGGCCGTAACGGTCCCGTTACGATCGAGATCGAAGGCGAACTCATTTCGAAGCCGTACATCGAAATCACGATTCGTTTGATGGAGCGCTTCGGCGTGACGGTCGAGCGCGACGGCTGGGCGCGCTTCACCGTTCCCGCCGGCGTGAGCTACAAGTCGCCGGGCGCGATCATGGTGGAAGGCGATGCGTCGTCGGCCTCGTATTTCCTGGCGGCGGGCGCGATCGGGCATGGACCGGTGCGCGTGGAGGGCGTCGGTCGTTCGAGCATTCAGGGCGATGTCGGCTTCGCGGACGCGCTGAACCGCATGGGCGCGAACGTGATGATGGGCGAGGACTGGATCGAAGTGCGCGGCGTCGAATCGGACGATGGCAGGCTCGCGCCCATCGACATGGATTTCAACCTGATTCCCGACGCCGCGATGACGATCGCCGTGGCCGCGCTCTTCGCCAGCGGCACGACGACGCTGCGCAATATCGCGAGCTGGCGCGTGAAGGAAACGGATCGCATCGCCGCGATGGCGAACGAGTTGCGCAAGGTCGGCGCGACCGTGGAAGAGGGTGCGGATTATCTCGTCGTCACGCCGCCGGCGAAACTGACGCCGAACGCCGCGATCGACACCTACGACGATCACCGCATGGCGATGTGCTTTTCGCTCGTGAGCCTCGGCGGCGTGCCGGTCCGCATCAACGATCCGAAATGTGTGGCTAAAACCTTTCCGGACTACTTCGACCGCTTCTCGACGCTCGTGAAAGCGTAACGGGAGCGCTGTACCGTGAAACGCGATGACTTCGACTTCCATGACCGTAATAACGGGCCAGAACGGCCAGACTCAATGAAACCGACCCGTCCTTTCGACCCAACACCAGTGATTACCATCGACGGGCCGACGGCGTCGGGCAAGGGCACGGTCGCGGCGATCGTCGCGGCGACGCTCGGCTTCCACCTGCTCGACAGCGGCGCGCTCTACCGGCTCGCGGCGCTCGCGAGCATTCGCTACGAAGTGGACAAGGACGACGCCCCCGGCCTTGCAAAACTGGTCGAGGCGCTCCATATCACGTTCCGCGAAGGTTGCGCGCAGCTCGATGGCGCCGATGTCTCGGGCGAAATCCGGCAGGAAGAAGTCGGCAACCGCGCCTCCGCGATCGCCGTGCATCCCGAAGTGCGCCAGGCGCTCGTCGCGCGCCAGCGGGCTTTTCGCAAGCGCCCCGGCCTCGTCGCCGACGGCCGCGACATGGGCACGGTCATCTTCCCCGACGCCACGCTGAAGGTGTTCCTGACTGCAAGCGTCGAGGCGCGCGCGGCGCGGCGGTATAAGCAATTGATGCAAAAAGGTTTTTCTGCTAATATGGATGACTTGCTGCGAGATTTGCGCGCACGCGATGCCCGGGACATGAACCGGAGCGCCGCGCCGCTCAAGCCCGCGGCGGATGCGAAGACGCTGGACACCTCCGGTTTGTCGATCGATCAAGCGGTCGAGCAGATCATCGGCTGGTTCAGCGAGATTCGTGTAGTGCAGTAGAAGTAAGGTGCTCTGCCGGGAGGCAGGGCGTGTGTTAAACCATTTAACCCCGTATGGCGTTGCGCATCTGGGTAAAACCCGCCGGTTCATTCCGAATCACCGCGCAAAGGCCGTGCAAATATCGATTTTTATGTCCGACCTGCAAACCTCCACCCCGAATACCGAATCCTTTGCGGCTCTGTTCGAAGAGTCGCTGACCAAGCAGGACATGCGCGCCGGCGAAGTGATCTCCGCCGAAGTCGTGCGTGTCGACCACAACTTCGTGGTCGTCAACGCTGGTCTCAAGTCCGAAGCCTATATTCCGCTCGAAGAATTCCTGAACGACGCGGGTGAAGTGGAAGTGCAGGCGGGCGACTTCGTTTCCGTCGCGATCGACGCGCTGGAAAACGGCTATGGCGACACCATCCTGTCGCGCGACAAGGCGAAGCGCCTCGCTTCGTGGCTGTCGCTGGAAAAGGCGCTGGACAACAACGAACTCGTGACCGGCACGATCACCGGCAAGGTCAAGGGCGGCATGACCGTGATGGTCAACGGCATCCGCGCGTTCCTGCCGGGTTCGCTCGTCGACACGCGTCCGGTCAAGGACACGACGCCGTACGAAGGCAAGACGCTCGAATTCCGCGTCATCAAGCTCGATCGCAAGCGTAACAACGTGGTGCTGTCGCGCCGCGCGGTCATCGAAGCGACGCAGGGCGAAGAGCGCGCGAAGCTGCTCGAGACGCTGAAGGAAGGCGCGATCGTCGAAGGCGTGGTCAAGAACATCACCGACTACGGCGCGTTCGTGGACCTCGGCGGCATCGACGGCCTGCTGCACATCACCGACATCGCATGGCGCCGCGTGCGTCACCCGTCGGAAGTCCTGTCGGTTGGCCAGGAAGTCACCGCCAAGATCCTCAAGTTCGACCAAGAGAAGAACCGCGTTTCGCTCGGCATCAAGCAACTTGGCGACGATCCGTGGGAAGGCATCTCGCGCCGTTACCCGTCGGGCACGCGCCTGTTCGGCAAGGTCACGAACATCACCGACTACGGCGCATTCGTCGAAGTGGAATCGGGCATCGAAGGCCTCGTCCACGTGTCGGAAATGGACTGGACCAACAAGAACGTTGCGCCGTCGAAGGTTGTTCAACTGGGCGACGAAGTCGAAGTCATGGTTCTCGAAATCGACGAAGACCGCCGCCGTATCTCCCTCGGCATGAAGCAGTGCAAGCCGAATCCGTGGGATGACTTCAGCCGCAACTTCAAGAAGGGCGACAAGATCAGCGGCGCCATCAAGTCGATCACCGACTTCGGCGTGTTCATCGGTCTGCCTGGCGGCATCGACGGCCTGGTTCACCTGTCGGATCTGTCGTGGTCGGAAACCGGCGAAGAAGCCGTTCGCAAGTACAAGAAGGGCGACGAAGTCGAAGCCGTGGTTCTGGGCATCGACGTCGACAAGGAACGCATCTCGCTCGGCATCAAGCAGCTCGAAGGCGATCCGTTCAGCAACTTCGTGGCGATCAACGACAAGGGCGCTATCGTCGACGGCGTTGTGAAGTCGGTCGATCCGAAGGGTGCGGTCATCACGCTGTCCGGCGAAGTCGAAGGCTACCTGCGTGCTTCGGAAATCGCGCAAGACCGCGTGGAAGATGCGCGCAACGTGCTGAAGGAAGGCGAGAAGGTCAACGCGATGATCATCAACATCGATCGCAAGTCGCGTGGCATCAACCTGTCGATCAAGGCGAAGGATTCGGCCGAACAGCAGGAAGCCATGCGCAGCCTGCAGGGCGACTCGAACGCCGCCGCGACCGGCACGACCAACCTCGGCGCGCTGCTCAAGGCCAAGCTCGACGGCCAGAACAGCTAAGCCCTTAACGGCACAGCTGCAGAATGACCAAATCGGAATTGGTCGCCCAGTTGGCGTCGCGATTTCCGCAACTTGTCCTCAAGGATGCGGATTTCGCGGTGAAGACGATGCTGGATGCGATGTCGGAGGCTCTGGCCAACGGTCATCGCATCGAGATTCGCGGCTTCGGCAGCTTCGGGCTCAATCGTCGTCCGTCGCGCGTCGGGCGCAATCCCAAGTCGGGTGAAAAGGTGCTGGTGCCGGAGAAATTCGTGCCGCACTTCAAGCCGGGCAAGGAGTTGCGCGAACGCGTCGACGGCCGCGCGGGCGAGCCGCTGAAAGCTTCGAATGACGACGATGCCGACGATCTCTGATCGGCACGCATCCTGACTGATGATCCTTCAGGATTTTCGGTTCGCGGCGTCGGCCTGCGAGGCAATCGACCAGAAAAGCACCCTTCGGGGTGCTTTTTTTATGCGCGGCGTTTCGATAGCAGCGATCCAGCGCGACGGGTGCGTTGTTTGCTAAAAATTCATGCGTCGAGCGGGCGACTGCCGGCGCTCGGGAGCATCAATTACAATACCGGTCACTTTGACCTGGGTGTTCAACCGCGCAGGCCCGGCCGAAACGGAAGGGCCGTCTGGTGCAACCGCTCTTGCGAGACCCTACATGAAATTCATCGTCTGGCTGATCCGCGTTCTGGTATTCGTGCTGTTGCTGGTGCTGGCGCTCGCCAATACCCAGCCCGCGACGCTGAACTTTCTCGCGGGCTACGCGTGGCAGGCGCCGCTTATTCTGATCGGCCTCGCGTTTTTCGTGGTGGGATTGCTCGCGGGGCTCGTGTCGGCTGTGCCGGCCAGGGTGCGTCTGCGCATGGAGAACGGGCGTCTGAAGCGCGAGCTGCGCGTCGCTCGCGAGACGCCGGTGGTGAAGGAAGAACCGCCGATGCCGCCGCTCATCTGACCTTTCGCGCAGACATCTGACACTCAACGACTAATCGCATGGATCTAGACTTCTGGTGGCTGCTTGTCATCCCCGTCGCTTTCGCGCTGGGGTGGATGGCGTCCCGCTATGACTTGAAAGCGCTGTTATCCGAAAATGCGAATCTGCCGCGCTCGTATTTTCGCGGCCTCAACTTTCTGCTCAACGAGCAACACGACAAGGCGATCGATGCGTTCATCGAAGTCGCCAAGCTCGATCCCGAAACGATCGAACTTCATTTCGCGCTCGGCAATCTGTTTCGCCGTCGCGGAGAGACCGATCGCGCGATTCGCGTGCATCAGAATCTGTTGAGTCGCGCCGATTTGCCGGTCGCGGAACGCGATCACGCGCTCTACGAACTCGGACAAGATTTTCTGAAGGCGGGCCTGCTCGATCGCGCCGAGGAAACGTTCAAGTCGCTCAACGCCGGCGAATATTCGCTCGGCGCGCAGCGCGCGCTGCTGACCATCTACGAGATCGAAAAGGACTGGCCGAAATCGATCGCGACGGCCGAGCAGATCGAAAAGATGGGCGCGCCCTCGCTGCATATGGAAATCGCGCATTTCCACTGCGAGCTGGCGCAGGAAGCGCTTCAGCGCAAGAATCCAGATGGTGCGCGCGCCGAACTGAAGCTCGCGCTGGCATCGAACCCGGACAACGTGCGCGCGACCATCCTGGCAGGCGATGTCGAAGCGGCCGCCGGCAACGTCGATGTCGCGATCGCGCACTGGAAGCGCGTCGAGGAGCAGAACGAGGCGTATCTGCCGCTCGTCGCCGAGAAGCTGATGAAGGCGTACGCCGCGCTCGGGCGCAAGGAAGAGGGCGTCGATCTGCTGATCGATTACGCGACGCGCTATCCGTCTAACGATCTGCTCGATGTCGCCTACAAGCACGTTCAAGAGTTGCGCGGTCTCGAAGCCGCGCACGAGCTGGCACGCAAGCAGATGCAAAGCGCGCCGAATCTCGCGGGCATGACGCGTCTGCTCGAGGCGCAGGAGGCGACGGCCGACGAGCCGCGCCGCGGCGAGCTCGAACTGATGCGTAATCTGGTGAAACAGCGCACTAAGAATCTGCCGCGTTATACGTGTCAAACTTGCGGGTTCCGTGCGCGTCTATTCTATTGGCAATGCCCCGGCTGCAGCGGCTGGGAGACGTACGCGCCGCGTCGCGTCGAGCCGATCACGAGCTCGGCCTGAGCCAGCGCGGCGAGCATGACATCGGGCGGCGCGCGAATGCGCCGCTTCTGCCACCGGCATTTCAGGAACAACCGGAAAGCGTATGAAAGTGACCATCGTCGGCACGGGTTACGTCGGTCTCGTAACCGGCGCGTGCCTTGCCGAAATCGGCAATGACGTGTTTTGCGTGGACGTCGATCCGCGCAAGATCGAAATTCTCAACAATGGCGGCGTGCCGATCCACGAGCCGGGCCTTCAGGAAATGCTGAGGCGCACGCGCGCGGCAGGCCGCATCCAGTTTTCCACCGACGTGAAAGCGAGCGTCGAGCACGGCGACATTCAATTCATCGCGGTCGGCACGCCGCCCGACGAAGACGGCTCAGCCGATCTGCAATACGTGCTCGCCGCCGCGCGCAATATCGGCAAGTATTCGAACGGCTTCAAGGTGATCGTCGATAAATCGACGGTGCCGGTCGGCACGGCGCTGCAAGTGAAGCGCGTCGTCGAGGAAGAGTTGCGGGCGCGCGGACTCGGCGAGTCGGAGAAGCACGGCTTCTCGGTCGTGTCGAATCCGGAGTTCCTGAAGGAAGGCGCGGCTGTGGACGACTTCATGCGCCCGGATCGCATCGTGATCGGCATCGACGACGACCGCGCGGGCAACCTCGCGCGCGAGAAGATGAAGCGCCTCTACACGCCGTTCAACCGCAATCACGAGCGCACGCTGTACATGGACGTGCGTTCGGCCGAGTTCACGAAGTACGCCGCCAACGCGATGCTCGCGACGCGCATCTCGTTCATGAACGATCTGTCGAATCTCGCGGATACCGTCGGCGCCGACATCGAATCGGTGCGGCGGGGCATGGGCTCGGATCCGCGCATCGGCTATCACTTCCTGTATGCGGGCTGCGGCTATGGCGGCTCGTGCTTCCCGAAGGACGTGCAGGCGCTCGCGCAAACCGCGCGCGAAAACGGCCACACGCTGCGCGTGCTCGAGGCGGTCGAAGCGGTCAATAACGATCAGAAGGAAGTGCTCGTCAACAAGATCGTGAAGCGCATGGGCGAGGATCTGCGCGGGCGCACGTTCGCCGTGTGGGGCCTCGCATTCAAGCCCAATACCGACGACATGCGCGAGGCGTCGAGCCGGCGCATCATCGAGGCGCTGCTGCAGCGCGGCGCCACGGTGCGCGGCTACGATCCCGTCGCGCGCGACGAGGCAGAGCGCGTGTTCGCGCTCGATCTCGCGGATCGCCCCGACGACTTCCAGCGCCTGCATCTCGTGAACACGCAACAGGATGCGCTGACGGACGCCGACGCGCTCGTCATCGTGACCGAATGGAAAGAATTCAAGAGCCCGGATTTCTGGCACTTGAAGAGCGCGTTGAAGACGCCGGTGATCTTCGACGGCCGCAATCTGTATGAACCGGAAGCGATGGCCGAAATGGGCATCGACTACTTTGCAATAGGACGTCCCCATGTCGAACTCGACCGCAACGGCAGCCACAACTAACGCCGATATTCCCGTCGTCCCGCTTGCGCGCGTTTCGGCGGCGCGCGTGCTCGTGGTCGGCGACGTGATGCTCGACCGCTACTGGTTCGGGGACGTCAACCGCATCTCGCCCGAAGCGCCCGTGCCGGTCGTGCACGTGCAGAAGAAGGAAGACCGCCTCGGCGGCGCGGCGAACGTCGCGCGCAACGCGGCGGCGCTCGGCGCGCAGGCCGGCCTGCTTTGCGTAGTGGGACATGACGAGCCGGGCGAGCGCATCGTCGAGCTGCTCGGCGAAAGCAAGGTCGCGGCGCATCTCGAGCGCGATCCCGAACTGCTCACGACCATCAAGCTGCGCGTGCTGTCGCGTCAGCAGCAGTTGCTGCGCGTCGATTTCGAGAACACGCCGAATCATGAAGTGCTGCGCGCGTGTCTCGAACGGTTCACCGAGATCCTGCCGCAGCACGACGTGATCCTCATGTCCGATTACGCGAAGGGCGGCCTCACGCACGTCACGCAGATGATCGCCGACGCGAAACGCGCCGGAAAGCCCGTGCTCGTCGATCCGAAGGGCGACGACTGGGACCGTTATCGCGGCGCGACGCTCATCACGCCGAATCGCGCGGAGCTGCGCGAAGTCATCGGCCAGTGGAAATCGGAAGAAGATCTGCACGAGCGCGTGAGGAAACTGCGTGCGGAGCTCGATCTTTCAGCGCTGCTCCTCACGCGCTCGGAAGAGGGCATGACGCTCTTCACCGAGGACCAGGTGCTGCACACATCGGCCGAAGCGCGCGAAGTGTATGATGTCTCGGGCGCCGGCGACACCGTCATCGCAACGGTCGCGACCATGCTGGGCGCGGGTGTGCCGCTCGTCGACTCGATGGTCTATGCGAACCGCGCGGCGGGCATCGTCGTGGGCAAGCTCGGTACGGCGACCGTCGACTACAACGAACTCTTCGCCTGACCTTATCTGAAATAACGCCATGACCATCATCGTTACCGGTGCAGCCGGCTTCATCGGCAGCAATATCGTCAAGGCGCTCAACGAGCGTGGCGAGAATCGCGTGATCGCGGTCGACAACCTCACGCGCGCCGACAAGTTCAAGAATCTCGTCGATTGCGAAATCGACGATTACCTCGACAAGACCGAGTTCGTCGAGCGCTTCAAGCGCGGCGATTTCGGCCGCGTGCGCGCGGTGTTCCACGAAGGCGCCTGTTCGGACACGATGGAAACCGACGGCCGCTACATGATGGACAACAACTTCCGCTACAGCCGCGACGTGATGGACGCGTGCCTCGCGCAGGGCGCGCAGTTCCTGTATGCATCGTCGGCGGCGACATACGGCGGATCGAGCCGTTTCGTCGAAGAGCGCGAAGTCGAGAAGCCGCTCAACGTGTACGGTTATTCGAAGTTCCTCTTCGATCAGATCGTGCGGCAGGTGCTGCCGAAGGCGGAAAGCCAGATCGCCGGCTTTCGCTATTTCAACGTGTACGGCCCGCGCGAAACGCACAAGGGACGCATGGCGTCGGTCGCGTTCCACAACTTCAATCAGTTCCGCTCGGAAGGCAAGGTCAAGCTCTTCGGCGAGTACAACGGCTATGCGGCCGGCGAGCAGACGCGCGACTTCATCTCGGTCGAAGACGTCGTGAAGGTGAATCTGTTCTTCTTCGATCATCCGGAGAAGTCGGGCATTTTCAATCTCGGCACCGGGCGCGCGCAGCCGTTCAACGACATCGCGTCGACGGTCGTGAACTCGCTGCGCGCGTTGAACGGCGAAGCGGCGCTCTCGCTCGCCGAACTCGTGCAGCGCGGTCTGATCGAGTACGTGCCGTTCCCCGACGCGCTGCGCGGCAAGTACCAATGCTTCACGCAGGCGGACCAGTCGAAGCTGCGCGCAGCCGGTTACGACGCCTCGTTTCTTACGGTTCAGGAAGGTGTCGATCGCTACGTGCGTTGGCTATTCGGCCAGCTATAAACGCGCTTCGAGCCTCTCTAAACTGGGTCTCACGGTTGGCGCTGGTGCCGGCCGGTTCTTCACGGAGACTCAGTCATGTTCAAGCAAGCACTCTCGTCGATCGCTGCGTTCGCGCTCATCTTTTCCATCGGTAGCGCGTTCGCGGCCGTCGACGTCAATACCGCCAACTCCGACGCGCTGCGCGGCATCAAGGGCATCGGTCCGGCGAAGGCGAAAGCCATTCTCGATGAACGTCAGGCGCACGGTCCGTTCAAGGACGCGAGCGATCTCGGCACGCGCGTCAAAGGCATGGGCGGCAAGACCGTCCAGCGTCTGGAAGCGGAAGGACTGACAATCGGCGCAACGACGAAGACCGCGGCCGTCGCCGCACCGCCTGGCGGCGCGAACTCGGCTGTCGCGACGCCGGTTTCGGCGTCCGCATCAGCTAAACCGGTCATTGTGAAGAAATAAGCACGGCCCGGAGGCGCGCCCTGGTGCGCGGCGCGCCATCGATCTCCTTCAGCCTTCGGATGTCTTGGGCTCCCCGCGGACGGCCTCCTCGCGGGGCTTTTTGCATGCGCGGACGGCGCGCGCGAGCGGCATTCCATCCGTGCAGCAGGGATGCGCCGGCATCGGCGGAACCGGTGGGCTACAATCGACGAATCCCTATATCAAAATCCGCGCGGAAAGGCAGTGTCGTCCGCGGGGAATCCGAATCGGCTCCGCATATGGCTTACATGACTATCGAAGACACGATCGGCAACACGCCGCTCGTGCAACTCGTCCGCATCGTCGACGATGAAATTCGCAGCCGCAACAACGTCGTGCTGGGCAAGCTCGAAGGCAACAATCCGGCGGGATCGGTGAAGGACCGGCCGGCGCTGTCGATGATCAGGAAAGCTGAAGAGCGCGGCCGCATCAAGCCGGGCGACACGCTCATCGAAGCGACGAGCGGCAACACCGGCATCGCGCTCGCGATGGCCGCCGCAATGCGCGGCTACAAGATGGTGCTGCTGATGCCGGAAGATCTGTCGATCGAGCGCCGCCAGAGCATGGCCGCGTATGGCGCCGAAATCGTGCTGACGCCGGTGACGGGCGGCATGGAATACGCACGCGATCTCGCCGATCAGATGCAGCGTGACGGCAAAGGCATCATTCTCGATCAGTTCGCGAACCCGGACAATCCGCTCGCGCATTACGAAGGCACGGGCCCGGAGCTGTGGCGTCAGACCGAAGGCCGCCTTACGCACTTCGTCTCGTCGATGGGCACGACGGGCACGATCATGGGCGTGTCGAAGTATCTGAAAGAGCAGAACGAAAAGATCGAGATCATCGGCGCTCAGCCGGAAGAAGGCTCGCGCATTCCGGGCATCCGCAAGTGGCCGGAAGCCTATCTGCCGAAGATTTTCGATCGCAGCCGCGTGGATCGCGTGGAGAACGTAAGTCAGGCGGCCTCCGAAGCGATGGCGCGACGCCTCGCATCGGTCGAAGGCATTTTCGCGGGCATTTCGTCGGGCGGCGCGTGCGAAGTGGCGCTGCGCATCGCGCGCCAGGTGGAGAACGCGACGATCGTGTTCATCGTCTGCGATCGCGGCGATCGTTATCTTTCGACGGGCGTGTTCCCGGCGTGATGCCGCGCATCCTGATCGCGCAATGAGAGAACCCCGGCGAGCCGGGGTTTTTTACGTCTGTAGCGGACAAACGTCACTGCGAATTCGCGCCCGTGTCGCCCGCGACCATGCGCGCCTTGACCGCTTCGCCAAGCTGATACACCGCGAGCGCGTAGAAGAAGCTGCGGTTGTAACGCGTCAGCACGTAGAAGTTCTTCAGCCCGAGCGTGTATTCGGTCGCGCGGCCGGGCGTGGGCAAATCGACGACGGTGAGCGGCGTCGGCGCTTCTGCGTCGATATTCAAGCCCGGCTCGTTGAGCAGCATGCCGGCCTTCGTCAGTTGCGCGAGCGACCATTTCGGTTCCGGCGCGCCATCGGCGGCGGCCTGCGCGATGCCCTGACTGCCGACATCGCCGGCGATGCGCCACACGACCGGCCGGCCCGGTTCCCAGCCGTTCTGCTTCAGATAGTTCGCCACACTGCCGATGGCGTCTGCCGGGCTCGTGCGCAGATCGATGCGGCTGTTGCCGTCGTAATCGACCGCGTATTGCACGATGCTGCTCGGCAGGAACTGCGGAATCCCGATCGCGCCCGTGTATGAACCGAGGACGGTCGTCGGATCGATCTGCGAATCGCGCGTCCACACGAGCAGGTCTTCGAGATTCTTGCGGAACGTCGCCATGCGCTCGACGCGGTTCGGCGTGTTCGGGTAATCGAAGGTGAGCGTGGTCAGCGCGTCGAGCGCGCGGAAGTTGCCCATGTACTTCCCGTAGATCGTCTCCACGCCGATGATTCCGACGATCACCTCCGGCGGCACGCCGAATTGCTCGGACGCGCGCTGCAGCGTCGCCTGATTCGCGCGCCAGAACTTCACGCCCGCGTTGATGCGAACCGGCTCGATGAAACGCCCCTGGTACGCGCGCCAGTTCTTGGCCTGCGGCGTGGGCGAAGGCAACACCAGTTTCGCCGCGGTCGCCGAATAGCTCACGCGCGCAAACAGATCGTGCAGCGCGGACGAATCGAAGTCGTAGCGCGCGACCATGTCATTGATGAACGCATCGACATTCGGATTGTTCGCGTAGCGCTGCGGCACGATCTCTTCTTCGAACACCTGCCCTTGCGGCGTCGCGGCCTGCGGCTGCTGCGACTGCGCAAAGGCACTGTTCCCGGAGAGAAAGCCGAGCGCGCAGACGAGGGAAGCAACGAGTGCGCGCTTTGCCGGCCTGGATGAAGCCGTGAAGACGAACTGAGCAAACTGGAAAGTCATAGTGTGCGTGGTTGGGGGCGGTTGGGGCGATGCCGGATGCGCGAGTGGCCAAAAACGCCTGTGAAGTCGAATCGATGCAACGATTCTCAACGGAACGCAACAGCCTGCAACATGCCGCGCGCAATCGCTCGGCCGGCAAGGCGTCGGGGCAGTATAACCGACGCTTCGCGCCCATATCGGCCATGTGCCCGGGCGAGGGCGGCCGTGCCGGACGGTGTGGTAACTTAACGTCAATTACGCGACAAGTGGTCGCGTATGACGAAAAAATACGAGACGAGAGCCGACGACAAGCGGCATTGCGAGACATCATGGCCACCGGCTTCTACTCCCACCCCGACTGCCTCCAGCACGACAACGGCCAATGGCATCCCGAGTGTCCGGCGCGCCTGCAGGCGATCGAAGACCAGCTGATCGCGAGCCGGATCGATTCGCTCATCGAGCGCGAGGAAGCGCCGCTCGCCGACGAAGCCGACCTCGCGCGCGTGCATACGCAGGCGCACATCGACTACATCAAGAGCCGCACGCCGGAATCGGGCCGAAGCGAACTCGACCCCGATACGTCGATGTGCCCCCAGTCCTACCGCGCGGCATTGCGCGCGGCGGGCGCGGCGGTCGCGGCCACCGATGCCGTCATCGAAGGCCGTTACGACAACGCGTTTTGCAGCATCCGGCCGCCGGGCCATCACGCCGAGCCCGCGCGCGCGATGGGCTTCTGCCTCTTCAACAACGTCGCGATCGCCGCGCGGCATGCGCTGGAAGTGCACGGCCTGCAGCGGGTCGCGATCGTCGATTTCGACGTGCATCACGGCAACGGCACCGAAGCCGCGTTCAGCGGCGATTCGCGCGTGCTGATGTGCAGTTTCTTCCAGCATCCGTTCTATCCGTTTTCCGGCGCCGACAATCACGCGGCGAACATGGTCAACGTGCCGCTCGCCGCGCGCACTAAGGGCATGCAGGTGCGCGAGGTCGTCGACATGATGTGGCTGCCGCGGCTCGAAGCGTTCAAGCCGCAGATGATCTTCGTCTCGGCCGGCTTCGATGCGCATCGCGAAGACGACATGGCGAACATGGGTCTTGTCGAGGACGATTACGCGTGGATCACCGAGCAGATTCGCGGCGTCGCGAAGCGCCACGCGCAAGGGCGCATCGTGAGTTGTCTCGAAGGCGGCTATAACCTGTCGGCGCTGGGCCGCAGCGTCGTTGCGCATCTGCGGGTGCTGGCGGAAATCTAGCGGGCGCGAGCGCGCGCGTAGTCCGCGCGCACGAGCGTCCAGTCGATCAGCTCGCGGATCACGCGCTCGCGGTCGAGATCGTTGAGCGTTTCGTGGGCGCTGCCTTCGTGGACGATGAGCGTGGTGTCGGTCGATCCCGCGTTGGCTTCGAACTCGCGGCTGCCGGCGGGATCGCAGATCGCGTCCGCGCTGCCGTGAAAGACGAGAAGCGGCAGCTTGATGTCGCCGCGCTTTTCCGCCACGCGCTCCATGCCGGCGAGAATCTGCGCGGCAGTGCGTGCGCAGACGGCTGCGTGATGCACGAGCGGATCGCGCTTGTACGCTTCGACGACGCCCGGCGCGCGCGACAGCAGCGCCGGATCGATGCTGAACGCGGCGACGCGCGGCGCGACCACGCCCACGATGCGGCTCAGTTTGGCCTTCCAGCGCGGCGTGCCCGGTCCGATCTTCAATGCCGGGCTCGACAGGATCAGACCGGCCAGCTTGTTCGCCTGCGCACGCTCGGCGGCGTAGAGCGCCGCGATCGTTCCGCCCATGCTGTGGCCCATCAAAAAGAGCGGCGTGCCGGCGGGCGGCGTGGCCGCGCACGCTTCGAGCAGGACATCGGTGTCGCGCAGATAGTCCGTGAAGACGCGAACCCACGCCCGTTCGCCCGACGACTTCCCGTGTCCGCGCAGATCGATCGCGATCAGTTCGATGCCCGCCGCGTTCAGCGCGGTCGCGAGCGCGTCGTAACGGCCCGCGTGTTCGCCGAGACCGTGGACGAGCGCGATCCGCGCGTTGAGTTCGATGCCCGGCGCGGGGTGCCAGCGATGCAGAAACAGTTCGACGCCGTGTCGCGTCGTGACGGCGCTCGTCGAATAGATAGTGCGTGACATGGCGCGGTAAATATCTCCACGTTATTAGCCGATCTGAAATCATTATTAAACAGAATGTAACGCGTCCTGTAAAATCCCCGCCACGATACAAACAGCTAAGAACGAGCGGCGGCCGGCGGCGCGGGTGGGTTCCACCCGACAAGCCTTCCGCCGTTTGCATTTTCATGATCGAAATACGCAATCTTTCGCAGCGTTTCGCGGGGCCCCGAGGCTGGGTCGAAGCGCTGCACAACGTCAATCTGACGATTCCCGCCGGCGAAGTGTTCGGCATCATCGGGCGCAGCGGCGCGGGCAAGAGCACGCTGGTTCGCACGATCAATCTGCTGACGCGGCCGAGCGAAGGCAATGTGATCGTCGACGGACGCGATCTCACGACGCTCGGCAAGGACGATCTGCGCGCCGCGCGCCGCGACATCGGCATGATCTTTCAGCATTTCAATCTGCTGAGCTCGCGCACGGTGTACGACAACGTCGCGCTGCCGCTCGAACTCGCCGGCAAGAAGCGCGCGGAAATCGAAGCGGCCGTGTTGCCGCTGCTCGATCTCGTCGGCCTCACGACGCACAAGGACAAGTATCCCGCGCAGATCAGCGGCGGACAGAAGCAGCGCGTCGGGATTGCGCGGGCGCTCGCGAGCAAGCCGACAGTGCTGCTCTCCGACGAAGCCACGTCCGCGCTCGATCCCGAAACCACGCGCGCGATTCTCGATCTGCTGCGCAAGATCAATCGCGAGCTCGGGCTCACCATCGTGCTCATCACGCATCAGATGGAAGTGATCAAACAGGTCTGCGATCGCGTCGCGGTGCTCGACGCCGGGCGCGTGGTCGAAGAGGGCAAGGTCGTCGATGTCTTCATGCAGCCGCATCACGAAGTCACGCGCGCACTGATCGGCGACGTGATCGCGCACGAGTTGCCGCCCGCATTGAAGGCACGCGTGATCGAGCGGCTCAAGACCGGCAGCGGTCATTTGCTGCGGCTCGCGTTCACGGGCTCGGGCGTCGATCAGCCGATTCTCTCGGAGACGATCCGCCGCTACGAACTCGATTTCAACATCCTGCACGGCCAGATCGACGAGATTCAGGGGCAGGCGTTCGGCTCGCTCGCGGTGCTCGCGGGCGGTCAGCCGGTGAAGATCGCCGAAGCGATCGAATATTTGCGCTCGCAGGGCGTCGTCGTGGAGGAGTTGTCCCATGTTGAGTGAAATGTTCGACATGTTCGTCCAGTCGTTCTGGGAAACGCTGATCATGGTCGGCATCTCGGGACTCGTCGGCGCGGCGGTCGGTTTGCCGCTCGGCGTGCTGCTCTATCTCACCGATCGCGACGGCGTGCTGCAGAACATCGGCGTGAATCGCGTGCTCGGCGGCATCGTGAATGCGGTGCGCTCGACGCCGTTCATCATCCTTCTCGTCGCGGTGATTCCGTTCACGCGGCTCGTCGTCGGCTCGTCGATCGGCACCGCGGCCGCCGTCGTGCCGCTGACGATCGCCGCTGCGCCGTTCATCGCGCGGCTCGTCGAGACGGCACTGCGCGAAGTGGATCGCGGACTCATCGAAGCCGCGCAGGCAATGGGCGCGACGACATCGCAGATCGTCTTCAAAGTGCTGTTGCCGGAATCGCTGCCGGGCGTCGTCGCTGGATTGACGATCACGTTCGTGTCGCTCGTCGGCTATTCGGCGATGGCGGGCGCGATCGGCGGCGGCGGTCTCGGCGATCTCGGCATCCGCTATGGTTATCAGCGTTTTCTTCCTGAAGTGATGATCACGGTCGTCGTGATTCTCATCGTGTTCGTGCAGCTCGTTCAGTCGTTCGGCGACTGGCTCGTTCGTCGTCTCAGTCACAAATAACCACTCAAGAAACCATGCAACGTCGATTCATTCTGAAGTTCGCCGCCGCGCTGTTGAGCGCAACGCTGTTCAACGGTGCCGCGCACGCCGATGAAGCCATCAAGTTGGGCGTGACCGGCGGCCCGCACGCGCAGATCATGGACGTGGTGAAGCAGGTCGCCGCGAAAAACGGGCTGAAGATCACGGTCGTCGAGTTCTCGGATTACGTGCAGCCGAACGCCGCGCTCGCCGCCGGCGATCTCGATGCGAACAGCTATCAGCATCTGCCGTATCTCGACGCGCAAGTGAAGGATCGCGGCTACAAGCTCGTCAAGGTCGCCGATACGGTGACGTTCCCGATGGGCATCTACTCGAAGAAGCTGAAGTCGCTGTCGGCGCTTGCCAACGGCGCGCGCATCGCGGTGCCGAACGATCCGACCAACGGCGGCCGCGCATTGCTGCTGCTGCAGAAGCAAGGTCTCATCAAGCTGCGCGCGGATGCGGGTCTGAAAGCGACGCCGCTCGATATCGTCGAGAATCCGAAGAAGCTGAAGATCGTCGAACTCGACGCCGCGCAGATTCCGCGCTCGCTCGACGACGTCGATGCCGCCGCCATCAATACGAACTTCGCGATGGAAGCGGGCCTGAAGCCGAAGTCGGACGCGATCGCAATCGAAGATCCACGCGGTCCGTATGTGAACATCATCGCGGTTCGCGCGGCCGACAAGGACAAGCCGTGGGTTGCGAAGCTGATCGCGGCGTATCACTCGCCGGAAGTGAAGCAGTTCATCGAAGGCAAGTACGCCGGCGCGGTGATTACGGCCTGGTAATCGTTTTCATGGTCGGATTCGGGTTTTCGTGGATATAAATAGAACGATCGTTCGATAAAATTCGGCTCATACCTATTGCACGATCGCCGACCCCACCCGCTTTTGGAGGGGTGATCTTACGCGCCACTCGTATAATGGCGCTGGGTTGACGTAATCGTAACTTTGGAGCGTGTGCATGAAAATTCTGGTGCCAGTCAAGCGCGTGGTCGACTACAACGTGAAGGTCCGCGTGAAATCGGATAACACGGGTGTCGATATCGCCAACGTGAAGATGTCGATGAACCCGTTCGACGAAATCGCCGTGGAAGAGGCGGTGCGTCTGAAGGAAGCGGGTGTTGCTACGGAAGTGATCGCCGTATCGTGCGGCGTGACGCAATGTCAGGAAACGTTGCGGACGGCGCTGGCGATCGGTGCGGATCGCGCGATTCTGGTCGAATCCGCCGATGAGTTGCAGCCGCTGGCGGTCGCGAAGATCCTGAAGGCATTGGTCGATCAAGAGAAGCCTGAGCTCGTCATCCTGGGCAAGCAGGCCATCGACGACGACTCGAATCAAACCGGCCAGATGCTCGCTGCACTGGCGGGTCTGCCGCAAGCGACGTTCGCATCGAAGGTCGTCGTTGCCGATGGCAAAGCCACGGTATCGCGCGAAGTCGATGGCGGCGCCGAAACGCTGTCGCTGAAATTGCCCGCAGTCGTCACGACCGATCTGCGTCTGAACGAGCCGCGCTACGTGACGCTGCCGAACATCATGAAGGCGAAGAAGAAGCCGCTGACGACGGTGAAGCCCGCCGATCTCGGCGTCGATGTCGCGCCGCGTCTGAAGACGCTGAAAGTCGTCGAGCCGCCGAAGCGCAGCGCGGGCATCACCGTGCCCGACGTGAAGACGCTGGTCGAAAAACTGAAAACCGAAGCGAAGGTGATCTGAACATGACGATTCTCGTAATTGCAGAACACGACAATGCGTCGATCAAGGCAGCGACGCTGAACACGGTTGCGGCGGCATCGAAGATTGGTGGCGATGTGCATGTGCTGATCGCGGGATCGAACGCGCAGGGCGCGGCGGATGCGGCGGCGAAGATCGCGGGCGTTTCGAAAGTGCTGCTCGCCGATGCGCCGCAACTCGCTGAAGGCTTGGCGGAGAACGTCGAAGCTACGGTGTTGAACATCGCGAAGGATTATTCGCACATTCTGGCTCCGGCGACCGCGTACGGTAAGAACGTCGCGCCGCGTATCGCTGCACACTTGGATGTCGCGCAAATCAGCGACATCACCGCCGTCGATAGCGCCGATACTTTC
>NZ_JALQDZ010000016.1:0-122941 GCF_023630985.1 Caballeronia sp. ATUFL_F1_KS39 | reverse complement strand
GACTTTCAGGTGGGTCAAACCGGCAAGATCGTCGCGCCGCAACTGTACGTTGCAGTCGGCATCTCGGGCGCGATTCAACACTTGGCCGGCATGAAAGACTCGAAGGTCATCGTCGCGATCAACAAAGACCCCGAAGCGCCGATCTTCAGCGTCGCCGATTACGGTCTCGTCGGCGATCTGTTCTCGGTCGTGCCGGAACTGGTGAAAGAGCTCGGCTAACCGCGCCATGTGAGTCGAACACTCACCACAAAAATAAGAAAGGGCGCGACGAACGTTGCGCCCTTTTTTTGTACCCGAAAATTGAAACAGGAGGAGACAGGACGATGAGCTATCGCGCACCCGTCAAGGACATGTTGTTCGTAGTGAAGGAGCTGGCGGATATCGACCGCATCGCCGCGCTGCCCGGTCACGAAGACGCGGGCTTCGATACGGCGCAGGCCGTCGTCGAAGAAGCCGCGCGCTTTTGCGGCGAAGTAATCGCGCCGCTGAACGTCGAAGGCGATCGCAATCCGAGCGCCTGGGCGAACGGCGACGTCACGACGACGCCCGGCTTCAAGAACGCGTTCCGCCAGTTCGCGGAAGGCGGCTGGCAAGGCGTCGTGCATCCGGCGGACTTCGGCGGACAGGGCTTGCCGAAGCTCATCGCGACGCCGTGCATCGAAGCGCTCAACTCGGCGAATCTCTCTTTCGCGCTGTGCCCGCTGCTCACCGACGGTGCAATCGAGGCGCTCCTCACCGCCGGCAGCGACGAGCAGAAGGCGCGCTATCTGCCGAAGTTCATCGGCGGCGAATGGACCGGCACGATGAACCTCACCGAGCCGCAGGCGGGTTCCGATCTCGCGCTCGTGCGCACGCGGGCCGAGCCGCAGGGCGATGGCACGTACAAGGTCTTCGGCACGAAAATCTTCATCACGTACGGCGAACACGACATGGCGAAGAACATCGTCCATCTCGTGCTCGCGCGCACGCCCGATGCGCCCGAGGGCGTGAAAGGCATCTCGCTCTTTCTCGTGCCGAAGTTCCTCGTCAATGACGACGGCTCGCTCGGCGAGCGCAACGACGTGCATTGCGTGTCGATCGAGCACAAGCTCGGCATCAAGGCGAGCCCGACGGCCGTGCTGCAATACGGCGATCACGGCGGGGCGACCGGGTATCTGATCGGCGAGGCGAATCGCGGCCTCGAATACATGTTCATCATGATGAACGCGGCGCGTTTTGCGGTCGGCATGCAGGGTGTCGCGATCGCCGAGCGCGCGTATCAACAGGCGGTCGCGTACGCGAAGGAGCGCGTGCAGAGCCGTCCCGTCGATGGCAGCGCGAAGGAGCCGGTGACGATCATCCATCACCCCGACGTGCGCCGCATGCTCTCGACGATGCGCGCCTACACCGAAGGCGCCCGCGCGCTCGCCTACGTCGCAGCGTCGCACAGCGATCTCGCGCACGGCCATCCGGACGATGACGCGAGGAAGAGTCATCAGGCGATCTACGAATATCTCGTGCCGATCGTGAAGGGCTTTTCCACGGAAATGTCCGTCGATGTCGCGAGTATCGGCGTGCAGGTGCATGGCGGCATGGGCTACATCGAGGAGACGGGCGCGGCGCAGCATTATCGCGATGCGCGCATTCTGCCGATCTACGAAGGCACGACGGCGATTCAGGCGAACGACCTCGTCGGCCGCAAGACCGTGCGCGATGGTGGCCGTGCGGCGCAAGCGCTGCTCGCGCAGATCGATCAGACGATCGCCGCGCTCGCCGAAGTGGATGGCAAGCCGTTCAAGTCGATGCATCGGCATTTGAGCGCGGGAAGTCTGTCGCTGGCGCGCGCGATCGAGTTCATCGTCGCGAAGTTCAAGAGCGACCCGAACGCGGTGTTCGCGGGCAGCGTGCCGTATCTGCGGCTTGCGGGCATCGTGTTGTCCGGATGGCAGATGGCGCGCGCGATGCTCGTCTCGCAGGTGAAGCGCGCGGAAGACGAGCGCTTTCATTCCGCGAAGATCGCGACAGCCGAGTTTTTCGCGGAGCACATTCTGTCGCTGGCTCCTGGGATCGAGGCGTCCATCGTCAGCGCGAACGGCGGGGAAGGGGTGCTCGCACTCAGCGAAGATCAGTTCTAGAAACGACAAAGCGCCTTCATCGAAGGCGCCTTTGCTTTGCTTTGATGCGACAACGCGAATTACGCGTTCGCGTATCCCGGACGCGTCTTCACGCCGACGTCGCCGAAATAGCGATGCACCGAAAGGTCGTCCGCGCGGATCGCGGGCTGCTTGCCGGACATGAGATCGGCGAGCAATTGGCCGGAGCCGCACGACATCGTCCAGCCGAGCGTGCCGTGGCCCGTGTTCAGGAACAGGTTCGGCACCGGCGTGCGGCCGACGATCGGCGTGCCGTCAGGCGTCATCGGGCGCAGGCCGGTCCAGAACGTGGCGTTCGTGGTGTCGCCGCCGCCCGGGAAGAGGTCGTTCACGCACATTTCGAGCGTTTCGCGACGCGCCGCTTTCAGCTTCTTGTCGTATCCGACAATTTCCGCCATGCCGCCCACGCGGATGCGGTCGTCGAAACGCGTGATCGCGATCTTGTACGTTTCGTCGAGCACGGTCGACACAGGCGCGCGGTTCGCATCGACGATCGGCGCGGTAATCGAATAGCCCTTCAGCGGATAGACCGGAATCTTGACGAGATCGCCGAGCAGTTTCGGCGAATACGAGCCGAGCGCGACGACGTACGAATCCGCCGTCACCAGTTCCTTGCCGCACTGCACGCCGGCGATGCGGCCATTCGCGACGGCGAGCGCGTCGATCGACGTGTTGTAGCGGAACTTGACGCCGAGCGCTTCGGCCATTGCGGCGAGCCGCGTGGTGAACATCTGGCAGTCGCCGGTTTCATCGTTCGGCAGACGCAGACCGCCCGTCAGCTTGTGCGACACGGCGGCGAGCGCGGGTTCGGCCTTCTTGAGTTCGTCGGCGGTGAGCAGCTCGAACGGCACGTTCGCGTCTTTCAGCACGGCGATGTCCTTGCCCGCGCCATCGAATTGCTGCTGCGTACGGAACAGTTGCAGCGTGCCCCCCGTGCGGCCTTCATAGGAAATGCCCGTGTCCGCGCGCAGCGCCTGCAGGCAGTCGCGGCTGTATTCGGCGAGGCGGACCATGCGGCCCTTGTTCACCGTGTAGCGATCTTGCGTGCAGTTACGCAGCATTTGCCACATCCATTGCAACTGATTCATCGTGCCGTCGAGGCGGATCGCGAGCGGCGCGTGCTTTTCGAACATCCACTTCACGGCTTTGAGCGGCACGCCCGGCGCGGCCCACGGCGATGCATAACCGGGAGAGATCTGTCCGGCGTTCGCGAAACTCGTTTCGAGCGCGGGCCCGGCTTCGCGATCGATGACCGTGACTTCGTGGCCGGCGCGAGCAAGGTAATACGCGCTCGTCACGCCGACGACGCCGCTTCCGAGAATAACGATTCGCATGTGATCTCCAATTCGATTTCGCTGGACAGCCGGCCAAACCTGCGACACGCTGTCCGTCTAGTGTTATCGCCTATAGTATTGAGATCAAAGCAGTTTTAGTTATTGTATTTGGTCGATTTTTAGGAAAAAGAAATGCGAACGCAGCGAAATCCGGTCCGCACGCTCGACAAGCTCGACCACAAGATCTTGAACATCCTTCAGGAGGACGGCCGCATCGCGATGAAGGATCTGGCGGAGCGCGTCGGATTGTCCGTGACGCCGTGTATCGAGCGCGTGAAACGCATGGAGCGCGACGGCGTCATCGTCGGCTATTACGCGCGCGTGAATCCGACTGAACTCGGCGCGGCGCTGCTCGTGTTCGTCGAGATCACGCTGGATCACAAAAGCGGCAACATGTTCGAGCAGTTCCGGCGCGAAGTGCAGAAGATTCCCGAAGTGCTCGAGTGTCATCTCGTGTCGGGCGATTTCGACTATCTGATCAAGGCGCGGATCGGCGAAATGGCGGACTATCGCAAGCTGCTCGGCGACATCCTGTTGCAACTGCCGGGCGCGGTTCAGTCGAAGAGCTATGTGGTGATGGAGGAGATCAAGGAGACGCTGAAGATTCTCGTCGAGACGTGATTTTTCGCTTGCGACGAAACGTCGATACTGTATATTTGTACAGTATCAATCGTTGGATTTTGTCGCAAATGTCATCGCCGGATCGTGAATATCCCGTCGCGCCGCCCGCTCCGTTGAAGGGGCGCGGCGCGGTCACGAACATCCAGGGCCGCTACGAGAAGGACGAGCGCGAGCGCGTCGACGACGGCTGGCTGAACGCCGCGGATGCCGAGGACGAGAGCGCGCCGCCGCTGCGCACGCAGGTGTTCGAAGAGCGCGCCAAAACCATCCTCACGCGCAACAGTTCGCCCGACATTCCGTTCTCCGTATCGCTCAATCCCTATCGCGGATGCGAACACGGCTGCATCTACTGTTTCGCTCGTCCGACGCACAGCTATCTCGGACTGTCGCCCGGCCTCGATTTCGAAAGCCGCATTTACGCGAAGATCAACGCGCCCGAATTGCTCGAACGCGAACTGGCGAAGCCGAACTACGAGCCCGAGCCGATCGCGCTCGGCGTCAACACCGACGCGTATCAGCCGGTCGAACGGGATCTGCAACTCACGCGGCGCGTCATTCAGATGCTGCACGACTGCGGCCATCCGTTCGCGGCGATCACGAAGAGCTCCCTGATCGAGCGCGACATAGACCTGCTCGCGCCGATGGCCGAACGCGGCCAGATGATGGCGGCGATCACAGTCACCACGCTCGATGCCGATATCGCGCGCACGCTCGAACCGCGCGCGGCCACACCTTCGCGGCGTCTGCGCACGATTCGCACGCTCGCGGAGGCGGGCATCCCAGTGGGCGTGAGCATCGCGCCGGTCATTCCGTTCGTGACCGAGCCGGACTTGGAGCGCGTGCTGGAAGCGTGCGCAGAGGCGGGCGCGACGACCGCGAGCTATATCGTGCTGCGTCTGCCATGGGAAGTCGCGCCGCTCTTCAAGGATTGGCTCGCCGCGCATTTTCCCGACCGCGCGGACCGCGTGATGAGCCGCGTGCGCGATATGCGCGGCGGCAAGGATTACGACTCGGATTTCTCGAAGCGCATGAAAGGCGAGGGCCTTTGGGCCGACATGCTGAAACAGCGCTTTCAGAAGGCGACGAAACGTCTTGGGCTTAATGCAAGACAGCGCGGGATTCTCGATATGTCCGAGTTTCAGCGACCGGCGAAACGGCCGCCGCCGCCGGCGAGCCCGCAGCTCGATTTGTTCTGACGTTCTATTGCGACAAAGTCTTCGCGGCTTCGACCTGGCCTTCGAAATAAGTCTGGAACGTGAGCGCGAGACCGGTCATCAGCAGAAATGCGCCGATCAGCAGCGAAAAGATCACGACGAAGATCACGGTCCAACCGGAGCGGCTTTCGCGTCCCGTGTGCGCGTTGAACTGCGCGTCCCACTTGGCGTCCGGGCGCAGGCCGTAGACGAGCGCGGAGAGGAAAGCCGCAAGCAGCGAGATTGACCCGGGAAACGCCAGCGCCCAGCCGAGAATCGACGTGCGCTCCGTTTCGGCGAGCAGCAGATAGCCGAACGCACCCATTACGATACCGACGATATGCGCCCAGCCGTACTTGTCGCGCATTCCATAGAGGTAGAAGCGATGCAGTCCGATATAGCCGAACAGGAACGCCAGCGCGGCGGTCAGCGTTTTCGAGCGGAAGTATGGCGGAACCTGCTTGCCGGCCGGCTTGGAGCCGGATTGCGTGGCGACGGACGAGGAAGTCATCAGCGAAAGCGGTGGTGGATTGAGGCGGACGCCGGTCTGACATTTTACGCCTTCCGCTGAGCACGCCGCCCATGGCACGTTGCCGCATCGGCGTGATTTCCGGTATCTGGCAACGCGCCGAATTCTTGCCGAACTTGGCGTCACATGCAAAAAATGCGTTAAGTGTTTGTTAGGGCGTCGGAATCCGGCTATAATCGCCTGTTCTCGTTGTTCCGAACCCCGGTTTTCAAGGATTTCAGCATGGTCATCATCCGCTTGGCTCGTGGCGGCTCGAAGAAGCGCCCGTTCTACAACATCGTCGCAACCGACTCGCGTAGCCGCCGTGACGGCCGCTTCATCGAGCGCGTGGGTTTCTACAACCCGGTCGCGACCAAGGGCGAATCGCTGCGCATCGCGCAAGATCGCCTGACGTACTGGCAAGGCGTTGGCGCGCAACTGTCGCCGACCGTCGAGCGTCTGGTCAAGCAAGCTCAGCAAGCCCAGCCGGCTGCTTGAGTTCGCTGAGCCGACGCTGTAGTAAACGCTCGAAACCTGCCCAAAGGTTCGCCGATGTCCGCGCGCGATTCTGAATCCGGCCGCGCATCGGAAAACATCGGCCGAACGAAGCCGGGGCAAGATGAAAGTTCCGCCACGTTTGGCGCGTTCGTCCGCAAGCCGGGCGCGCGCCGCGTGGCGGGCGACGTTTCGGGTAGCAACAAAGGCAGCGATAAAGGCAGCATTCAGCCGGAAGCCGCAATCGAGCGGGTCGAGGCTTTGCCCGAAGACGCCGTCGAAGTCGGTTTTATCGCCGATGCGTACGGTCTGAAGGGTTGGGTCAAGATCGTTCCGCACGCGAACGGCAAGCAGGGCGGCGACGCGCTGCTGAGCGCCAAACGCTGGTGGCTCGTCAAAGGCCGCGATCGCAAGTCCGCGCGCTGCCTGCAGTCGAAAGTGCACGCCGATACCATCGTCGCGCGTCTGGCCGGCTGCGATGACCGCGATGCGGCGCTCGCGCTGAAGGGCCATACGGTGAATAT
Source organism: Caballeronia sp. ATUFL_F1_KS39 (assembly GCF_023630985.1). NCBI lineage: Bacteria > Pseudomonadati > Pseudomonadota > Betaproteobacteria > Burkholderiales > Burkholderiaceae > Caballeronia > Caballeronia sp. ATUFL_F1_KS39. The sequence continues at coordinate 116,134 of NZ_JALQDZ010000016.1, read as the reverse complement.
CGCGCGTGGCGATTTCCCGAAGCTCGACAGCGACGACGAATTCTACTGGGTCGATCTGATCGGCCTCGATGTCGAAAATGAAGCTGGCGTTGCGCTTGGTCGCGTCGCCGATCTGATCGACAACGGCGCGCATTCCATTCTGCGGATCGAGTATCCGGATACGAACAAGGACGGCGCGCCCGTCACCGGCGAGCGGCTCATTCCGTTCGTCGGCGTATATGTGAAGACGGTGGACCGGGCGGCGAAGCGTATCGTCGTCGACTGGGACGCCGATTATTGAACATCGGCACGTTACGGAGAGAGCGATGCAGTTCGATGTCGTGACGCTCTTTCCCGAAATGTTTCGCGCGCTGACCGACTGGGGCATCACCAGCCGGGCGGTGAAGCAGGAGCGGTTCGGTCTGCGCACGTGGAATCCGCGCGATTTCACCACGGACAACTACCGCACCGTCGACGATCGCCCTTACGGCGGCGGCCCCGGCATGGTCATGCTGGCGCGCCCGCTGGAAGACGCGATCCACGCGGCGAAGGCTGCGCAGCGCGAGCAGGGCATCACGTCGACGCGCGTCGTGATGATGTCGCCGCAAGGTGCGAAGCTGGATCACGATCGCGTGATGCGATTCGCGCAGGAACCCGGTCTCGTATTGCTGTGCGGCCGTTACGAAGCGATCGATCAGCGCCTGATCGACCGTGAAGTGGACGAAGAAGTGAGCCTCGGCGACTTCGTGCTGTCCGGCGGAGAACTCCCCGCCATGGCGCTGATGGACGCCGTAGTGCGTCAGTTGCCGGGTGTGCTGAACGACGCGCAATCGGCGGTGCAGGACAGTTTCGTCGATGTGCTGCTCGATTGCCCGCACTACACGCGTCCGGAAGAGTACGACGGCGTGCGCGTTCCCGATGTGCTGCTCGGCGGCCATCACAAGGAAATCGACGCCTGGCGCAGGCGCGAAGCATTGCGCAACACATTCAACAAGCGGCCCGATCTGATCGAGCGGGCGCGTCGCAGCAAGATGTTGAGCCGTGCTGATGAGGCGTGGCTCGCAGAACTCGCGAAGGAAGCGTCGAAGCCCGCATAGGTTTCGAGCGGACGAGCGGGAAAATGGGGGCGTCGAGTGGTATCGGCGCCTGAAGCAAACCCATCCTCTACCGGGGCCTGACTCAATACAAGGCACACAACTCCGGCAAGATGGCACAAGGAGTCAGTAATGAATCTGATTGAGCAACTCGAGAAGGAAGAGATCGCACGCGTTCTGGGCGAGAAGAGCATCCCCGACTTCGCGCCGGGCGATACCGTCGTCGTCAACGTGAACGTGGTCGAAGGCACGCGCAAGCGTGTTCAGGCTTACGAAGGCGTCGTCATCGCGAAGCGTAACCGTGGCCTGAACTCGAACTTCATCGTCCGCAAGATCTCGTCGGGCGAAGGCGTCGAGCGTACGTTCCAGACCTACTCGCCGCTGCTCGCGAGCATCGTCGTGAAGCGTCGTGGCGATGTCCGCCGTGCGAAGCTCTACTACCTGCGCGAGCGTTCGGGCAAGTCGGCTCGAATCAAGGAAAAGCTGGTGTTCAAGGACAAGTCTGCTGCTTCCGCAGAGTAAGTCCCTCGCCAGAAGCAGTACGGAAAAAGCACCCCTCGGGTGCTTTTTTCTTTGGTGTGTTCAAATTGAGGCTTCCACAGAACCGTTCTCGACCCGTGTCCACCGGAAAGACTTCGACTCCCCGCATCCTCGAACCCGAAACGATGCCCGTCCTCTCGACGGGCGAGACACTCCCGCCCGTTCCGCCCGTGCGCCTCACGCCTGAAGGCTTGCGCGCGCGTTTCGCGATGGATCTCGACTGGGCGCAGGAAGAGCGCGAGCAGCGCATCAAGGCGATCGGCGGCGATCCGCGCGTGGCGTCCGTGCTGGTGCCGCTCGTCGTGCGCGAGGGCGGCTTGACCGTGCTGCTGACGCAGCGCGCCGATCATCTGTCGGATCACGCGGGGCAGATCAGTTTTCCGGGCGGCCGACGCGAGCCCGAAGACGCCGATGCCGCCGCCACCGCGCTTCGCGAAGCCTACGAAGAGGTGGGGTTGGGCGCGGAGCATTGCGAGGTCATCGGCGCGATGCCCGAGTATCTGACGGGTACGGGTTTCAAGGTGACGCCGGTCGTCGCGCTCGTGAATCCGCCATTCACATTGAAGGCCGATACACGCGAAGTCGCCGATATCTTCGAAGTGCCGCTCGCGTGGCTCATGAATCCCGCGAATCATGAAGTGCGGGTCTTTCGCTGGGAAGGCGGCGAGCGTCGTTTTTTTGCCATGCCATACAGCCCCGGCGACGGGAAGGCTCCTTATTTCATCTGGGGCGCAACGGCTGGCATGTTGCGCAATTTTTATCGCTTCCTCGTGGCTCGCGCGTGACGGCGCGGAAAGTCCGCGCCCTTGTTGCGCGTTGCGCAAATACTTAGCGCATTAAAGGCGTCGGGCGCTGTGCTATCGTTACGCGAAACTCGAACTATCCGACCGTTTCGGCGCTTCGCATGACTTTTTTCTCCGTATTGCTGGCTCTCGTCATTGAGCAGATGCGCGCGTTATCGCCGCACAATCCGATTTCGGCGTTGCTTCAATATCATGCGGAATCCACCGCGCACGGTTTCGATGCCGGCAAGGAGAAGCATGGCATCGTCGCGTGGCTCGTGGTCGTGCTGCCGTGGACGCTCTTCGTCGGGCTCGTCTATTACGTGCTCTATCGGATCAACTTCGTTCTGGCGTTCTTCTGGAACGTGGTGATCGTCTATTTCACGCTCGGTTTCCGGCAGTTCAGCCACTATTTCACCGATATCCACCTCGCGCTCAACAACGACGACGTTCCGCGCGCGCGGGAAGTCCTGGCCGAGTGGACCGGCATCGATACGGTCGACATGCCCGTCAGCGAAATCGTCCGGCATACGCTGGTTCATGCGGTCGTGGCATCGCACCGGCACGTGTTCGGCGTGTTCTTCTGGTTTCTGATTCCGATCGGCCCGGCGGGCGCGGTGCTCTATCGCATCGCCGAATACCTCGCGCGCGCGTGGTCGAAGCCGAATCCCGAGCGCACCGCGGAGTTCTCGTCGTTCGCGCAACGCGCGTTCTTCATCATCGATTGGGTGCCCGCGCGTCTGACGTCGCTCGGTTTCGCGATCGTCGGCAATTTCGAGGACGCCATTTACGCGTGGCGCAATCACGCGCGCCAATGGCCGGACGCAAACGAAGGCGTGTTGCTGGCAGCGGGCAGCGGTGCGCTGGGCGCGCGTCTCGCGGGGCCGCTCGCCGAGCCGCTTTCGGTCGAAGCGCTTGCCGTCGGCGATGCCAGTCCGTTGCCCGTCGGCGACGACTGCACGCCGCGCACGCTGCAATCGGCTGTCGGCCTCGTATGGCGGGCAGTCATTTTGTGGATGTTGCTGCTGCTGATGCTGACGATCGCCGTGTGGCTGGCGTAATCAATCGTCGAGCGGATCGCGCGCCGTCTGGCAATTCCAGCAGACGGTGAACTGCGGCTCCAGCCACTCGCCGCAATGCTTGCACTTCCAGGGCCGGGCGTTCGCGTCCGGCCCTTTTCTCGCGCGCTCCAGAAGGCGCAAGGCCAGCGCTTCGTCGCGATCGTCGACGATCCAGATTTCCGGCGCGCACTGATCGGCCGGAATCTCCCCCATCGCGCCATTCAAATAACGGTTGTGCAACTCGCACGGCACGCCCGCGGCCGACAGCACGTTCACCCAATGCTGCGCCGTGATGAGATCGGGAGCGCGCGTGAGCCGCTTCATCGAACGATCTGGCTGGCTTCGTGCACGAGTTGCGCGTAGAGCGCGTGACGTTCGGGGCGAATTTTTCCCGCTTCGACGGCTTCGAGCACCGCGCATCCCGGCTCGTGCAGATGATGGCAGTTGTAGAAGCGGCAATGTCCGAGATAAGGCCGGAAATCGGCGAAGGCGCGCTCGAGCTGGCCTTCCGACAGATGATGCAGGCCGAATTCCTGAAAGCCCGGCGAATCGATCAGCGAGCCGCCGCCTGGCAGATCGTAGAGACGCGTGAATGTGGTCGTATGACGGCCGCTGTTGAGCGCGGACGAAATCTCGCGTGTGGCGGCGTCGGCATCGGGGACGAGCAGGTTCACGAGCGTCGATTTGCCCATGCCGGATTGACCGAGCAGGATCGTCGAGCGGTCTTTGAGGCGTGCGTCGAGTTGCGGATGAACGTCGCCGGGCGCCATCTTCGCCGAGAGCTCGATCACCGTGTAGCCGAGTTCGCGATACGGCGCGAGACGTTCGCGCGCGAGCGGCAACGCGCTTTCGACATCGATCTTGTTCAATACGATCAGCGATTCCAGACCGTGCGCCTCGGCCGCGATCAGCGCGCGTCCGAGCAGGTCTTCGCTGAAATGCGGCTCGGTGGCGAGCACGATCAGAAGTTGATCGAGATTCGCCGCGAAGAGCTTCGACTTGAACTGATCCGAGCGATAGAGCAGATTGCGCCGTTCGCCGATCTCGACGATCACGCCCTGATCCGCCGACGACTGCTCGTAGAACACGCGATCGCCTACGGCCACCTCGCTTTTCTTGCCGCGCGGAAAGCACTGGAGCATCGCGCCGCCGTCTTCGGGCGTGACGAGATAGTGCCGCCCGTGCGCGGCGATCACCGTGCCTTCGAGCCGTGCCGCCGCACCTGACCGCTTGAACCCGCGCGTCATGCGGCGTGCTGCATCAGGCGGTCGATGCGCTGCGAGGCGGGCGGATGCGAGTAGTAGAACGCGGTGTAGATCGGATCGGGCGTGAGCGTCGACGCGTTGTCTTCATACAGCTTCACGAGCGCGTTCACGAGATCCTTCGGATCGGTCTGGCTGGCGGCGAAAGCATCGGCTTCGAACTCGTTCTTGCGCGACGTCAGGCTGCCGAGCGGCGTGATGAAGAACATGAACACGGGCAGCACGAGCATGAAGAGCACGAGCGCGAGCCCGTTATTGCTGCCGACGAGCGACGGCCGCACGCCGAGACCTTCGTAGAACCACGTCGTCTGAATGAGCCAGCCGAGCAGCGCGAGCATCGCGAGGCTGATGCCGAACATGACGACCATCAGCTTCAGAACGTGACGGCGCTTGAAATGGCCGAGTTCGTGCGCGAGCACCGCTTCGATTTCGTTGCCGGAAAGCCGCGCGAGCAGCGTGTCGAAGAACACGATGCGCTTTGCCGCGCCGAAGCCGGTGAAATACGCGTTGCCGTGCGCCGAGCGGCGGCTGCCGTCCATCACGAACAGGCCTTTCGCGGCGAAGCCCGTGCGCGACATCAGATTCGTGATGCGTGCGACGAGTGCTTCATCCTTCAGCGGTTCGAACTTGTTGAAGAGCGGCGCGATGAAGGTCGGATAGATGATCATCGCGAGCAGCTGGAAAGCCACCCAGACCATCCACGTCCACAGCCACCAGAAGGTCCCAGCGCGATCCATGAGCCAGAGCGTGAGCAGCAAGAGCGGCGCGCCGATCACGATGGCGAGCACCGTGCCCTTGACGAGATCGACGAAGAAGAGCTTCTTCGACATGCGATTGAAGCCGAACTTTTCCTCGATCACGAAATGGCGGATGTAGTCGAACGGCAGATCGATGACGCTCGTGATCGCCACCACCGACGCCACCAGCGCGATCTGTCCGAGATAGCCGCGGCCGAGCCAGTCCGAAATGGCGAGATCGAGCGCCTGGACGCCGCCGAGCAGCGTCAGCGCGACGAGCACGACCGCGCTCGTGACGACTTCGATCATGGTGAGGCGCGTGCGCTCGACGGTGTAATCCGCGGCGCGCTGATGCGCCGTGAGCGGGATCGTGCCGCTGAATTGCGCGGGCACGCCGTTGCGATGCGCGGCGACGTAGCGGATCTGGCGCGATGCGAGCCACAGCTTGGTCGAAACCATCGCGACGAGGGCGACGACGAAGATCGTCGAGAAGGCGAGAGTGAGGTTGGTCATCCGGGAATTCCGATTGAACTATGCGAGAATTATAGGTTCTAGGCCGTGCCGGCGCGCTCAGAAACTGTGCGGCATGGCTTTCCCATCTTTCAGGCCGCTTTTCATGACCGACATCTCCACCACGCCCGAATCAGAAGAAAACGCGCTCGCGCGCAGCGACATGAACCTCGTGTGGCTCGACATGGAGATGACCGGCCTCGATCCGGACAACGATCGCATCATCGAGATCGCGGTGGTCGTCACGAATTCGACGCTCGACAAGATGGTCGAAGGCCCGGTCCTCGCGATTCATCAGACGGAAGAAGCGCTCGGCCGCATGGACGAGTGGAATCGCAACACGCACGGCCGCTCGGGGCTGACGGAGCGCGTGAAGGCGTCGACGGTCGATGAAGCCGAAGCCACGCGCCAGATCCGCGATTTTCTCGGGGCTTACGTGCCGCCCGGCAAATCGCCGATGTGCGGCAACTCGATCTGCCAGGACCGCCGCTTCATGGCGCGCTGGATGCCCGAACTGGAGACGTTCTTCCACTATCGCAATCTCGACGTCAGCACGTTGAAGGAACTGTGCCGCCGCTGGCAGCCGGCGATTTACAAGGGCTTTCAGAAGCGTGCGATGCACACGGCGCTCGCCGATATCCACGAGTCGATCGACGAGCTCAAGTACTACCGCCAGCATTTCCTGATTCCGTCGGCGAGCGCAGCCGCGTCCTAATTCTTCGGCGGGCGGATCGCGCTCTTCGGACGAAACGCGGCGACCACTTCCGGCCGCGTTTCGATATACGGCCCGCCGATCAGATCGATGCAATACGGCACGGCCGCGAAAATGCCCGGCACTTTCGTTCTGCCGTCTGCGTCTTTCAGACCTTCGAGCGTTTCGCGGATCGACTTCGGCTGGCCCGGCAGATTGATGATGAGCGCAGCGTGGTCTTCCGTTTCGCGAATCACCGCGACTTGCCGCGAGAGAATGGCCGTCGGCACGAAATTCAGGCTGATCTGGCGCATCTGCTCGCCGAAGCCGGGCATCGGCTTGGTGGCGACGGCGAGCGTCGCCTCGGGCGTCACGTCGCGGCGGGACGGGCCGGTGCCGCCTGTCGTCAGCACCAGATCGCAGCGGTCCGTATCGACGAGCTCGACGAGCGTCGCGGAAATGGTCGCGGCGTCGTCGTGAATCAGCCGCGTCTCGGCTCGAAACGGCGTCGAGAGCGCCGCGCCGAGCCACTCGACGAGCGACGGCAAGCCCTTGTCCTCGTAGACGCCGGAAGACGCGCGATCGCTGATCGACACCAGTCCGACTATCAGTTCGTCACGCGTCGTCATCGCGATCGTCCTCGTCGTCTTCGACATCGTCGTCTTGCGCGCCCGACGCGTTCTTGATCCACTGGAAGAGTTCGCGGTAATAGCGCGGCGGCTTTTGCTGCTCGCGCTCCTTGCGCGCGTTGCGGATCAGCGTGCGGCCTTCCTGCGGATCGACGCCCGGATGCGTGCGGATGAATTCGGTGAGCGCGGCGTCATCGGCGAGCAATTGTTCGCGCGTGCGCTCGATCCAGTGCATGCGCGCGGTTTCGGCCTTGTTCACGCCGCGATGGGTGTCGAGCGCGGTGCGCAGCGCGGCGACTTCGTCTTCGGTCAGCGAGCGCATGACCTTGCCGACGTACTGCAACTGACGGCGCTTGCCTTCGTGATCGGTGATGCGGCGTGCCTCGCGCACGGCGTCGCCGAGATCCTCGGGCATCGGCATGCGTTTGAGCGCATCCTTGGGCAGCGCGATGAGCGCTTCCCCCAGCTCCTGCAGCGCGTGCATTTCGCGCTTGAGCTGGGATTTGCTCGGACGGTCGTAGCCGTTTTCGTCGGCCTCGCGATCGTCGTCGCGGCCGGAATCGATCGGTTGAATGCGGGTTTTACGGTTCATCCCGACATTGTAGCTTGCGCCCGCATCGCTTTTGCCGGGTCGCGGCCGGCGCTGCGACAAACCTTGGCGGGTGAATGCACGCCGTCCTTGCTATGATCGCGTGATACGCCGGTCCCGCTTTGCGATGCTCGACGACGAGCGCATCTGGCAGGGAATCCCGAAGCAATCACGACATGCGCGGGCGCGACACGCCCGACTTCCAAAGGCAACCAAAAATGGCAGCAGACATGGACGTCAAGCAACGCTACTTCCCGCATACGCAGGATGAGCTGAAGGAGATCGCCTCCGACATCCTGCGCTACGCGAAGGAACTCGGCGCGAGCGATGCGGCCACCGAGATCTCCGAGGGCGACGGCCTGTCGGTGAGCGTGCGGCGCGGCGAAGTGGAGACCATCGAGCACAATCGCGACAAGATGGTCGGCGTGACCGTGTTCATCGGCAAGAAGCGCGGCAACGCGAGCACTGCGGACTTCACGCGCGACGCATTGCGCGACACGGTCGCGGCCGCGTACAACATCGCGCGCTTCACGGCTGAGGACAGCGCGGCCGGCCTCGCGGAAGCCGAGTTGCTGGAAAAGTCGCCGCAGGACCTCGATCTTTATCACCCGTGGGACATCGACGCCGAAGAGGCCGCCGAGATCGCGCGCCGCGCGGAGGCCGCAGCGTTCGCCGTCGACAAGCGCGTGACCAATTCGGAAGGCGCGAGCGTTTCCGCGCAGCATTCGCAGTTCGTGCTCGCGACGTCGCGCGGCTTCATGGCGGGCTATCCGTACTCGCGTCACTACATTGCGTGTGCGCCGATCGCCGCGGCCGGCCGCGACATGCAGCGCGACGACTGGTACACGTCCAAACGCGATGCATCCGCGCTTGCGGCGCCCGAAGCCGTCGGCCGCTACGCCGCCGAGCGGGCGCTCGCGCGGCTCAACGCGAAGAGCCTCGACACGCGCAAGTGCCGCGTCCTGTTCGAAGCGCCGCTCGCGGCGGGCATTCTCGGCGCGTTCGTGCAGTCGGTGAGCGGCGGCGCGTTGTATCGCAAGACTACGTTCCTCGTCGATAGCCTCGGCAAGCCGGTGTTCGCGCCGCATATCCAGATCGTCGAGGATCCGCATGTAAAGGGCGGCATGGGCAGCGCCCCGTTCGACGAAGAAGGCGTGCGTACGCAACGCCGTAACGTCGTCGAGGATGGCGTCGTGCAGGGCTATTTCCTGTCGACGTACTCCGCGCGCAAGCTCGGCATGCAGACGACCGGCAACGCGGGCGGCTCGCACAATCTGACGATGACGAGCGCGCACACGAAGCCCGAGGACGACTTCGAAGCGATGCTGAAGAAGCTCGATACCGGCCTCCTGCTTACCGAACTGATGGGGCAGGGCGTGAACTACGTGACGGGCGACTACTCGCGCGGCGCGTCGGGTTTCTGGGTCGAGAACGGCAAGATCGTGCATGCCGTCGAGGAAATCACCGTGGCGAGCACGCTGCAGGAGATGTTCCGCCATATCGAGGCAATCGGCGCGGATACCGTCGTGCGCGGCACGAAGGAAATCGGCTCGGTGCTGATCGAGCGGATGACGGTCGCGGGCCAGTAAGCCGCGCCGGTCGAGAAGAGAAAGGCTCCGGAGCGCATCCGGAGCCTTTTTTCATTCCGGCTTCATTCCGACGAGGCGATGCGCTCGTAGGTCACGAAGGCGAACGCGAAATCGTTCGGCGCCGCTGCGCGATGCGGCTCGCGCGACACTTCGCGCCACAACTCGGGATCGGGCGCCGGAAAGCGCGTGTCGCCATCGAAATCGGCGTCGATCTCGGTGACGATCATCTTGTCCGCACGCGCAATGGCATCCTGATACAACTGCGCGCCGCCGATCAGAAACGCTTCCTTCGCCGGTTCGAGCGCGAGCGCCGCTTCGAGGCTCGTCACGACATCGCAGCCTTCGTAGCGCCGGGTGCCGTCGCGCGACACGACGATATTGCGCCGCCCCGGCAGCGCCCTGCCGATGGATTCATGCGTCTTGCGGCCCATGATGATGGGCGCGCCCATCGTCGTGCGCTTGAAGAAGGCGAGATCCTCGGGCAGGCGCCAGGGCAGTTGGTTTTCGCGTCCGATCACGCCATTGCGCGCGCGGGCGACGATCAGAGTCAGCGTCGTCATGGAATAGAAGTCCGGCAAGCTGGCGCGCGCGGGCAGCGCGGCCGGGTGACGATTCTAACCGACGCTTGCGGCGCGGCCAGCGCTCGGCGCGCCGCGCGGGCCTACGCCTCCGGCGCTTCGTCGCCGAGCGGCAGCGTCGTGTGCCATGGGGGCGGCGCGATCTCGTCCCATAGCGTCACGCTGACGCCCGAGCCAGTCGGACGATCGTCGGGCAGGCCCGACGCGGCGGATTCGTCCGCGTTCTCGCCATTTTGATGCGCGTCGGTTGTTTCTCCGCGCCTTAAAGAACTATCGCGTGCCATCGTGACGACATAACCAAGTAATAAATTCCCGCCACGGAAATATCCGGAAATAAAGTAATCGCTTTCTCGGTAAAACGATTAAGCGGGAGTCGAATGCAGGGATAAAGATGAACGCTCGTTCGGCAGCGAGTATTTCTTACCTTCGGGCGCGGTTCTATTGGAGCGAATTGCGTGCCATGTCCGGCAGAGCGTTGCTGCGCAATGAATCGCGAAAATCCGACGAAAGTCCGCAGCAAAAATTCGGCTGTAAACGTTTCACTGCTGAAACATGAAGGCAGAAAAACGTGAACTTCCGGCGAAATCGGTATAAGATTTTGTCTTATTAAATTGTGCGCAATCTCCTTGATAATCGTGTGAGAAATTCTTGCCAAGGCCGTCCTGTCAAGGTTTTGTGGCTAATCCGGCGACTCTCGCGATATTTGTTTCCGGGGTTTCTGGGTTATAGTAGTCTCTCAAAAACGGCGCAGAATCAGACATAAAGGGTTTCGTGGAAGGGTGCGTGGTGTTTCGCGCCGTGTCCCGGGGGCGACGGTTCGAATGGCAAATCCTCTCCAGACGTTTGCGAGCAACGTGCGAGGGCAACGAAGTTTGCGATGTAGCGCGAGCCTTGAACTACGTGACCTTTTCAACGAATGTTGAACAAAGGATCTGAATAATGGACGTCGCTCGGCGGCAACTCATCTATGTGACTCGCGATCCAAGCGAGACGCTGTGCGCGCGATTCGAGGAGCGCGGTTGGCATATCGAAATCGTCGCGAACGCGCGCGACACGCGCAAGGCTTTGCGCAGCGATCTGGCGACCGGCGGGCTGCTCGATCTGTCGAGTCATTTCGAATCTCATGAACTGGCGGCGTTCGAATCGTCGCTGACGATGACCAACGTGGGCTGGGTCGCGGCCACGGTTGCCGGGCAACTGGAAGACGCTGCCGTGCGGCGTCTCATTCGCGACTATTGCTTCGATTACGTGACGCTGCCGACGTCCAACGACCGCATCGTCGACTCCGTCGGTCATGCGTACGGCATGGTTTCGCTGCATGACGCCGCGTCGAACGATGCGCGCAGCGAGGGCCGCGCCGAGGGCGAAATGGTCGGTTCGTGCGACGCGATGCTCGCGCTCTTCCGCTCGATCCGCAAAGTCGCGATGACCGATGCGCCCGTGTTCATCTCCGGCGAATCCGGCACCGGCAAGGAACTCACGGCTGTTGCCATTCACGAGCGCTCGGCGCGCCGCGATCAGCCGTTCGTGGCGATCAACTGTGGCGCGATTCCCGCGCATCTGCTGCAATCGGAGCTCTTCGGTTACGAACGCGGCGCTTTCACGGGCGCGAATCAACGCAAGATCGGCCGTGTCGAAGCGGCCAATGGCGGCACGCTGTTCCTCGATGAAATCGGCGACCTGCCGCTCGAAAGCCAGGCGAGCCTGTTGCGCTTCCTGCAGGAGCGCAAGGTGGAGCGCCTCGGCGGACACGGCTCGACGCCCGTCGACGTGCGCATTATTTCCGCGACGCACGTCGACATGCAGACCGCGATGATCGAAGGGCGCTTTCGCGCGGACCTGTATCACCGGCTGTGCGTGCTGCAGATCGACGAGCCGCCGCTGCGCGCGCGCGGCAAGGACATCGAGCTGCTCGCGAAGCACATGCTCGACCGCTTCAAGAAGGACGCGAGCCGTCGGCTGCGCGGATTCTCGCCGGATGCGATCGCCGCGATCCACAACTACGGCTGGCCGGGCAACGTGCGCGAGCTCATCAACCGCGTGCGGCGCGCCATCGTGATGTCGGAAGGGCGTCAGATCACAGCGCGCGATCTCGAACTCGGCGAATACGTCGAAGTCGCGCCGGTCTCGCTCGCACAGGCGCGCGAGGCCGCCGAACGACAGGCGATCGAACTCGCGCTGCTGCGCCATCGCGGGCGTCTTGGCGACGCCGCGCACGAATTGGGCATCTCGCGCGTGACGCTGTATCGGCTGTTGAGCGCGCATGGCATGCGTCACATCGAGGTCGATGCGCCCTCGGAACACGCCACGCGCGGCTGACAGTCAGGTCGCGGACGAACACCGGACGGGCGCCACAAGGCGCCCGTTTTTTCGTGCCGCTGCACTAAGCGCCCGCATCCATCGCTTGGTAAAATCGATCGTTTACGCCTTCCGCTCGCGAGGGCGCGCAGCGTACCCAGGGAACATCGAATGAAACAGTATCTCGAGCTCGTCCAGACGATTCTCGATACCGGCACTTGGCAGGAAAACCGCACGGGCATCCGCACGATCAGCATGCCCGGCGCGATGCTGCGTTTCGACCTGCAGCAAGGCTTCCCGGCCGTGACCACGAAAAAGCTCGCGTTCAAGTCGGCGATCGGCGAACTCGTGGGCTTTCTGCGCGCGTCGAAGAGCGCGGCGGACTTTCGCGCGCTCGGCTGCAAGGTGTGGGACGCCAACGCCAACGAGAATCCGGAGTGGCTCGAGAATCCGTATCGCCAGGGTCCGGACGATCTCGGCGACGTCTACGGCGTGCAGTGGCGCAAGTGGCCCGCGTACAAGCTCGTCGACGCCTGCGCGGGCGACCAGATCGCCGACGCCACGAATCGCGGCTATCAGCTCGTGACGAGTTTCGTCGAAAACGGGCGCGAGCAGGTGCTGCTGTACAAGGCGATCGATCAGTTGCGTCAATGTCTCGACACGATCATCGAGCGCCCGACCGACCGGCGCATTCTGTTTCACGCGTGGAATCCGGCGAAGCTCGACGAGATCGCGCTGCCCGCGTGCCATCTGCTGTATCAGTTCATCCCGAACGCGGTGACGCGCGAGATTTCGCTGTGTCTGTACATCCGCAGCAACGACGTCGGCCTCGGCACGCCGTTCAATCTGACCGAAGGCGCGGCGCTGCTGCATCTCGTCGGACGGCTGACGGGCTACAAGCCGCGCTGGTTCACGTACTTCATCGGCGACGCGCACATCTACGAAAACCAGCTCGACATGCTGCACGAGCAACTGAAGCGCGAGCCGCTGCCTTCGCCGCAACTGATCATCTCCGATCGCGTGCCGGATTACGCGGTGACGAAGCGCTATGAACCGGAATGGCTGGAGAAGATCGAGCCGAAGGATTTCGCGCTCGAAGGCTACAAGCATCACGACGCACTCACGGCGCCGATGGCCGTATAAGCCGGGTTTCGTCGGTTTGCACAAGAAAACGCGCGGTCGAGGCCGCGCGTTTTGTTTTTGAGGTCTTAACCGCGATGGTGCTCGTTGCCGCCGCCACGTTGCTGTTGCGGCTGTTGCGGTTGATGAGGCTCCCGATTCTGCATCTGCGGCGGCGGAGCCTGACGAACTTCCTGATGCATCGGCTGACGCGTTGGCTCCTGGTGAGGCTGCGGCCGCTGCGCTTCCGGCTGCGGATGAGGCGGCGGCATCTCATGGCGCGGCTGTTCGACCCGCGCCTGGCGATACGCCTCCGGCGACGCGTGACTGGGCTGCGGCTGCATCGAATGCATCGGCATGCGTTGATCGACGTGCGGCGCATCGTTTGCGCGTTGACGCTGCCACATCGGTTGATACGCCTGCTGCGGCGCGCGCGGCTCGCGCGAAACGGCATGTCCGCGCGATGAATCCCCATGCGCGAAGCGCGGATCGTTCGCGCCGAATTGCGCAGCCTGCGGCGGATGCGCAACGCCGTAGCCATGCGGCTGCGCAGGCTGAGCGGGAACCGGCGCCGGCAACGCGCCGCCCGCGATGACCGACCGCGCCGGTCCATGCGTCGCGACGAGATGCACCTGTTCGTTGCGCGCGCCGTACCCGCCGCGCGGATCGCGATTCTGCTGCACGTACCGGTCATGAAAAGCCGGCGGCGCGACGGGCGCGCGTGTCGCGACCACCGGTCGTCCGAATCCGGCCTGCGGCGGCTGATAACTCGCGCGTCGCCCACCGGGCGCGAAGCTGTCGCGCGTCGGCGCAATGCCCGGTGCGCCCGCGAAGAAGCGCGGATGGCGCCAGCGCGACGGATCGACCGCGTACGGCTGACGTCCGACCGGCTGGCCAAGCACGAACAGGTTCGTCGGCACGGCCGTCAGCCCGCGCGGCGCGTGATAGTTGACGTACGTATTGCGCACATAGACATTGCGGTTCACGCGTTCGAAATAACGCGGACTCCAGCCATCCCGATGCGGACGCCACGCTTCGCCCGGTCCGAGCGGAAACCACGCGACGCCCGCCGCCGCGATGCCGCCGACCGTCAGCGCGACGTTCCAGTCGGGGCCGCCATCGCCATCGCCATCGCCGACGAAACCGACGAGCGCAGGCGAGTACGCGGGCGGCGCGCTGACGTCCATCGGGCCGGGCACCCACGCCCATCGCGATCCGATATACGCCCAGCGGCCATAGTGATACGGCGCGAAGCCCCACGGCGCGTCGTCGATCCATGTCCATCCCCACGGATCCTGCCAGGCCCAATGTCCCTGACGATACGGCGCCCAGTCGGCGGACACGGCGGTCGGCGTCCAGACCGGCCCGTACGACGGATCGTTGCGCCACGTTCCGTTGGCGTCGAGATCCTGATAACCGGGCACGTCGCGCGATACATATCGCGCCGAAATCGAGCGATCTTCGGATGCGTCGCGCCCGGCGGCCCATTCATCGAACGCGTCGGGCGCGGGCGCCGCATTCGCCGATGCCTGCTGCAGATTCGTGCCCTCGAACGTCATCTGCTGCCCGCCCGCGAGTTGCACGGAGCCACCGTCGCCGTACGCGGTGACGCCGCCGCTTCGCACCGTCACGGTCGTCGCGCGGCCATCGGGCGCGACGTCGACGCGCATCTCGCCGGGCGTCGTGATCGCGAGCGCGGTGTTCGGCGTGTCGATCTCGTAGGTCGTGCCGGGCGGGAGTTCGCGCACGCGCGTCGACAGCGTGCCCTGGGCGATCTTGAGTTGCGCGGTGTTGTCGTCGAGCGCGAGGACGGACAGCGCCGTCGATGACCCGAGCCGCACCGCCGTCGAACCGATATGCAGTTCGGAGCGCGCGTTCTCGTCGTTCCAGAGTTGATCGCCCGTCGTCAGCGGACGATTGATCTGCGCGTAGGACCAGTCGGATGCGCCCGCTGCCTCGGTCGTCACCGTGCCCGCCATGTAGCTGAGCCGCGCGATGCGTCCGGGCGGATCGCCTTGTCTGGTTTCCGCAAACGCGTTAAGCCCCGATGCCGACAAAAGCACGCACAAAGCGGCGATCTTGATCTTCATTACGTTCTCCGGCGGCCGCGCGTGCGTTCCGTTCGGCGCACTGAGTTCGCGAGACCTGTCGGATCAATGTATCGCCGGCGCCTGTATCCGTACGATGCCGTTTGTAACGGCTCGCAGGCGCGCGTAACAAAGCTTTATCGCGCGGACAGGAAGCCTTCGAAATGCCGATGCCCCGCGGGCGTCACGCGCAGGACGCGGCGTTTCGCCGTGCGCTCGATCCAGCCGTGCGACTCGCACGCGTCGAGAAACGCCGCGCCGAGCGCGCCGCCCAGATGCGGCCGGCGCTCGCTCCAGTCGATGCAGGTGCACGCGAACCGTCGCCGCCGCGCGCGCTGCGCCTTCAGATCGATGCCGAGTTCGGCGAACGCCTGCGCGCCTTCGGGCGTGGCGTCGAGCGCGGCGGGGCCGTGCGCGGCGTCGTGACGATCGGCGGCGGCGAGCCAGTTGCGCGCGATCATCCGCTCGAAGAGCTGCACGGCGAGTTCGCCCGCCAGATGGTCGTAGCAGGTGCGCGCGAAACGCATTTCGACAGGCACGGCGGAAGGCGGCCGTTCCGGCGCGCGCTGCGGCGCGCTCGCCCGCGCGAGATTGGCGAGCGCTTCGATGGCCGCGGCGATATCCGCCGTCGCGATCCGGTAGTACCGATGCCGTCCGCTCACTTCGAGCGCGAGCAGTCCGCCTTCGGTCAGCCGCGCGAGATGCCCGCTTGCCGCCGATGGCGACAGCCCCGCGATCATCGTCAGTTCGCCGGCGGGGCGCGCGGTGCCGTCCATCAGCGACCAGAGCATGGCGGCGCGGCCCGGATCCGCGATCAGCGCGCCGATGCGCGACAGGCCGGGAAAATGGCGCGCGCGGGAATCGGCGTCGTCGAAAGCGGGGTTCATGGCGATTTCCGTATCGGGCGAAGTAGTCGATGCGCCCACTGTAGCGCGATCGCGCAACCGACGTTTCACCGTGCGCCGAAATGTCGATGCGCGAGGCGCGGCGCTAGAATGACCGCTGGCATTTCGAGGCAGCAGGGAGAGTTCCATGGCCAGATTCATTCTCGCGAGCGCTATAGGCGTTCTCGTGCTCTGCGCGGGCTGCGCGGGCGCGCCGTCGTCGGCGGTGGGCAGCGGCGGCAGCATCACGATGTACGGCACGATCGATCAGGGCATCACCGTCCACGATTGAATATTGCCGACCCTATAATCGGCATTCATTTTCCGCATCAGACGGGCTTCCCATGAATACGCCGACCTCATCCCCCATTCCAGCCGTCCCGAAAAGCCGTGCGGAAACCACTTTCCGCTTTCTCGCCGAGCCGACTTCGGTGAATTTCGGCGGCAAGGTGCACGGCGGCGCGCTGATGAAATGGATCGACGAAACCGCCTACGCCTGCGCCGCGATGTGGTCCGGGCGCTATGCGGTCACGGTGAGCGTCGGCAACATTCGTTTTCGGCGGCCGATTCTCGTCGGCAATCTGGTCGAATTGCGCGCGCGCGTCGTGACGACGGGGCGCACCAGCATGCACATCCACATTTCCGTGCATGCGGGCGATCCGAAAGTCGGCGAGCTTCAGCAGACGACCGATTGCCTGATGGTTTTCGTCGCCGTCGATGAAAAAGGCCAGCCGACGCCCGTGCCTGCGTTCGTGCCGGAAACGGAAGAGGAAAAGCGCCTCGCGAAATACGCGATGGACGTGAAGGACGCGCTCGATGCAATCGTCGAGCTGAAGCCGGAAGAGGTGGCGGCGGGGAAGGTGTAACCCGCCGCTCTTCGGGCAAGAACGCGCTTACCTTTTTCCCACCATTTCCTCCGGCTTGACCCATTCATCGAACTGCTGCTCGGTCACGTGACCGAGCGCGAGCGCGGCGGCCTTCAGCGTCGTGCCTTCCTTGTGCGCCTTTTTCGCGATCTGCGCGGCCTTGTCATAGCCGATATGCGGATTCAACGCCGTCACGAGCATCAGCGATTCGTTCAGCAGACTGTCGATGCGCTTCTCGTTCGGCTCGATGCCCACCGCGCAGTTATCGTTGAAGCTCTGCGCGCCGTCCGCGAGCAGGCGGACCGATTGCAGCACGTTGTGCGCGATCATCGGCCGGAACACGTTCAGCTCGAAGTTGCCGCTCGCGCCGCCGAAGTTCACCGCGACATCGTTGCCGAAGACCTGGCAGCAGAGCATCGTGACGGCTTCGGATTGCGTCGGGTTCACCTTGCCCGGCATGATCGAGCTGCCCGGCTCGTTCTCCGGGATCGACAGCTCGCCCAACCCGCAGCGCGGTCCGCTCGCCAGCCAGCGGATGTCGTTGGCGATCTTCATCAGGCTCGCCGCGACCGTCTTCAGCGCGCCGTGCGCGGCGACGAGCGCATCGGCGGCGGCCATCACCTCGAACTTGTTCGGCGCAGTCTCGAACGGCAGGCCGGTGAGCTTGCCGATCGCCTGCGCGACCTTCACCGCGAATTCCGGATGCGCGTTCAGCCCCGTGCCGACCGCCGTGCCGCCCTGCGCGAGCTGATACAGATGCGGCAAAGTCGCCTCGACGTGCTTCATGCTCTGATCGAGCTGCGCGACGTATCCCGAAAACTCCTGCCCGAGCGTGAGCGGCGTCGCGTCCTGCAAGTGCGTACGGCCGATCTTCACGATCTTGTCGAACGCCTTCGCCTTCTTGTCGAGCGTATCGCGCAACGTTTTCAGCGACGGCAGCAGATGCTTCTTGATCGCCACGGCCGCGGCGACGTGCATCGCGGTCGGAAACACGTCGTTCGACGACTGGCCGCGATTCACATCGTCGTTCGGATGCACGAGGCGCTCCTCGCCGCGCGGACCGCCCATGATTTCGCTCGCGCGATTGGCGATCACCTCGTTCAGATTCATGTTGGTCTGCGTGCCCGAGCCGGTTTGCCAGACGGCGAGCGGAAATTCGTCGGGATGCTTGCCGTCGATGATTTCCTCGGCCGCCTGAACGATCGCCTTCGCCTTCTTCGAGTCGAGCACCTTCAGGCCTTCGTTCACTTCCGCGGCGGCGTGCTTGATGATCGCGAGCGCGGTGATCAGCTCGGGCGACTGCTTTTCCGTCGAAATCTTGAAGTTTTGCAGCGAGCGCTGCGTCTGCGCGCCCCAGAGCTTGTCGTTCGGCACGGCGATCTCGCCGAACGTGTCCTTCTCCATCCGTACGTCGCCCTTCGCATCGTGTGACATGGCGTGAGTTTCCTTACGAAGTTGGATCAAAGCTGCTTGTCGACGGGCAGCATCATGAAGAGGCCCGTCATCGCATTGCGATAAAGACCTGCCTCGGGATCGAAATTGTAGGTGACGAGACTGCCGTTTTCCTCGGTGATCCAGACGAGGCCCGACTGCGGCGCGCCCGTGCGCCGAAGCTCCTCCGTCACCGCCGCGCTCGCCAGTTGCACCTGCCAGCTCACCTTCGGCGAAATGCCGTTCTCGAAGAGTTTCGCGGCTTCCTCGGCGATCGGCTTGCTGTGGATCACGAGCGCGAGCTCGGTATTGAGCTTCGCCGAACGCGGATCGAGATTCATCGAGCCGATCACGAGGATACTCCGATCGATCACATAGGCCTTCGCGTGCAGGCTCGCGCGCGACTGCGAGCCGAAGAGACCCGCGCGCGGACTGCTTTCGCCTTCGACCTGAATCGGCTTGAACTCGTACAGTTCGACGCCGTTTTGCAGCATCGGAATGCGATACGGCGCGTAGCCCGCCTGCACGGCGACGGCATCGGTCGCGGCGAGCGAATTCGTCAGCACCGCGACGCGCACGCGGCGCTTCGTCAGACCGGCGAGCGCCTTCACGCCCGCGTCGTGCGGCACGAAGTAGGGCGACAGGATCAGGAATTCGCTCTGCGCGTCCTTCAGCAGAGCGACGAGGCGCTCCATCGGCGGGCTTTTGTAGTCGTCGCTCGGATGCTCGATCTTCGATGGCGAATCGACCCGGAACTCCGTCGGCGCCCACACGAGGCCCATTTCCTCGCGCGCGATCTGCTGCGCGAGCGGCGTCGCATTGAGCGGCTTCGCGTTCAGCGGATCGGCCTGCTCGCGCCAGTGCTTGCGCAAGTCGTCGCGGGTCTTGTCGAGTTCGCGGGCGTCGAACTTCTGCTTGTTGAGCGCGCGCAGCGGGTACGCGAGCGAACTGTTCCAGTAATCGTCGAAGCTCGCGGATATTTCTTGCGTGACCGGACCAGCGGCGAAGACGTCGAGATCGCGAAACTGCAAGGTCGGGCTCGCGCTGAAGTACTCGTCGCCGAGATTGCGGCCGCCGACGATCGCGATCTGGTTGTCCGCGATCATCGCCTTGTTGTGCATGCGGCGCGTGAAGTGACTGAGATTCGTGAAGAAATTCTGCGTGCGCTCGGAGAAGCTGCGTTGCGCGCTGCCGTACGGGTTGAACACGCGAATCTCGATCTTGTCGTGCGAATTGAGCGCCGCCATGATCTGGTCGATGTCCTTGAAGTTCAGATCGTCGACGAGCATGCGCACGCGCACGCCGCGATCCGCCGCATACAACGCCGCGCCGAGCAGCAGCTTGCCGGTGTTGTCCTCGTTGGCGATGTAGTACTGCATGTCGAGCGTCTTCGTCGCCGCGCGCGCGAGTGCGATGCGCGCCTGCAGCGCGTCGGTGCCGGTCGGCAGCAGGCGCACCGCCGACTCGTCCGGATGCCGTTTTTGCAGCGGCGCGAGGGCGGTCGCGAGGGGCGTCGTTTCCGTCGATGCCAGCGCGTGGCTCTCCGGCCGGTCGAACGCCGTCGCGGGCGGGCGCGTCTCGCAAGCGGCGACGAGCGTCGTCATCGTCACGATGACGGCGATGTTGCGCACGGCGGCGCCGAATGTTCGTGCGCGCGCGTCGCGGCGCGCGATTTCCCGCAATCCCCGGTTTTCCGACACTTCGATTCCCCGTTCTGGTCGCCGCTCGTGAAGCGCTCGGCGACGTTTTCGCGTTTTCGGTCTTCAGCACGAAAGTAGCAAGGAGCGTACTCGCGCCGGATCTCGAAATTATTCTATGGGAAATCGGGAAAGTGCCGAACGTTGCACTGGGCGGTGGCGTACGGACGAAAAAAAGCCCGCTGGCTAGAGCGGGCCTACAACCCCTGTCACAGATGTCTCAAGGAGGAGACGGGTTCATCGTAGCAATGCGCGCCGCGCGGCCCAACCAAGCATTCGTGCTATGCAAATCGGCGCGCGGATCGTGTGCTTATCAGACGTGACCGTGCGGCGCGGCGCTCGCGGCGCCGGCGTCGTCCGGCCGTGGCGTGATGCCGGTTTCGATGAAGCGCCGGCTGATGCGATGGAAGCGCAGCGTCATCAGCACGGCGACGCTCGCGAGCCCGGCCGCGAGGCCCCACCACAGGCCCTTCGCGCCGAGTTCGAAGTGGAACGCGAGCACATAGCCGGTCGGAAAGCCGACGCCCCAGTAGCCGAACGCGGCGGCGAGCATCGGAATGCGCGTGTCCTTCAGGCCGCGCAGGCAGCCGGAGCCGACCGTCTGCATGCCGTCGACGATCTGGAACACCGCCGCGACGCCGAGCAGCGACGCCGCGAGCGCGACGGTATGCGCGTTGGCGGGATCGTCGAGATGCAGATACAGCCCGACGATCGCGCGCGGCACGGCGATCAGCACGAGCCCGGAGCACATCATGAAGCCGACGCCGAGCGCGAGCGCGACGAAGCCCGCGTGACGCGCGGCGACAGGCACGCCCGCGCCGACCCAGTAGCCGACGCGCACGTTCGCCGCCTGGCCGATCGCCAGCGGCACCATGAACGCGACCGACGCGACGTTGAGTGCGATCTGATGCGCGGCGAGCGGCGCTTCGCCGAGCAGGCCGACCATCATGCCGGTGGCGAGAAAGAGCGTCGATTCGACCCCGTAGGTGATCGCGACGGGCCAGCCGATGCTGAACAGTTCGCCCATCAGCGGCAGGCGCGGGCGCGCGCGCGCGACGAAATGCCGGTAGCGCGGCCGCAGATGCAGCACCGCGACGAGCGCGATCGCGATGCCCCATACGGTGATCGTCGTCGCCGCCGCCGAGCCGAGGAAGCCTTCGCGCGGCAGGCCGTACGCGCCGTGGATCAGGCCGTAGTTGAGAAAGCCGTTGACGAACACGCCGCCGATGGAGATCCACAAGAGCCTGCGCGCCGCGCCAATGGCGGGCAGAAACGCGCGCATCATCCCGACGCCGATCAGACTGCCGGGCGTCCCCCAGCGCAGCACCGCGCAGTATTCGCCGACGTTCTTCGCGAGCGTCGCGGGTTCGTGGAACGCGAGCAGGATCGGTTCGGCGTAGCTCAGCAGCACGAACGCGGGCACGGCGAGCAGCAAGGAGAGCACGAACCCGGTCCAGTAGATGCCTGGCACGCGATGATCGGCATTCGCGCCGCGCGCATGCGCCACCGACACGGAAACGGACGTCAGCACGCCCTGCAGGAGCGTCACGACGACGAAAAAGAGATTCGCGCCGAGGCCGCCCGCGGCGAGGGCATCGGGGCCGAGCGAGCCGAGCAGGATGGTGTCGGTGACGCCCATCGCCATCTGCGAGAGCTGCGCGATGGCAAGCGGCGCGGCGAGACGCGCCGTGTCGACGGCGTGACGCGAGAGGCTCGGCGGTCCTTGATGCGCGCGCGCGGCGCGCGTGACTGGCGGTTGCATGTTGATCGGATCGAAACGAAAAGGCCGCAATGAGTGCGGCCGGACTGGAACGCGAGGGGGCAAGGATCGAAGCGCAAACGCGCTGACGGGAACCGACGCTGAAACCAGAACGAAAGAACAGACCGTCAGCTTATTGCGTCGCGTGCGGCATGTCGATGACGCGTTTGCTTATGCCCGGATTTTCGCAATTGCGCGGCGTGTGCGCGCAAATCGCCGCGCGCTTAATCGGGCGCGCGCACGTAAATCGTCTGGCCGTCGAGCTTCACTCGCTGACCCGCGCGGATCTTGCAGGTCTTGCGCAGTTCCACCTGGCCGTCGACGGTGACATCGCCCATTGCGACGCGTGCCTTCGCCGAGCCGCCGCTGTCCGCGAGGCCCATCAGCTTGAGCAGATTGTGGAGTTCGATGAAGTCGCCCGTCAGGGTGAATTGGAGTGGCGGCATGAGGCGGGCAAGGCGGGAATGCGGGAAGGGCTCAATGATAAACCACGCCGGGCATGCGCCGTGCTCAGGGATCGCGAGGACCGGAAATCCCCACGCAAGCGCGCTCGTTGGCAAATGTAGCCAGATGAAACCGTCGGTAACAGTGACTGATTTTCGCGAACTTGCCCGATTGACCGCCGGTCCGACCATTTGATCGATGCAGCTTCGGTCATCTTTCCAATCGACAAAAGTCGCGCGGATCGCTCGTTTCACCGTCGTAAGAGCGCCGCCGACGCCAACTAAAAAGAGGACTAGCTCATGACTCGCGCACGAATCCTTTTGATCGGCTCCGCCATCGCCACTTTCGCCGCTTCGGGCGCTTATGCGCAAACCGCGACCCAGTCCGCACCGGTGCAGACGCAAACGCAAGCGCAAGTGCAGCCGATGCAAGCCCAACAGCCGATGACGCCGCCGCCGCAGAACCTCGTCGCGCCCGCGCCGACCGATCCGCTCGTCGAGCGCCGCAATGCCAATGCGAAGGCGAACGCCGAATACAGCGCGTCGAAGAAGGCGTCGAAGGCCGAATTGAAGGCGCAAACCGAGCAGGCCAAGGCGCAGTACAAGGAAGAGGTGAAGAACGCGAAGATCAATCGCAAGGCGGACAAGGACGCCGCCAAGGCCGAATTGAACGCGACCGAGCCGAACGCACCGAAGGACACCGGCTTGCAGCATTAAGCGGGCGAACCGGGAATCGCCGCGAGCTCGCGTTTGGCGCGGCTCGCGGCATCGAACAAGGGAGAAGACCATGAATCGAAAAACTCATGCACTGCTGGCCGCGCTGATCGCGGGGACGTTCGCGAGCGCGAGCGCGGCATCGTTCGCACAGACGACGTCGGATACGCCGACTGCCGCCGATCAAAAGGCCGCGAAGGAACAGAGCAAGGCCGACAAGAAGGCGGCCGTCGCGCAAGCCAAGGCCGACAAGAAAAAGACCGAGGCGCAATCGGACGCCAATGAAGCCGCCGCCGAAGCGAAGCTCAAGAACGCGAAGAAGGCCGACTGACGCAAATCTTTTGCAGCGATGCGAGCCCGGTTCCGTGCGAGCCGGGCTCGTTGCATTTGGGGCCAAAACCCTTGTCGAGCCAAAGGCTTGCGCGTGCGGGTTGTATGGATATACAGTGTGCGTCACTCATTTCCCGCCGCCTTTCTCCCGTGCTCACGCTCCCCGACACCGCCGACGAATCCACCACGAAACAGGTCGCCGACTATCTCGCGAAGCTCAACGAGGCGCAGCGTCAGGCCGTCGAATTCGGCGTCGACGAACCGGGGCGCGCGGGCGGGCCGCTGCTCGTCATCGCGGGCGCGGGATCGGGCAAGACCAACACGCTCGCGCATCGCGTCGCGCATCTGCTGGTGAAAGGCGCGGATCCGCATCGCATCCTGCTGCTCACGTTTTCGCGCCGCGCGGCGCTCGAAATGACGCGGCGGGTGTCGCGCATCGCAATGAACGCGCTCGGCACGAGAAGCGCAATCGCGCAGGGTTTGTCGTGGTCGGGCACGTTCCATAGCGTCGGCGCGCGGCTGTTGCGCGATTACGCCGATCTCGTCGGGCTCGCGCCGTCGTTCACCATCAACGATCGCGAGGATTCGGCCGATCTCATGAACCTCGTGCGGCACGAGCTCGGTTTGTCGTCGAAGGAAAAGCGCTTTCCCGCCAAATCGACGTGCTTCGCGATCTACTCGCGCGTCGTCAACACCGGCGCGTCCCTGGCGACCGTGCTCGATCAGTCGTATCCGTGGTGCCGCGAGTGGGAAGCGGACCTGAAGCGCCTCTTCGCCGCGTACGTCAGCGCGAAACAGGCGCAAAGCGTGCTCGATTACGACGATCTGCTGCTCTACTGGTCGCATCTCGCGGCGGAGCCGTCGATTGCCGCCGATCTCGCGAGCCGCTTCGATCACCTTCTCGTCGACGAATACCAGGACACGAACCGTCTGCAGGCATCCATTCTTCTCGCGATGAAACCGGACGGGCGCGGCCTTACCGTCGTCGGCGACGATGCCCAATCCATCTACTCGTTTCGCGGCGCGACGGTGCGCAACATCCTCGATTTTCCCGGCCACTTCGATCCGCCCGCCGCGACCGTCACGCTCGACCGCAACTATCGTTCGACCTTGCCGATTCTCGAAGCGTCGAACGCGGTGATCGGCCTCGCGACCGAGCGCTACACGAAGAATCTGTGGACCGACAAGGCATCGGCGCAAAAGCCGCGCGTCGTTGCCGTCGCCGATGAAGCCGATCAGGCGCGCTATGTCGTCGAAAAAGTGCTCGAAGCGCGCGAAGGCGGCATGAAGCTCAAGGCGCAGGCGGTGCTGTTTCGTGCCGCGCATCACAGCGCGGCGCTCGAAATCGAATTGACGCGCCGGAACATTCCGTTCGTGAAGTTCGGCGGACTGAAGTTTCTCGATTCCGTTCATGTCAAGGACGTGCTCGCGGTGTTGCGCTGGGCCGAGAATCCGCGCGATCGCGTCGCGGGCTTTCGCGTCGCGCAGTTGTTGCCGGGCGTCGGACCGGCGATCGCCGGGCGCCTGCTCGACAGCGTGAGCGCGCCGGACGCGGTGGCGTCGAATGCGATCGCCGCGTTTCAGGCGCCCGCGCGCGCGTCGGAGGACTGGCCGCGTTTCGTCGGCCTGATGGCGAAGCTCTGCGGCCGCGACTCCGGCTGGCCCGCCGAGTTCGAAATGATCCGGCGTTGGTACGAGCCGCATCTGGAACGCAATCACGAGGACGCGGCGATCCGCATCGGCGACGTGTTGCAGATGGAAAGCATCGCGGCGACGTATCCCACGCGCGAGCGCTTTCTCACCGAACTGACGCTCGATCCGCCCGACGCGACCAGCGACGAATCCGGCGTGCCGCTGCTCGACGAAGACTATCTGATTCTCTCGACGATCCATTCGGCGAAGGGCCAGGAATGGCGCAACGTGTTCGTGCTGAACGGCGTCGACGGCTGCATTCCGTCCGATCTCGGCACGGGCAGCGACGAAGAACTCGACGAGGAACGGCGGCTGTTATACGTCGCGATGACGCGCGCGAAGGAAGACCTGCACATCATCACGCCGCAGCGCTTCTACGTGTACAACCAGACGCATCTCGGCGACCGTCACGTATGGGCGCAGCGCACGCGTTTCATTCCGCCGCATCTGATGCAGAACTTCGAAGCGGCCGCGTGGCCGCCCGTCATCGCGCCCGCTGCGCCGACGGCGGCGGGGCTGGCTGCGGCCGCGAAAGCGAAGATCGATATCGCGGCGCGCCTAAAGGGAATGTGGGACTGACCTGAATCTCAGCGCTGCGCGCGCGATGCACGCGGCGCGCGCGGCGACGGCGAGAAGATGCTGCGCAGCCATGCTGCGAAGCGTGTGTAGCCGTCGTAAGGCTCTTCGACGAAAAGCTCGGGCCGCAGCGAGCGCAGATATTCCAGCACTTGCTGCGCTTCCTGCTTCTGGATCGAGCCATAGAAGATGCCGAGCCGCAGCAGGCAGCGCAGTTCGCCGAGCTTCTCGCGCGCGGTCGAACCGATGCTCGTCTCCACCGAAATTTTGGTTTCATACACGCGCTGACGTAGCGAATCGGCGAGACGCCATGCGGGCGTCTGCATCTTTTCCTCGACTTCGCGAATATCCGCCGCCGCCGATTTGATCTGCGAGGCGAGCATGTCGACTTGCGATACGTCGCCGTCCGCTTCGGTGACGATCGCCGTCGCCCACGCGCGCGACGCCTTGACGAGATCCTCGGCGGTCCAGTCCGCGCGGATCGCGAACGCGAAGCCGTGCTCGGCTGCCTGCCGGATCAGGATCT
The DNA here is from genome assembly GCF_023630985.1 of Caballeronia sp. ATUFL_F1_KS39. Classification (NCBI taxonomy): domain Bacteria; kingdom Pseudomonadati; phylum Pseudomonadota; class Betaproteobacteria; order Burkholderiales; family Burkholderiaceae; genus Caballeronia; species Caballeronia sp. ATUFL_F1_KS39. The sequence continues at coordinate 89,671 of NZ_JALQDZ010000016.1, read as the reverse complement.
CGACGACATCCGGAAACTCCTTGTCGAGCGCGCGCTTCGCCCACGCGTACTGGCCGTGCGTGAGCATGCGCTGCACCGCCTGCTCGGTGAGCGGCGTGTTGTTGTCCAGGAGCTTCGCGCGCAGGAAGTCCTCGAACGAAGGCGTGACGAATTGCGGATCCAGCTTCAGCGACAGACGCGTGAACGCTTCGAAATCGCGCTGCAGCGAAGCGATGGTCTCGTCGCGTAACGATAAGGTGATTTGACGCATGTTGGTTCCCGGTTCCGCCTTCGATCTCCGAAGGCGGGAAAAGCTGTCGGCGCCGCGTCTCAGGCGGAGTCCATTCGTTTCTGTTATCGGCGCGCGCTTCGGGAACTTGAGGATTCTTCGATGCTCTTTGAAAGCCGTTTAACGGCTGATGGAGAGAAAACGTTTAGCGCAGCACGGCGAACTGCCACGCGAAAAACACCGCGAGCGACACGGCAATCGTCAAAAGCGGCCGTTTCGTGAACGCGCAAACGATGATCGCGACGATCGCAGCCACGAGCTGCGGATTGCGCCAGGTGATTTCCGCGCCGTTACCGTGCGGCGAGACGGTCATCGGCACGATGATCGCGGTGAGCACCGTCACCGGCACGAACGAAAGCGCGGTGCGGACGATCGGCGGAAAGGGCAGGCGTTCGCCCAGCACGAACACGGCGGCGCGGATCGCAAACGTAACGGCCGCCATGCCGAAGATCAGCGTGACGTAGTTCATTGCGTGCGCTCCTTCGCGTTCTTCAGACGATGTTTCGCGTGGCCCTTCGCTTGCGGACGGTTTGCCATCAGCGTGAGCACCATGCCGACGGCCACGCCGACGAACACCGCCGCGAGCAGGCCGAGCTTGTACGGCCAGCCTTGCCACGCGAACGACAGCACGCCCGATGCGAGCGCCGCCGCGACGAAACGCACGGCGACGAGCTGCGGCACGATGATCGCGATGAACGTCGCGACCATCGCGAAGTCGAGCCCGAGCGATTTCAGTCCGGGAAACGCGGCGCCGAACAGGAGGCCGAGGAGCGTCCACAACTGCCAGTTCAGATACATCGCGACGCCGGAGCCGAAGAAGTAGTGCGGCCCGATCTCGTCCGGCGCGCGCTTCTGATAGTGCGCGTAGGCGACGGCGAAAACTTCGTCGGTGAGCATGCCCGCGAGCGCCCAGCGCCAGCGGCGCGGCAGATGCGCGACATACGGCGCGAGCGTCGCGGAATAGAGCACATGACGCAGATTGACGACGAGCGTCGTCGCCAGAATGACGGCGAAGCTCGCGTGCGACGCGATCAGGCCGACCGCGATGAACTGCGCCGAGCCCGCGAACACGACGAGCGACATCAACTGGCCGTGCCAGAGCGTGAGCGGACTTGCGGTGACGAGCGTGCCGAAGATCACGCCGAAGGGCGCGGCGCCGATCATCATCGGGATGGTGTCGCGTGCGCCGGCGGCGAATTCGCGCAAAGGTGTTGCTTTCAAGATTTCCTCCTATGGAAGCGAGGATACGCAAAACGTCGATGAGAATGCTTGTACGTTCTTGCGCTTTCCCGAGGCCGGACCGCCTAACGCCAGCGGCCGGGCGGCACGCCGAACGTGCGCTTGAAATGGCGCGTGAAGTGACTCTGATCCGTGAAACCGCTCGCCGCCGCGACATCCGTCACGGATGCGCCCGCGCGCAACGCCGGCAGCGCGCGCACGATCCGCAGCTGATTGCGCCACGCATGCGGCGCAAGACCGGTTTCGCGCGTGAAGAGGCGCGCCGCGTGGAAGGTCGAGAGACCGACCGTCTGCGCGAGTTCGGCGAGCGTGACGGGTTCGAGGAGATCCTCGGCGAGGCGGGATTTCATCGTCGTGACGCGGTGCGCGTCGGCGGCGAGCGGCGCGATGCGCGGACGTTCGAGCGCGTGGCGTCCGAGCAGCGTCGTCACTGCATCGACGAGCGCCAGTTCCGCGGCGAGCGGGTCGGCGCCGTTTTCCAGCAGGCGATGCGCGATCTGCAAACGCCGCGCGAGATCGGGATCGCGGATGATTTCATCCGGAAACCACGGCGACGATTCCGGCCGCCCCGACAGGTCGCGCGCGAGAGTTTCGACGAACGGCACCGGCAGATAGAACACGCGATAGCGCCAGCCCGCATCGACGGCCCGCGCGCCGGTATGCACTTCGCCGGGATTGATCACCGGCACCGAACCGGCTTCGGCGACGTGATGCGCGCCGCGATAGTCGAAGCACTCCGCGCCGGCCTCGATCACGGGCACCGTATAGGCGTCATGCCAGTGCGGCGAGAATTCGTGATCGTAGTATTCGGCCGTGACCATGTCCGCGTCCGGCACGAGCGGCGAGCGCCAGTAGCGTGCGGCATTGCGGAAACGGTCGGCGTGCATGATCGAGCAATTCTGAGATAAGCGGAATCGCCCAGTTTACAACTTTGCTTCGCGCCCGGCCGGACAGTTGCGTGTCACTTCACCGGTATGGTCGTGCCCTCGGGCATCGGAACCGCCGTCACGCTGTTTTTCGGGCTGCCGGTCGCGATGCGGTCGCTGTAAGTCAGATAGACGAGCGTATTGCGTTTCGTATCGACGACGCGCACCACATGCAGCGTCTTGAAGATGAAGGACATGCCGGCCGAGAACACGTCGGTTTTCTGCTTGAGCGGTTCGGCGATCTTGATCGGCCCGACCTGGCGGCACGCGATCGACGCTTCGGTCGGATCTTCGGCGATGCCCAGCGTGCCTTTCACGCCGCCCGTGCGCGCGCGGGACACATAGCAGGTGACGCCCTGGACGAGCGGATCGTCGTACGCATCGACGGTCACGCGGTCCGATCCGGTGAAGCGGAAGTTGGTGTTGACGCTCGCGATTTCCTCCGCGTGCGCGAGTCCGGCGCCGGAGAAAAGTGCGAGCGATGCGGCGAGCGCGAGGACGGAGCGGTTCATCGTCATCCTTCGGAAAAGAGAAAGGGCGTCGTATTGTATCGACGCCCTTGGCTCTTCGATGCATCTCGTGCCCGCATGCGGTCAATGAAAGATCAGATACAGAATCACCAGCACGATGACCGGCACGCCGAGCAGCCATCCGAGTAGATAAGGCATGTTGTCCTCCTTCGCATGTTGTTTTCGACGGTTTCAGTATCGCGAGGATGCGCCGCCCGCGTTAGCCGTGCGTGTCCGAAATGCGTGTAGGCGACGTCCTATCATCACTTTCTTGCGGCTTACAGATTCGTAATGTGATTGGATCAGGCCGCGCGGTTTTTCTTCGCGGGAACATCGCGATACAGCGTGCGCACGTAATCGAGATGCGCGCCCGCGCACTCCCGCGCCCGCGCCGGATCGCGCGCTACGATCGCATCGAAGATCGCGCGATGCTGCGTCATCAGGTTCGCTTCGACTTCGTCGTCGTAATCGACGAGACGGTGCGACGTGAGCATCGATTCGCGCACCAGTTCATTGAGTCCGTGCATGACGTGCGTGAGCGCGACGTTGTGCGTCGCGTCCGCGATGGCGAGATGGAACGCCGCGTCTCTCTCCGCGATGCGCGTGCTTTTTTCGGCGACGGCGTTTTGCAGCGCGTCGAAGGCAGCGGCGATGCGCGCCAGATCGTCGTCGGTGGCGCGCTCGGCGGCGTAGGCGGTCGAGAGCGTTTCGAGGCCGTGGCGAAGTTCGAGAACGTCGGCGCTCGCGTTCGGCTGTTGCTCGAGCAGGGCGGCGAGCGGATGCGACACGAGCGGCGCGGTCACATCCGATACGACAAAACCGCCGCGCCCGGCCGCGCGGATGAATCCGTCCGACTCCAGACGGATCAACGCCTCCCGCAGCGACGGACGCGACACGTTCAACTGCTCCGCCAGATCGCGCTCGGCGGGCAGGCGCTGGCCCGGCAGCAGCGTGCCGTTCGAAATCAATTCCCGGATCTGTCCCGACACGACATCGGAGAGACGCACGCGGGCGTAGGAATGCGCATGGACGGGCTGGAAAGTCATCGTTCGGCGTGAATGCGAGGTGAAAGCCGGGGAATGCCCGAGTTTGACACGAAAGAGGCATCTCATTAAAGTCTTGGTCAGACCAAGCTTACCAAATCGCCGAACCCGTCATGAAAGTCGCCTTGTTCGTCCCCTGTTTCATCGACGCTTTTTATCCGCAAGTCGGCATCGCCACGCTCGAACTGCTCGAACGGCTGGGCGTGGACGTCGACTATCCGCAGGATCAGACCTGTTGCGGCCAGCCGACGGCCAATAGCGGCGCACACAAGGAGGCTGCCGGCGCCGAGCGCGTGTTCGCGCGCAATTTCGCCGACTACGACTATGTCGTCGGGCCATCGGCGAGTTGCACGCATCACGTACGCGAGCATTTCACCGCGATCGAGCAGACGAGCGCCGTGCAGAAGGTGCGGCGCAATACGTTCGAGCTCGTCGAATTCCTGCACGACGTGCTGAAGGTGCGCGAGTTTCCGTGGGCCGAATTTCCGCACAAGGTCGGGCTGCACAACAGTTGCAGCGCGGTGCGGCATCTGCGCGAAACGTCGAATTCGGAAGTGGCCGGAACGCCGTATTCGAAGCCGCGCACGCTGCTCGAACGCGTGAGGGGTATCGAGTTCGTCGCGCCCGCGCGTCCCGACGAATGCTGCGGATTCGGCGGCACGTTCTCGGTGACGGAAGAGGCCGTCTCCGTGCGGATGGGTCAGGACAAGGTGCGCGATCACGTCGGCGCGGGCGCGGAGTACATCGTGTCGGGCGACATGTCGTGTCTCATGCATCAGCAAGGCTGCGCCGAGCGCATGAAAGCCGATGCGAAGTTCATCCACATCGCGCAGGTTCTAAACGGGGCGCGCGCATGAGCAAAAGCGTTCGGATCGATCACGCGAAGGCGGCGGGCGCGTTCCTGCAGAAGCCGGATCACGTTGCGTTCCACGACAAGCGTCTGTGGGACTTGCGCAGCAAGCGCGACGCGCAGGCGCACGGCATCCCCGAATGGGAGACGATGCGCAATCTCGCATCGGCGATCAAGGAACACACGCTGTCCAATCTCGCCGATTACATCGCGCAGTTCGTCGATGAGGCCGAGAAAAACGGCGTCGTCGTGCATTTCGCGGCGAACGCCGAGGAGCACAACGCGCTCGTCTTCAAGCTGATGAGCGAGCGCGGCATGACGTCGCTCGTGAAGAGCAAGTCGATGCTCACCGACGAGTGCTACATGCGCGACTATCTCGAACCGCGCGGCATCACGGTGATGGAAACCGATCTCGGCGAGCGCATCCAGCAACTCGATCATCAGGATCCGAGCCATATGGTCGTGCCGGCCGTGCACAAGCTGCGCGCGGACGTGGCCGAACTGTTCGGCAAGACGATCGGCACCGATCCGCGGAACAGCGACATCCACTATCTCGCGGAAAGCCAGCGCATGAACACGCGGCCGTATTTCGTGCGCGAGAAGACGGCGGGCATGACGGGCTGCAACTTCGCGGTCGCGGAGACGGGCACGGTCGTCGTGTGCACGAACGAGGGCAACGCGGATCTTTCGGCGAACGTGCCGCCGCTGCATATCGCGTCGATCGGCATCGAAAAGATCATTCCGACGATCAGCGATCTCGGCGTGTTCGTTCGAATGTTGTCGAGAAGCGCGCTCGGCTCGCCGATCACGCAGTACACGTCGCATTTTCGCGCGCCGCGTCCGGGCACGGAGATGCACTTCATCCTCGTCGATAACGGCCGCTCAGAACGCCTCGCGATGGACGATTTCTGGTACTCGCTCAAGTGCATCCGCTGCGGCGCGTGCATGAATACGTGTCCGGTGTATCGCAGAAGCGGCGGGCTTTCGTATGGCGGGACGTACTCCGGTCCGATCGGCGCGATCATCAATCCGACGCACGATTTGAAGCGCTATAGCGCGCTGCCGTTCGCGTCGACGATGAACGGCAGTTGCACGAACGTGTGTCCCGTGAAGGTGAACATTCACGAGCAGATCTACAAGTGGCGCGAGGTCATCGCCGAGAAGCACGAAGTGCCGTTCGTGAAGCAGGAAGTGCTGAAGATGGCGGGGCGCCTGCTCGCGAGCCCGACGCTCTATCGTGCGACGGTCGCATCGCTCGGCGGCGCGTTGAAGCGCCTGCCCAACTTCGTGCTCTACAACCCGCTCAATATCTGGGGACGCGGCCGCGATCTGCCCGAAGCGCCCGCCGAGACTTTTCACGAGTGGTACAGGAAAAACCGGAAGCTCGATAAATGACGACTCGCGAAGCTTTTCTCTCGAAGATCCGCGCGGCGCAGCCCGCATCGCGTCCGCGCCCGGACGTGCCCGTGTTCCCGTCGCCGGAAGGCGAACTGAAGGCGCGCTTTACGACCGCGCTCACCGCGATGGGCGGCACATGCGTCGAAGCGGCCACTCTCGAAGACGTGAACGCGCTGATCGCGGCACGCTTTGCCGATGCGAAGGTGATTGCATCGGCGGTTCCGGGCGTCGACGGCACGCGGCCGCTTTCATCCGATACCGTGCCGGCATCGCTTCAGGATGTCGATGTGGGCATCGTGCGAGGGCGCTTCGGCGTGGCTGAAACGGGCTCGGTGTGGTTCAGCGAAGAAGAGTACGTCGTGAACGCGATCGGCTATCTGTCGCAGCATCTCGTCGTGCTGCTCGACCCGGCGCAACTCGTCGAGGGCTTGCAGCAGGTGTATCGACGCGACGATTTCAAATCGGCGCGCTATGCGGTACTCGTGACGGGGCCGTCGGCGACGGCGGATATCGAAGGCGTGCTGATTCGCGGCGCGCAGGGCGTGCGTTCGCTGACCGTCGTGTGGCTTGCGTGAAGCGATGAAGTCAGCGCACAAAGCAAAAAGCCCAGTCATGCGACTGGGCTTTTTGACAGAAGCTTTTGGCTCCCCGACCTGGGCTCGAACCAGGGACCTACGGATTAACAGTCCGGCGCTCTACCGACTGAGCTATCGGGGAACAACTGAAACATCTACAACTGAAATAAAAACTCAGCCAACTGACCGAGCTCTTTTGAAACCGACTTGCTGGAGTTTTTGGCTCCCCGACCTGGGCTCGAACCAGGGACCTACGGATTAACAGTCCGGCGCTCTACCGACTGAGCTATCGGGGAACATCTACAGCAGAGAAGCGGAATTATAGGGGGCTGCTTTTGGCGTGTCAACGCTCAATCTTCATTTGATACGCATTTTTTGCAATCAAATGAAGCGCGTGCGTCGGCGAGCGCAACAATCAACGCTCGAGCAGACTCAGCTTTTCCTTGACGTCCTTGAACTCGTCCGCTTCCGGAAGCGAGCCTTTCGTCTTCGTGATGCTCGGCCAGTTACGCGCGAGTTCAGCGTTCAGTTCGGTGAAGTGCTGCTGGTCGCCAGGCACATCTTCTTCGGCGTAGATAGCGTTCACCGGGCACTCGGCGACGCACACGGCGCAGTCGATGCACTCGTCGGGATCGATCGCGAGAAAGTTGGGACCTTCGCGGAAGCAATCCACCGGGCACACGTCCACGCAATCGGTGTACTTGCACTTGATGCAGCTTTCGGTCACAACGTGAGTCATTCAGGCTCCTGCATGCGGAATTCGTGGGGGCGGCGCCCTGGCGGCTGCATGGGCCGGAAGGTGCGCTTGCCGAAACGCATATTGTAGCGTAACGGTAAAAGTGGGCGCGCGGCGCGCGAAGCGCTCTTTATATCGATTCGTGATGTATGTATGCGCGGCGTCGCAAAAGGGCAGGGCGCGGATCATGTCCGCGCGGACATTCGGGTAACATGACCCTAAAGGCCTCGGGCTGCGCGCTGGCAAGCAGGCAAAGCGCGCGGTCCATTCGCGTGGATGTTCCCGTCAGAACCATGATCATCAATTCGCTGCTCGATACCGACCTCTACAAGTTCACGATGATGCAGGTCGTGCTGCATCACTTCCCCGCGGCGCATGTCGAATATCGCTTCCGCTGCCGCACGCCGAATGTCGATCTCGTGCCGTATATCGATGAAATTCGCGACGAAGTGCGCCAGCTTTGCAATCTGCGCTTCAAGGAAGAGGAACTGGATTATCTGCGGCGCATGCGCTTCATCAAGAGCGACTTCATCGATTTCCTCGCGCTCTTCCATCTGAATGAAAAGTCGATCCGCATTTCGCCGTCGCCCAAGAAGAACGGCGAGATCGACATCGAGATCGAAGGGCCGTGGCTGCACACGATTCTCTTCGAGATTCCGGTGCTCGCGATCGTCAACGAAGTCTATTTCCGCAACACGCAGCGCAAGCCCGAGTATGAAACCGGCCGCGAGCGCCTGCGCGACAAGATCAAGCTGCTTGCCACGCCACCCGAATATTCGGACTGCAAGATCGCCGATTACGGCACGCGCCGCCGTTTTTCGGGGCAGTGGCACGAGGAAGTCGTGCTCACGCTGAAGGACAAGCTCGGCGCGCAGTTCGCCGGCACGAGCAACTGCTTCTATGCGATGAAGCACGGCTTGCGGCCGCTCGGCACGATGGCGCATGAGTACTTGCAGGCGTGTCAGGCGCTCGGCCCGCGTCTGCGCGACTCGCAGATCTTCGGCTTCGAGATGTGGGCGAAGGAATATCGCGGCGACCTCGGCATCGCGCTGTCGGACGTCTACGGCATGAAGGCGTTTCTGCGCGACTTCGACATGTACTTTTGCAAGCTGTTCGACGGCGCGCGCCACGATTCGGGCGATCCCTTCGATTGGGGCGAGCGCCTCATCCGGCATTACGAAGAAAACCGCTGCGACCCGCGCACCAAAGTGCTGGTGTTCTCCGACGCGCTCGATATCCCGAAGGTGCTGCAGTTGTACGAGCGTTTTCGCGGACGTTGCCAGCTCGCGTTCGGCGTCGGCACGAATCTCACCAACGATCTCGGCTATCAGCCGCTGCAGATCGTCATCAAGATGGTTCGATGCAACGGTCAGCCGGTCGCGAAACTCTCCGATTCGCCCGGCAAAAACATGTGCGACGACAAGGCGTATCTCGCCTATCTGCGTCAGGTCTTCGGCATCGAGCAGCCGGTCGGCGACGACTGAGCGACGCGCATTCGTCCATTCGGCCTATGCCGTTCGGCCGAGGTTCGTGCGTGTATGCCGCTCGCTATAATTCGGACGCGTCGTAAATCATCGCGGCGCGCACGAATCTCAAGCACGCCAACATGAGGACGGCACCATGGATACATCGGACGCGCGCCGCAATATTCTCGCGCGCATTCGCAGCGCGCAGGGCCGTCGCGGCACGGCTACGGATGCCGAGCGCGCTGGCGCAGACGAGTATGTCGAGCGACATCCGGCGGGTCCGCGTCCTCCGTTGCCTCAGACGCGTGACGAGCTCATCGCGCGCTTCACGCTCGAAGCGGAGCGTCTTTCCACGACCGTCGCCGAAGTCGAATCGATCGACGATGCGCCCGCCGAAGCCGTGCGCTATCTCCAATCGCTGAACCTTCCCGTCGATGTCGTCGCGTGGCCCGCGCTTGCTCATCTGCGCTGGTCCGAAGCGGGCATTCGGGCGGCGTTTCGCAAGCCTGCCGATGAAGATCTCGTCGGCATCACCGGCTGCTTCTGCGCGACGGCTGAAACCGGTTCGCTCGTGCTGCTCTCGGGCGCGCAGACGCCCGCATCCGGCGCGCTCTTGCCGCAGACGCATATCGCGATCGTGCCGGCGTCGCGCATCGTCGCCGCGCATGAAGATGCATTCGCGTTGATGCGCGCCGAGCGCGGCGAGTTGCCGCGCGCGGTGAACTTCGTGTCGGGTCCGTCGCGCACCGGCGATATCGAACAGACCATCGTGCTCGGCGCGCATGGGCCGTATCGCGTGCATGTGATCGTCGTGCGCGGAGCGTGAGTCAATGCGGCGTCTGGTTTTGTACGTGCCTTGCGCGATGCTGGCGCTGATCGCGGCGCCGGCCGCTGCTGCGACGCCCGACGGCGCGACGCTCCCGGCCACATGGGGCATACCGTTCGTCGGCATCCTGCTTTCCATCGCGGTGTTTCCGCTCGTCGCGCCGAAGGTTTGGCATCACCATTTCGGCAAGATCGCGGCGGGGTGGGCGATCGCGTTCCTCGCGCCGTTCGGGCTTGCGTTCGGTGTCGGCACGGCGGGCAGCGTGCTCGTCCACGCGATGCTCGAAGAGTACGTGCCGTTCATCATTCTGCTCGCAGCGCTGTATACGGTCGCGGGCGGCATTTGCGTGCGCGGCAACCTGCACGGCTCGGCTCATCTCAATACCGGACTGCTCGCGCTCGGCACCGCGCTCGCGAGCGTCATGGGCACGACGGGCGCGGCCATGCTGCTGATCCGTCCGCTTTTGCGCGCGAACGACAATCGCAAGCACGTCGTGCATGTCGTCGTGTTCTTCATCTTTCTCGTCGCGAACGCAGGCGGCTCGCTCACGCCGCTCGGCGATCCGCCGCTTTTTCTCGGCTTTCTCAACGGCGTCGGCTTCTTCTGGACTACCGTGCATCTCGCGCTGCCGATGCTCTTCGTCTGCGCCGTGCTCCTCGCGGTGTTCTTCGTGCTGGACAGTTTCTACTGGCGCAGGCACGACGCGCGGCCCGCGTTTCTCGACCCGACGCCGGATACGCCTCCGCTCGGCATCGACGGCAAGATCAATTTCGCGCTGCTCGCGGCGATCGTCGTGCTCGTGCTGATGAGCGGCATCTGGAAACCCGGCATCACGTTCGACATCTTCGGCACGCATGTCCAGTTGCAGAATCTCGTGCGCGACGTGCTGCTCGTCGCCGTGCTGCTCGCATCGCTCGCGCTCACGCCGAAAAGCGCGCGCGCGGGGAACGCGTTCGACTGGGCGCCCATCGAGGAAGTCGCGAAGCTCTTCGCGGCGATCTTCATCACCATCGCGCCGGTCATCACGATCCTGCGCGCGGGTGAATCGGGCGCGTTCGCGGGCATCGTGCACGCGGTGTCGGATGCGCAGGGCAAGCCCGTCGACATCGCCTATTTCTGGGCGACCGGTCTTCTGTCGTCGTTTCTCGACAACGCACCGACCTACCTCGTCTTCTTCAATCTCGCGGGCGGCGACGCACGCACGCTCATGACCAGCGACGCCACGACGCTCGCCGCCATCTCCGCGGGCGCGGTCTTCATGGGCGCGAACACGTATATCGGCAATGCGCCGAATTTCATGGTGAAGGCGATCGCCGAATCGCGCGGCGTACGCATGCCGAGTTTCTTCGGTTTCATGGCGTGGTCGGGCGCGATTCTCTTGCCGCTTTTCGCCGTTGTGGGCTGGCTATTTTTCTAGGAGCAACCGATGAAGAAGAAAGTGCTGGTAGCGCGTCCCACTTTTCCCGACGTGATCGAGCGACTGAAGCAGCATTTCGATGTCGATGTGAATCTCGGCGACGTGCTCCCGCAGGAAGAGTTCGCGCGGCGTCTCGCCGACAAGGACGGCGCGTTCACGGCGGGCGAGATGGTCGGCGAGAAAGAGCTTTCGGGCGCGCCGAATCTGAAGGTCGTTGCGAACATGGCGGTCGGCTACAACAACTTCGACATGCAGGCGTTCGACGCGCACAAGGTGCTCGGCGCCAACACGCCCAACGTGCTGAACGAAACCACGGCCGATTTCGGCTGGGCGCTGATGATGGCGGCGGCGCGTCGCGTCACCGAATCCGAGCACTTTCTGCGCGCGGGCAAGTGGCAGAAGTGGTCGTTCGACTCGTTCCTCGGCACCGATGTCTACGGCTCGACGCTCGGCGTGATCGGCATGGGGCGCATCGGGCAGGCGCTGGCGCGGCGCGCGGCCGGCTTCAACATGCGCGTGATGTATCACAACCGTTCGCGCGTCGCGCCGGAAATCGAGCGCGAGCTGAATGCCGAGTACGCGTCGAAGGAAGATCTGCTCAAGCGCGCGGATCATGTCGTGCTCGTCGTGCCTTACTCGAAGGAAAGCCATCATACGATCGGCGCGGCCGAACTCGCGCTGATGAAGCCGACGGCGACGCTGACGAATATCGCGCGCGGCGGCATCGTCGACGATGCGGCGTTGATCGCGGCGTTGCGCGACAAGCGCATCGCGGCGGCGGGCATCGACGTGTTCGAGGGCGAGCCGAATTTCAACCCGGATTTCCTGCTGCTCGACAACGTCGTGCTGACGCCGCATATCGCGAGCGCGACCGAAGGCACGCGCCGCGCGATGGCCAATCTCGCGGCCGACAATCTCATCGCCGCGCTGGGCGAAGGGCCGCGCGCAGGCAATCCGCCGAACCCGATCAATCCGGACGTACTGAAGAAATGATGGAACTGCTGGTTGGCGCGATCGCCGTGCTGGCGATCGCGCTGGTGGTCTCGCTCGTCGCGCTCGTCATGACGATGCGGCGCAATTCGAACGCGGTCATCTTCGACGAGTTCGAAGCGCTCACCGATCGCGTCAACGACATGGGCGAGGCACACGCGCGCGCGCAGGAACGGCTCGAACGCGGCTTGCGTGGCGATATCGCGGAGAGCGCGCGCGTCTCGCGCATGGAATCGCAAAGCGGCTTCGCGCAATTCCATCAGACGCTTTCGACGCAACTGGCGAGCACGTCGAACGTGCAGAACGCGCAATTCGACGCGCTTGCGCAGCAGCTCGCACAGCAAAGCCAGCAGGCGCGCGAGGATCAGGGCAACGCGTTGAAGCGCTTCGCCGATTCCATGTCGCTGCATCTCGCGCAGCTTTCCGAAGCGAACGAGCGGCGGCTCGGCGAAGTGCGCGCGACGCTCGAAGCGCGCCTGAAGGACATCGAGGCGAACAACGCGACGAAGCTCGACGAGATGCGCCGCACCGTCGACGAAAAGTTGCACGCGACGCTGGAGCAACGGCTCGGCGAGTCGTTCAAGCTCGTCTCCGACAGGCTGGAGCAGGTGCATCGGGGACTCGGCGAGATGCAGACGCTCGCGGCGGGTGTCGGCGATCTGAAGAAGGTACTGACCAACGTCAAGACGCGCGGCATCTGGGGCGAAGTGCAGCTCGAAGCGCTGCTGGAACAGTTGCTCACGCCCGATCAGTACGCGAAGAACGTCGCGACGGTTCCGAAGAGCAACGAACGCGTCGAGTTCGCGATCAGGCTGCCTGGCCGGCACGACGCGCCGGGTGCGCCGGGCGACGTGGCTACGCCCGTGTGGCTGCCCATCGACGCGAAATTTCCGCGCGAGGACTACGAGCGTCTGATCGATGCGCAGGAACGCGCGGACCCGGCCGGTGTCGAGGACGCGTCGCGCGCGCTGGAAGGGCGCTTGCGCGCGGAGGCGAAATCGATCGCGCAGAAGTACGTTGCGCCGCCGCACACGACGGACTTCGCATTGCTCTTCCTGCCGACCGAAGGTCTCTACGCGGAAGTCTTGCGCCGTCCTGGCCTGAGCGATTCGTTGCAGCGCGATTTTCGCGTGACCGTCGCGGGACCCACGACGCTGACCGCGCTCCTCAACAGCCTGCAGATGGGCTTCCGCACGCTGGCCATCGAGAAGCGTTCCAGCGAAGTGTGGCAGGTGCTCGGCGCGGTGAAGACTGAGTTCGGCAAGTTCGGCGAAGTGCTGGCGCGAACAAAGTCGCAGCTCGAAACGGTGACGCGCTCGATCGAAGCGGCGCAGACGCGCACGCGGCAGATGGGCAAGCGCCTTCGGGATGTCGAGGCGTTGCCCGGCGAACAGGCGGCGGGGTTGTTGGGCGAGGCGTTCGGCGATCCGTCATCGCCCGAAGGCGACGACGAGCCGTGATGCAGGACGCGATTCAGGACGCGAGGCGTTCGAGCGGCTCGCCCGTCACGCGCACGATGCGCCAGTCGGGCAGCACGGTCGCGCCCATCTTTTCGTAGAAATCGATGGCGTTCTGATTCCAGTCCAGCACCGACCATTCGAAGCGGCCGCACTGGCGCTCGACCGCGAGCGCGGCGAGCTTTTTCAGCATCAGCGTCCCGAGGCCGCTGCCGCGCATCGAAGGACGCACGTAGAGGTCTTCGAGATACAGGCCGCGCTTGCCGAGGAAGGTCGAGAAGTTCTGGAAGAAGAGCGCATAGCTGACGATTTCGCCTTCGACTTCCGCGACGAGCGCTTCAGCGGCCGGTCGTGCGCCGAAGAGCGCGTCATGCACGCCTTGCTCCGTCGCGATGAACAGATGCGTGAGCTTCTCGAACTCGGCCAGCTCGTACATCAGGCCGAAGATCGCGGCGACGTCGGCGGGCGAGGCCGCGCGGATGATCGGGGCGCTCACGCTTCCTCCGGCGCGTCGGAGAGCACGATCTCGATGCCGCCGAAACGCGAGGCCACCCAGTTGTACGCGTGGCACGCGATCCACAGCAGGATGAAACCGAGAATCGCGTTCAGGAGCAGCGCGCTCGTGACGGTGCTCACTTCCACCGAGCCGTATCGCACGAACGCGACCACGACGCCGAGCAGCACAATGGGCACGCTGAAAGTCAGGTACACGAGGATCAGCGCCTTGGCGGTCTGTCCCGGTGCGATGAATGAAATCTGCTTTTTCATGGAAGGAAAGCCCCGTCTATCGATGTAGGAATGTTTGTACCGGCTGGCGGCGGCGCCGGATCAGATCAGGCCGTCGAACGGCACGATTTCGACTTCGTCGCCCGCTTCGACGTCGCCGCGCGCGTGTTCGAGCACGATGAAGCAGTTCGCTTCGCTCATCGAACTCAGCACGCCGGAACCCTGCGGACCGGTGGTGACGACGCGAAAGCGCCCGTCGTCGTCGCGCGTCGCGATTCCGCGCTGGAACTCGGTGCGGCCCGCGCGCTTTTTCATCGGCTCGGCGGCGCGCGCGCGGATGACGGTGAGCGGCTGGCGCATCGCGCCCGACATCGCCAGAAGCGCCTCGCGCACGATGAAGTAGAACGTCGCCATTACGGCGACCGGGTTCCCCGGCAACCCGAAGAAGAGCGCCGACTCGCCCGTGCCCGGGCGCTCGCCCGACCACAGCCGGCCGAATGCCAGCGGGCGGCCGGGGCGCATCGCGATCTTCCAGAAGGCGACGTCGCCGAGCGAATTCATCAGCGCGCGCGTGAAGTCCGCATCGCCAACCGACACGCCGCCCGAACTGATGACGACATCGGCGCTTTCGGTCGCATGACGCAGCGCCTTTTCGAGCGAGGCGCGATCGTCGCGCACGATACCCAGATCGACGGTTTCGACGCCGAGCCGCTTGAGCATTGCGAAGAGCGTGTAGCGATTACTGTCGTAAAGGCTGCCAGGGTTCAGCGTTTCGCCGACCGAACGCAATTCGTCGCCCGTCGAAAAGAAGGCGACGGTGAGCCGCCTGCGAACCGACACTTCGCCGATACCGAGCGACGCGAGCAAACCGAGATCCGATGCCCGCACGACGCGACCCGCGAGCAGCGCCGGCTTGCCTTTCGCGAGATCCTCGCCGGAGAGGCGGCGATTCTGGCCGGCACGGATCGTCGCCGGCGAAAAGCGGATCGCGTCGCCTTCGCGCGTGACGAACTCCTGCGGCACGACCGTGTCGCAGCCGGCCGGGATGAGCGCGCCCGTCATGATCCGCACGCATTGATCCGCGCCCGGCGCGCCTTCGAACGGCCGCCCGGCGAGCGCCGTGCCCGCGACGGACAAGCCGACCGTATCGCCACCGCGCGAGAGCACATCGCCGGCGAACGCGTAGCCGTCCATCGCGGAATTGTCGTAAGCGGGGACGTCGATGGGCGAGATCACATCCTCGGCGAGCACGCGGCCGAGCGCGTCGAACAGGCTCACGCGCTCGATCTGCGCGTCCCGCATGCGCGGCATGGCCCACTGACGCACGATTTCCTGCGCGGCTTCAACGGGCAGCGCATTCGGATCGTAGTGGGCGACGCAGGCGGAAAAATCCTTGGACGTGGTCATGAATCGGCGTGGATCGCGGCCGGAATCCGGCGAAGCAGCACGTGGCCGCGCGGTGGTTGAGCGCCCGCAATGGCGATGTGAGCGGGCAGCCGGTTGAACGAGTCAGCGGCGTTCCAGATCGGCGAGCTGCTGTAAATCGTTGATATTGTAAAACGCGCGTTCGTCGTGAAATTGGACTTCCACCGCCTTGTGGCGCGCGTACCACGCGCGCACCTTGCGCTCGCCCGCGTCCAGCCAGGCGTCCAGGTCGTCGGCGAGCGATGTACGCAGCAACGCGAAAACGGGGTGGGCCATGACTTCGCCCGACGCGTCGATTGTTGCTGCGTATGCAACGTCGCCGCCGTGCGCGTCGAGTGCTTGCATCAACGCGGCGCCGATGTGTTCGTCGACGAAAGGGGCGTCGCAAGGCGCGGTCAGAACGAATTCGGTGCTCGCAACGCGCAACGCAGCGGCGATGCCGGCGAGCGGCCCGGGGAAATCCGCGCGCGCGTCCGCGACAACGCGCGCGCCGAATGCCGCGCCGAGGCGCGCGTAGTCTTCGATGGAACGATTTGCGCTGATCAGAAGCGCGCCCGCCTGAGGCGCGATGCGCCGCATCACGTGCAACGCGAGCGGCTCACCGCGAAACGGCTGCATGCCCTTGTCGATGCCGCCCATGCGCGAGCCGCGTCCGCCCGCGAGCACGAGCGCCGTGACGCTGGACGATGAATGAGCGCTCAGCACGAACGATCCGCCGCGCTCAGCCGCCGATGTACGACATCTCGACGCGACGTGCATCGTCGCGAGATGGCGCCGATGCGCTGCCGCGCAATTGCGAATACCGGTCGCCGCGCGCCTCCCAGATTCGCGCGATGGCTGTGGCGACTTCGTCGTCGCCCGCGCCGCTGCGGATCAGTCCGCGCAGGTCGTGGCCGGAAACCGCGAAGAGACACAGATACAGCTTGCCTTCCGTCGAGAGCCGGGCACGCGTGCACGAGTCGCAAAACGCGCGTGTGACGCTCGAAATCACGCCGATTTCACCGCTGCCGTCGCGATAGCCCCAGCGCTGCGCCGTTTCCGCGGCCGTGTGGGCTTCGAGCGGTTCCAGCGGAAAGTGCGCGTCGATGCGTTCGACCACTTGCACCGAAGGCAGCACTTCGCTCATGTTCCAGCCGTTCGACGCGCCGACATCCATATATTCGATGAAACGCAGAACCGCGCCGCTGCCTTTGAAATGGCGCGCCATCGGGACGATTTCCTGATCGTTCGTGCCGCGCTTCACGACCATGTTCACCTTGATCGGAGCGAGCCCGGCGGCTTGCGCCGTCTCGATGCCGTTCAGCACGTCGGCGACCGCGAAATCGGCATCGTTCATGCGGCGAAAGAGGGCGTCGTCGAGCGCATCGAGGCTCACTGTGACGCGCGACAAACCCGCGTCCTTCAGCGACTTCGCCTTGCGCGCGAGGAGCGAGCCGTTCGTCGTGAGCGTCAGATCGAGCGGGCGGCCTTCCGGCGTGCGCAACAGCGCGAGCCGCTCGATCAGGAATTCGATGTTCTTGCGCAGAAGCGGCTCGCCGCCCGTAAGGCGAATCTTTTCCACGCCATGCGCGACGAATACGCGCGCGAGGCGCTCGATTTCCTCGAACGAGAGCAGGGCGGCGTGCGGGAGAAACTGGTAATCCTTATCGAACACTTCGCGTGGCATGCAGTACACGCAGCGAAAGTTGCAGCGATCTGTCACGGAAATGCGCAAATCCCGCAATGGGCGCGCGAGCGTGTCCGTGAGCAGCCCGGACGGCGATGTCGCGGCGCCGGAGAAATCCGGGATCGCGCTGACATCGGCGAGAGGAATGATGCGTCGGGGCATGATGACTCGGGGCTCGGCTCGGCCGCTTCGGCCTTGTTCGAATAATGGTTGGATCGTTCCATTCTAACGGAAGCGGGACATCGGGACGCACTGCCACGGAGTCGCGGTTTTCCCTCGGTTCAGCCGTTTTACGACGCAAAAAAACGCCATCGATCGGGGATCGATGGCGTTTCTGGCTTTTGCCCGTTCACCGGAGTGAACGGGACGCGCGCGCTTAGTGGGCCTGCTTGCTGGTTTCCACTTGCTGCATGGGCGCGGTGTCGGCCGGCGGAAGTGCCTTGCGTTCGCGCGGCACGCGCACCGCAGCCGGCTCGCGTGCGGCGGCGGCATTGGCTTCGCGCAGCTTGCCTTCGTCGGTGTTCACCCAGACGAGGCCCGCACGCTCCAGCATCGGCTGAAGGGTGTCGACGGCGATCGGCGTCGACGTTGCAGGCGCGGCGGGCGCAGCGACTTTCACCGGCTCGTCGACGACTGCGACAGGCTCCGGCGCGAAGACCGGCGCTTGCGTCTGCGCTTGCGCGATCTCGACCGGCTTCACTGGCTCGACGGCCGTCGCTTCGGGCGTCGATGCGACAGCGGCGGTCTTCACCGGCTCGGCGACTTCGGCAGGCTCGGCCGCGACCGGCTCGACGGGCGTCGGCGCCGTTTCCACGGGCTTCGGCTCTTCGGATGCGACCGGCGCGGACGCGGGTGCGAACGGATCGGCCAATTTCGTCTCGGCGACCTTCGGCTCCGGACCGAACGGATTCTCGACCTCCGGTGCCGGAGCGGGCTTGGCGAAGAGATCGAAGTTCGTCGGTTCGGGCGTTTGCGCCTTCAGTTCGAAAGGCTCGGCCTCAACAGTCTTGGCGACCGGCGCTTCCTCCGCAGCGGCGGGCGCTTGCTCTTGCGGCTTCGCTTCGAGCGGCTGAGCGGCCGGTTGCTGCACCGACGCTTCCACCGGTTGCGGCGCGGCCGGGCGGGGTTCGCGACGTGCAGCCGCTTCCTGCGCGGCTTCCGCATCAAACACGCCGGCTTGCGCCGAAGTGCTCTCTGCTGCGCCTTCTGCTTCGGCGACGTCCGCCGCGTGATTCACCGTCATGCCGTCTTCTTCGCGCTCGCGACGACCGCCACGACGCCCACGGCGACGGCGACGACGCTCTTCGCCGTCACGTGCGGCCGCCGCGTCGGATGCCGCATCGATGCCGGCCACTTGCGCGTCCGCATTGGCTTGCGCCGCTTCGACGATTTCCGACGGCACCGTTTCGCCTTGCGTCAGCGCCTCGACGGCGGCTTCCGGTTGCGGCTTGCGACGCTCGCCGCGTTCCGCGCGCTCGGTTCGTTCAGCGCGGTCGCCACGCTCGGCGCGTTCGCCACGATCCGGACGCTCGCGGCGTTCCGGACGTTCGGTTGCTTCCGGACGCGCTGCGCGTTCCGCGTTGCGGTCGCGCGCTTCACGCGGTTCGCGTGCCTCGCGCGGCTCGCGTGCTTCGCGTGCCTCGCGCGGTTCACGAGCCTCACGCGGCTCGCGGACTTCGCGCAGTTCACGACCTTCGCGTCCGCCACGCGCCTCGCGATCCTCGCGACGGCCGCCCTGGCGCGCGGCGCCGTTGGCGCCCGCCGCCGTGCCTGCCGCAGCGCCTTCGCGCGCGGCGCCACCGCTACGTCGATTGCGGTTGCGATCGCCGCCGCCGGTGCGTTCACCGCGTTCGCGCGGCGCGCGCGTGGCCGGTTGCGCTTCGACCGGAGCCGGCGCGGGTTGCGGCGCAGGCTGAATGCCGAACAGATTCTTGATCCACGCGATGAATCCGCCGCTCGCCGGAACGGGCGTCGGCGCGGGCGCGGCCTCGACGGGCGCGGGCTTCACCGGCGCGCTCGGCGCGGGCTTCTCGGGCGTGATGCCCTTCACGGCGGCTTCCTGCTTCGGCTTCACCTCTTCGGTGCGCTTGCTGTAGCCGGTCTCCGATTCGAGCTCGCTCGCCGCTTCGACGGCCATCTTCCACGACGCGCGCGGATCGTCGAGACGCGCATCGTCGTGACGCAGACGCTCAAGCTTGTAGTGCGGCGTTTCGAGATGCTTGTTCGGAATCAGGACGACATTGACCTTGAAGCGCGACTCGATCTTGTTGATTTCCGAGCGCTTTTCGTTGAGCAGGAAGGCGGTCACCTCGACCGGCACCTGGCAATGGATCGCCGCGGTGTTTTCCTTCATCGCTTCTTCCTGAATGATCCGCAGCACTTGCAGCGCGGACGATTCGGTATCGCGGATGTGACCCGTGCCGTTGCAGCGCGGGCACGTCACGTGGCTGCCTTCCGACAGCGCCGGACGCAGGCGCTGACGCGACAGTTCCATCAGGCCGAAGCGCGAAATCTTGCCCATTTGTACGCGGGCGCGGTCGTGCTTCAACGCATCTTTCAGGCGCTGCTCGACTTCGCGCTGGCTCTTGGCCGATTCCATGTCGATGAAATCGATCACGATCAGCCCGCCCAGATCGCGCAGACGAAGCTGACGCGCGACTTCGTCGGCGGCTTCGAGATTGGTGCGCGTCGCGGTTTCCTCGATGTCCGCGCCCTTGGTCGCGCGCGCCGAGTTCACGTCGATGGCGACGAGCGCCTCGGTGTGATCGATCACGATCGCGCCGCCCGACGGCAGCGGCACCGTGCGCGAGTACGCGGTTTCGATCTGATGCTCGATCTGGAAGCGCGAGAAGAGCGGCACGTCGTCGTGATAGCGCTTCACCTTCGAGAGGTTGTCGGGCATCACGATATCCATGAAGGCGCGCGCCTGGTCATGGATTTCGGTCGTGTCGATGAGAATTTCGCCGATATCCGGCTGGAAGTAGTCGCGAATCGCGCGGATGACGAGGCTCGATTCGAGATAAATGAGCATCGGCTGGCCGGCGACGCCGCTCTGCGACGCGGCTTCGATCGCGCGCCACAGTTGCATCAGGTAGTTCAGGTCCCACTGGAGCTCTTCCGCCGAACGGCCGATACCCGCCGTGCGCGCGATGATGCTCATGCCTTCCGGCAGTTCGAGCTGCGCCATGGTTTCGCGCAGTTCCTGCCGTTCGTCGCCTTCGATGCGGCGCGACACGCCGCCGCCGCGCGGGTTGTTCGGCATCAGGACGAGGTAACGTCCGGCCAGCGAGATGAACGTGGTCAGCGCCGCGCCCTTGTTGCCGCGCTCTTCCTTCTCGACCTGGACGATGAGTTCCTGGCCTTCGCGCAGCGCGTCCTGAATGCGCGCGGAGCGCATCTCGACGCCATCGCGGAAATACTGGCGGGCGACTTCCTTGAACGGCAGGAAGCCGTGGCGGTCTTCACCGTAGTTGACGAAGCAGGCTTCGAGCGACGGCTCGATGCGGGTGACGACTCCCTTGTAGATGTTGCCTTTGCGCTGTTCGCGCCCGGCGGTTTCGATGTCGATATCGATGAGCTTCTGCCCATCGACGATGGCGACGCGCAATTCCTCTTGCTGCGTCGCGTTAAACAGCATTCGTTTCATGAAACGGCTCCAGAATGGCTCCGTCCTCCCTCGTCGTGCGAATCGGCGTCGGTGACTGATGCATCACGCGCGCGAAGCGGGAAGGTGGGCGTGCCACGCTTTTTTGTGTGTTGTCACAAAGCACGCTGGAGCGGGACTTCTGGCGGGAGAATTGCCGAAAGCAGGCCGCGGCTTCCGCATCGGACAGCCGCGCCGTGGGGCGCATTGCGAAGCAACTGCGAGACGTACGACAGATCGCTCGGCTCGTGGCGAGGATGAACGGCGGCGCTGCGGCTCCGCGTCTCAAAATGGACGCGCCGAACCGGCCTGCGCTCTTGCAAAGAGCCTGATTCCTCCCAACGGCGGCCGCGAGGAAGAGCGGTCTCGCGCAAACCGGCGCGATGCTTCGTAACCGATCCTCTTTGCTGCCTTGCCGCGCCGGCACGGCCGCGGGCCCGACTTGTTTCTGTCGGCTCCCGTCGGCTCGCGGCCGCATGTCTCGCCTCGTTTGCGGCGTTGTCGCGCTTCGCAGAAATCAGCGCAGCAGCGATTTCGCCGTCAGTTGTTCGCAAAATCGGCGAGCGTCGATTTGCCTTTTTCTCCCGCTCGACGGCAGGGTCGATCCGGGCTGGCATCCGGTTTTGCCGGGCGCCGTCGCTTCTCGCCGATAAAATTCTTTTTGACCAAAAATCCGTTACCGTCGGCGATCGACTCGACCGAACGCGCCTGTGGGCTCCGTCCTTGCCGGTGATATCGCCGTGCGTGCAACTCGTCGCTCTCGATTTTCCGGGTGAGCAACCGACCTTGGGCGCAAGTAAAATGATGGTTTATCGCTTGCACCGATACAGTCTGAATAATTCGGCCGCTGCTTGATCCTAAGCGTCGACCTTTTCAGGCTGCTCGCAAATTATATTCAGAATGAATGAGTTAGGCAAAACATCCCATAAACAGGTCGCAAGCGAACAAGTGTCGATGATCGAAGTCGACGAAACGGCCGCCGGTCAGCGGATCGACAATTTTTTGCTGCGCGTCTGCAAGGGCGTCCCGAAGAGCCATATTTACCGCATTCTCCGAAGTGGCGAAGTGCGCGTGAACAAGGGACGCATCGACGCGGCTTACCGGCTCGAGTTGGGCGATCTCGTGCGCGTGCCGCCGATCCGCATCGCGCAGCAGGACGCGGCGCCGGTGTCGTCGAACGCGCCCGCCGCCGAATTCCCGATTCTCTTCGAGGACGACCATCTGATCGTCATCGATAAACCGTCCGGCGTCGCGGTGCATGGCGGCAGCGGCGTCGCGTTCGGCGTCATCGAGCAGTTGCGCAATGCGCGGCCGCACGCAAAATTTCTCGAACTGGTGCATCGGCTGGATCGCGAGACGTCGGGCGTGCTCATGCTCGCCAAGAAGCGCCAGGCGCTCGTCGGGCTGCACGAGCAGATTCGCGAAAATCGGGTCGACAAGCGCTATTACGCGTGCGGTCACGGCGACTGGCAGAGCGACTGGGGCCGCCGGCGCATCGTCAAGGCGCCGTTGCATAAATATGTCGCAGCGGATGGCGAGCGGCGCGTGCGAATCCAGGAGAACGGGCTGCCGTCGCATACGGTCTTCAATCTGATCGAGCGCTGGCGCGACTACGCGTGGGTCGAGGCAGAGCTGAAAACCGGCCGCACGCACCAGATTCGCGTGCACATGGCGAGCATCGGCCTGCCGATCGCGGGCGACGCCAAATACGGCGATTTCGCGCTGAACAAGGAATTGGCCCGCCCGAGCGCGAAACCGTCGCTGAAACGCATGTTTTTGCACGCGTATCGACTGAAAATCACGCACCCGGCGACGGGCGAGCCGCTGCAATTCGAAGCGCCGCTGCCCGTCGAGTGCAAACGGTTCATCGAACAACTGAAAAACCGGGAGACCGAGTAAATGGCGCGGCAGCAATTCGATCTGATCGTTTTCGACTGGGACGGCACGCTGATGGATTCGACCGTCCACATCACGCGCAGCATTCAGGCCGCGTGCCGCGACCTCGGGCTGCCGGTTCCCGCCGATGAATCCGCGAGCTATGTGATCGGCCTCGGCCTGAAGGACGCGCTGCAGATATGCGCGCCGACGCTCGATCCGTCCGACTATCCGCGCCTGGCCGAACGTTACCGCTTCCATTTCCTGACGATGGGCCAGAAAACCGAACTCTTCGGCGGCGTGCGCGAACTGCTGCAGGAATTGCGCGATCTCGGCTATTTTCTCGCGGTCGCGACGGGCAAGAGCCGCGTCGGACTGAATCGCGCGCTCGACGAATCGCGGCTCACGAGCCTCTTCGACAGCACGCGCTGCGCGGACGAAACGTTCTCGAAGCCGCATCCCGCAATGTTGCAGGAACTCACGCGCGAGCTCGGGCAGGATCTCGGGCGCACGGTGATGATCGGCGACACGACGCACGATCTGCAGATGGCGATCAACGCGGGCGCGGCGGGCGTCGGCGTCGGTTATGGCGCGCATCCGGCCGATTCTCTCGCGGCGCTCAAGCCGCAGTACTGCGCCGACAGCGTCGCGTCGCTCGCCGGCTGGCTGCGGGAGCACGCATGAGCGAACCGGTGCGGGTATGCGCGTCCGACGAACTCGTCGATGGCGGCGCGGGCGTGCGCGTCAACGCGACCGAAGCGAGCGGCGACGCGGTCGTGTTCTTCGTCCGATACGGCGGCGAAGCGTTCGGTTATCTGAACCGGTGCGCGCACGTGCCGATGGAGCTCGACTGGAACGAGGGCCAGTTCTTCGAAAGCTCGGGCCTATACTTGATGTGCGCGACGCACGGGGCGATCTACGAGCCCGATACCGGCAAATGCGTCGGCGGTCCTTGCCGCGGCGCGCGCCTGCGGGCCGTGACGGTCGAAGAGCGCGACACGCCGGAAGGGCGCGCGGTCTTCTGGCTGCCCGACGACGCCGTGCGTCCCGCCTGATTCAATCTCTACACATCCACGACGCATGTCCGACAACATTCCGCCGCGCAATAACGACAACTGGGAGCGCGAAGCGCTCGAACGCATCGCGCTCGCCGCGATTCGCGAGCAGCGCGCCGCGCGTCGCTGGCGCATCTTCTTTCGCTTCCTGTTTCTCGGCGTGATCGCGCTGATCGCCTGGGGCGTGTTCGATTTCACCGGCGATCGTGCCGCGAAGGCTGGCAAGCACACGGCGCTCATCGATCTGCAGGGCGAGATCTCCGCGAACAGCGATGCCAGCGCCGACAACATCGACGGTGCGCTACAGAGCGCGTTCGAGGACGAGAACACGGCGGGCGTGATTCTGCGCATCAACAGTCCGGGCGGCAGTCCGGTGCAGGCGGGAATCATCAACGGCGAAATCCGGCGGCTGCGCGCGAAGTATCCGAAGACGCCGCTGTACGTGGTCGTCGACGACATGTGCGCGTCGGGCGGCTATTACGTCGCGGCGGCGGCGGACAAGATTTACGTCGACCGCGCGAGCATCGTCGGCTCGATCGGCGTGCTGATGGACGGCTTCGGCTTCACGGGCCTGATGGACAAGCTCGGCATCCAGCGCCGCATGCACACGTCGGGCGCGAACAAGGGCGCGTTTGACCCGTTCTCGCCGGAAACGCCCGCGATGAACGCGCACGCGCAGGAAATGCTCGATCAAATTCACACGCAGTTCATCGATGCCGTGAAGCTCGGGCGCGGCAAGCGTCTGAAGGATGATCCGGAGCTGTTCTCGGGCATGTTCTGGACCGGCGAAAAGAGCGTCGAACTCGGTCTCGCCGATGGTTTCGGCGACGCCAGCTATGTCGCGCGCGAGGTCATCAAGCAGCCGGATATCGTCGATTACACGCAAAAGGAAAGCATCAGCGAGCGTGTGGTGCGGCGCTTCGGCGCATCCGTGGGCGATGCCGCCATGCGCGCGCTCACGCTCGGCGGCAAGCCTCAGTTGCGCTGAGTTTATGAAGCCAGCAAGAGGAAGATCGCCGGGCGCTTATGCAGGTCCGGCGCGGCCTGCTTCTTCCAGTCGGCCGCCGTGCGCGTGACGATGTTTTCGCCCGGCAGCGTCAGATCGACGGCGACGCAAATGAGCGTCGACGGCGCGCAGCCAGCGATGAGCGCGTCGAGCATCGCCTTATTGCGATAGGGCGTCTCAATGAAAATCTGCGTCTGATTGGCCTTGCGCGACAGTTGCTCCAGCTCGCGCAGCCGTTTCGCGCGTTCGCCGGCATCGACCGGCAGATAGCCGTTGAACGCGAAGCTCTGGCCGTTCATGCCGGAAGCCATCAGCGCGAGCAAGATCGAGCTCGGTCCGACGAACGGCACGACCTTCACGCCACGCTGATGCGCGCGCCGCACGAGCAACGCACCGGGATCGGCGACGGCGGGACAGCCCGCTTCGGAGACGAGGCCGGCGTCGGTGCCGGCGAGGATCGGCGCGAGCAGCTTGTCGATTTCCGCTGGCGGCGTGTTCACGTTCAGCTCGCGCACCTCGATTTCCTGAATCGGACGTTCGGTGCCCACTTTCTTCAGAAAGGCGCGCGTCGTTTTGGCGTTTTCGCCGATGTAGTACGCGAGCGCGGCCGCCTGCGCGCGCACCGGTTCGGGCAGAACTTGGGCGAGCGCGTCGGCGTCGCCTTCGCCGAGCGTGTTCGGAATCAGATAGAGAACGCCGCTCATGCCGCCTCCAGCACCGGATGGCCGGCGTTCGCGAGCATTCCGGTCAGCGCGATCAGCGGCAGGCCGATCAGCGCGGTGGGATCGTCGGATTCGATCGCTTCGAGCAACGCGATGCCCAGGCCTTCCGCCTTGGCGCTGCCGGCGCAGTCGTACGGCGTTTCGGCGCGCAGGTACGTCTCGATCTGGGCGTCCGAATAGCGACGAAACCTCACGCGCGTGACGATATCGGCGGATTGCGCGTCGCCCGTGCGGCTGTCGAACAGGCAAAGCGCGCTGTGGAATTCGACGCTGCGTCCGCGCATCGCCTGGAGCTGGGCGAAGGCTTTCTCGTGCGTGCCGGGCTTGCCGATCTGCTTGCCGTCGAAGGTCGCCACCTGATCCGAGCCGATCACGAGGGCGTTCGCGTCGTTGCCGCTCCGTCCGGCCGCCGCACGCGCCTTGGCGATCGAGAGCCGAACCGCGGTCGCTTCGGGCGTTTCGTTGGCGAGCGGCGTTTCGTCGATATCGGGCGACACGACGTCGAACGGAATGCGCAGGCGTTCGAGCAATTCGCGCCGGTAAGGTGAACTGGACGCCAGAATCAGGCGTGGCGGCGATTTCGAAGCTTCAGACATGAGACGAACCGGACAAAAAAGGGTGTAAAAACGACGGGCTGCGATTCAGCCCTTAAGTATTTGACTCGAAAGAACAAAGCCGATATGATTTTGGGCTTTTCATCGGTACGTGCGCGGGCGAAGGCTCTCCTGTCATCGATGAAACCGGTCGAGCCGAAGAGTCAGAAAGCACGAGGTCAGACAGCATGATGCCGGCCAGATGCACATTGGGGCAAATTCGGGCAAGTCGGGCCTGCATCGAAGCTGCATTTAAGCCGAGTCGCGGTGCATACTGAGCACTCACCGGTAGCACTAACCCAAGTAAGGTCAAGCAGGAGCGCACATGACTCAGAATCCTGGCAAACCTGTGAGCCCCGCCGATCCGCGCGCGCTCGACATTTACGAATTCGCCAAGAGCGGCAGGCAATCGGCCGGCGCGCTGCGTGTGTCGCAGATGCCGCGCATGTTAGCCGAAGTGCCGGCTGATGTGCCAGACGGCGATACCGTGTTCACCTGGCAAGGCGAGGGCTCGACCCAGCCGGAATTGCAGGACGACGGCACGGAGGCGCCGCAGCCGTATCTGCGTCTTGCGGTGCACGGTTCGGTGTGGCTCACGTGCCAGCGCTGCCTTCAGCCGTATTCGCAGCATCTCGATGTCGATGCGACATATCGGATCGTGGCGACGGAAGAAGAAGCGGACGAATTTCCGCTCGACGACGATGAAGTCGAAGTGATCGTGGGCTCGCGCCAGTTCGATCTCGTCGACTTGATCGAAGAGGAGTTGTTGTTGTCCTTGCCGCTCGTGCCCAAGCACAACGTATGTCCCGAGACGCACGAAAGTCTGCTTCCGGGCACGGAGGACGACGAGCCGGATGAAAGCGGTGTGACGGATGAGGACGAAAAGCCGAATCCGTTTGCCGTGCTGGAGAAGCTCAAGGGCGGCTCCGACGGCAAGAAGCACTGAAATGGTTTTGTAGCACGCAACAAACTGGTAGCGCGATGTGCGCACCCGATGGCCGAACGGCCGAGGGCTGTCGGCGGATCGGGCTGTGTTAGAATTCGCAAAATTTTTCTGGAGTAATCATGGCAGTTCAGCAAAACAAGAAGTCGCCGTCGAAGCGCGGCATGCACCGTTCCCACGACTTCCTCCCGACGGCTCCGCTGGCTGTCGAGCCGAGCACGGGCGAGGTGCATATGCGCCACCACGTGAGCCCGAACGGCTACTATCGTGGCAAGAAAGTCATCAAGACGAAGAACGACTAAGCGTTCATCGACGCTCGATGCGCCCGCCGGAATCATTCCACGGGCGCGCGGGCGCAACTCGCTCTTGACACTTTCCCGGTACGACGAGAAGGCGGCATTTCACTGCCGCTTTTTTGTGTCCGAAATTCGTCGCGTTCCATGACTGTAAAGATAACCATCGACTGCATGGGAGGCGACCACGGTCCGGCCGTGACCGTTCCCGCTGCCGTCAATTTCGTGCGCTCGCATCCCGACGCGCACCTGATGCTCGTCGGTCTCGAGCAGCCCATCCGCGCTCAGCTCAAGAAGTACAAGGCTTCCGACGAGCCGCGTCTGACCGTCGTTCCCGCCAGCGAAGTCGTCGCGATGGACGACCCGGTCGAAGTCGCGCTGCGCAAGAAGAAAGATTCGTCGATGCGCGTCGCGCTCAATCTCGTGAAAGAGGGCGAGGCGCAGACCTGCATTTCCGCCGGCAACACCGGCGCGCTCATGGCGGTGTCGCGCTATGTGCTGAAGACGCTCGCCGGTATCGAGCGGCCTGCCATTGCGTTCGCGATGCCGAGCCAGAAGGGCTACACCACGGTGCTCGACCTGGGCGCCAACGTCGATTGCGAACCCGAGCATCTGCTGCAGTTCGCGGAGATGGGCCACGCGCTCGTATCGGCGATCGAAGGGCGCGAACGGCCCACGATCGGTCTGCTCAACATCGGCGAAGAAGTCATCAAGGGCAACGAAACGATCAAGCGCGCGGGCGAGCTGCTGCGCGCGAGCACGCTCAACTTCTACGGCAACGTGGAAGGCAACGACATCTATAAAGGTACGACCGATGTCGTCGTGTGCGACGGCTTCGTCGGCAATGTCGCGCTGAAGACCTCCGAAGGTCTCGCGAAAATGCTCGCCGACATGATCAAGGAAGAGTTCAGCCGCAACTTCGCCTCGAAGTTGATGGCGCTCGTCGCGCTGCCCGTGCTGAAGCGTTTCAAGAGGCGTGTCGATCCGGCGCAATATAACGGCGCGGCCTTGCTCGGCCTGCGCGGGCTTGTAATCAAAAGTCACGGTTCGGCCGAGGCCTTCGGGTTTGAGTGGGCCATCAAACGCGGGTATGATGCCGTCAAAAATGGCGTGCTCGAACGCCTGGTGCGCGCGATGGAAGAAAACGCTCCCGCCGCGCGCGAGGCGGACGCGAACGGTCCCGCGTCGGCGGCCGCGGATCAATCGATCCAGCAGGCCGCTTCACAGCCGAACCCACAGCCAAACTCGCAGCCGAACCCGCCGGGCGAGTCCGGTACTGCGCTACATTCGAAGGCATAATGGCTCAA
The DNA here is from genome assembly GCF_023630985.1 of Caballeronia sp. ATUFL_F1_KS39. Lineage (NCBI taxonomy): Bacteria > Pseudomonadati > Pseudomonadota > Betaproteobacteria > Burkholderiales > Burkholderiaceae > Caballeronia > Caballeronia sp. ATUFL_F1_KS39. The sequence continues at coordinate 60,717 of NZ_JALQDZ010000016.1, read as the reverse complement.
TCCAATCTTTACTCTCGCGTGCTGGGCACCGGCAGCTATCTGCCGTCCGAGCGTGTCACGAATCAGGACTTGGCGGACCGTCTCGCGAAGCAGGGCGTCGAGACCAATGACGAATGGATCGTCGCGCGCACCGGCATTCACGCGCGACATTTCGCAGCACCGGATCAAACCACGAGCGATCTCGCGCTGATCGCTTCGCAGAAGGCGATCGAGGCGGCGGGCATCGATCCGCAATCGATCGATCTGATCATCGTCGCGACTTCCACGCCTGACTTCGTGTTCCCGAGCACGGCGTGCCTGTTGCAAAACAAGCTCGGCATCAAGAACAACGGCGCGGCCTTCGACGTGCAGGCGGTGTGCTCCGGTTTCGCCTACGGCGTCGCGACGGCGGACAGCTTCATTCGCAGCGGCATGAACCGCACGGCGCTCGTCGTCGGCGCGGAGACGTTCTCGCGCATTCTCGATTTCAACGATCGCACCACGTGCGTGCTGTTCGGCGACGGCGCGGGCGCGGTCATCCTCCAGGCGTCCGATGAGCCCGGCGTGCTGTCGAGCGCGCTGCACGCGGACGGCAGCTATTCGGACATTCTCTGCACGCCGGGCAACGTGAACGGCGGCGTGGTTCAGGGCAGCGCGTTCCTGCACATGGACGGGCAAGCGGTGTTCAAGCTCGCGGTCAACGTGCTCGAAAAGGTCGCGCTCGAAGCGCTCGACAAGGCGAAGCTCACGCCTGAAGACATCGACTGGCTGATTCCGCATCAGGCCAACATCCGCATCATGCAAAGCACGGCGCGCAAGCTGCATCTGCCGCCGGAGCGCATGGTCGTGACGGTCGGCGAGCATGGCAACACGTCGGCGGCATCGATTCCGCTCGCGCTCGACGTCGCGGTGCGCGACGGCCGCATCAAGCGCGGCGACAACATTCTCATCGAAGGCGTGGGCGGCGGCTTCACGTGGGGCGCGTCGGTCATCCGCTACTGATTCGCCGATCAGATCCCTCTACCCAATTCGTAACTGATCCCTCTTCATCGCTGACCCCGCGCGCTCCTCCAGCGCGCGGTCCATGAGGACATCGCGGATCATTCCAATCAACGAGGACGATATGAAATTTGCGTTCGTTTTCCCCGGACAAGGCTCGCAGTCCATCGGCATGCTCAACGCATTCGCCGATCACGCGATCGTGCGCGAGACCGTACAGCAGGCTTCCGACGCGCTCGGCCAGGATCTCGGCAAGCTGATCGCCGAAGGCCCGGCAGAAGAGCTGAACCTGACGACGAACACGCAGCCCGTCATGCTGACGGCCGCGTATGCGATTTATCGCGTGTGGGAAAAGGAAACGGGCCTGAAGCCTGCGCTCGTCGCTGGTCACAGCCTCGGTGAATACACCGCGCTCGTCGCGGCGGGCGCGCTCGCGTTCGCGGACGCCGTGCCGCTCGTGCGTTTTCGCGCGCAGGCGATGCAGAACGCGGTGCCGGTCGGCGAAGGCGGCATGGCCGCGATCCTCGGCCTCGACGACGACACCGTGCGCGCCGTGTGCGCTGAAGCCTCGTCGGCGGGCGTCGTCGAAGCGGTGAACTTCAATGCGCCGGCGCAGGTGGTCATCGCCGGTTCGAAGGCGGCCGTCGAGAAAGCGTGCGAGCTGGCGAAGGCGAAGGGCGCGAAGCGTGCGCTGCCGCTGCCTGTGTCCGCGCCGTTCCACTCTTCGCTGCTCAGGCCCGCATCGGATCAGTTGCGCGACTATCTCGCCAACGTCGAAGTGAAGGCGCCGCAGATTCCGCTGATCAATAACGTCGATGTCGCGATCGTCTCCGATCCCGCCGCGATCAAGGACGCGCTGGTGCGTCAGGCCGCCGGTCCGGTGCGCTGGGTCGAGTGCGTGCAGGCGATGGCGAAAGACGGCATCACGCACGTCATCGAATGCGGTCCGGGCAAGGTGCTCGCGGGCCTGACGAAGCGTATCGACGGTAATCTCGTCGGCGGCTCGATCTTCGATCCGGCATCGCTCGAAGAAACGCGCAAACTGATCGCTGGCTAAGGACGAACAACATGAATCTGCAAAACCAGGTAGCAATCGTCACGGGCGCGTCGCGTGGCATCGGACGCGCGATCGCGCTTGAACTCGCGAAGCAGGGCGCGACGGTCATCGGCACGGCGACGAGCGAAAGCGGTGCTGCGGGCATCAGCGAAGCGTTGCAGCAAGCGGGCGGAAAGGGCCGTGGCGCGGTGCTGAACGTGAACGACGCCGCCGCGGCGGATGCGTTCATCGACGGCATCGTCAAGGAATTCGGCGGGCTGAACGTGCTCGTCAACAATGCGGGCATCACGAAGGATCAGCTCGCGATGCGGATGAAGGACGACGAGTTCGACGCCGTCATCGATACGAACCTGCGCGCGGTGTTCCGTCTTTCGCGCGCGGTGCTGCGCCCGATGATGAAGGCGCGCGGCGGCCGCATCATCAACATCACGTCGGTGGTGGGTTCGTCCGGCAATCCTGGCCAGGCCAACTACGCGGCGGCAAAGGCTGGCGTCGCCGGCATGACGCGCGCGCTCGCGCGTGAGATCGGCAGCCGTGGCATCACCGTGAACTGCATCGCGCCCGGTTTCATCGACACCGACATGACCAAGGTCCTGCCGGAAGAGCAGCGCACCGCGCTCACCGCGTCTATCCCACTTGGCCGACTGGGCGCGCCCGAAGATATCGCGCATGCTGTGGCATTCCTGGCCTCGCCGTTCGCCGGTTACATCACCGGCACGACGCTGCATGTGAACGGCGGCATGTACATGTAAGGCCTTAATAGGCATTTCGCAGAATTTCGCTTAATATCCGCGCCGGAACGGGCGCGCAAAATGCTCGAAGGAGCAACGTGCGTACCGCTTTCGCGCGGCAGTGAAGAATCGATGCAATGCCGGCCGCCGCCCTCTTGATGAAGGGCAGGACACGGTGGAGCATGGAACTGACGCGTCGTATTTTGCGGGTCCAAACCTGATAAAATGCGCGCACTTGTATTTTTGAACTTTTTTCCCCTCGGAGGGCTGCATGGACAACATCGAACAGCGCGTGAAGAAGATCGTCGCCGAACAACTGGGCGTGGCGGAAGCCGAAATCAAGAACGAAGCTTCGTTCGTGAACGATCTGGGCGCTGACTCGCTCGATACGGTCGAACTCGTCATGGCGCTGGAAGACGAATTCGGCATGGAAATTCCCGATGAAGAGGCCGAAAAGATCACCACGGTTCAGCAAGCGATCGACTACGCGCGCGCCAACGTCAAGGCCTAAGGCCGGACGCGCCAGCGACTCATCGTCAATCAGCTCGATGCATCGTCGCTGCAAACCGATTTGACAGCCACAGGGCACACAGGGCGGTTTCCTGTGGCCGCTGTGGCTTTTGTTTTTCGTCATTCTATGGATAAGGGGTTACCGTGAGCCGTCGTCGAGTTGTTGTTACAGGCCTTGGGCTCGTATCGCCTGTCGGCAATACTGTTGCCGACGGCTGGGCCAATCTGGTCGCGGGCAAGTCGGGCATCGCCAATATCACGAAGTTCGACGCGACGAACTTTTCCACGCGTTTCGCCGGTGAGGTGAAGGGCTTCAATATCGAAGACTACATGCCCGCCAAAGAGGCGCGCCATATGGATACGTTCATCCATTATGGTTTCGCCGCGGGCGTGCAGGCCATGCAGGACAGCGGCCTCGAAATCACCGATGAAAACTCGGAGCGCGTGGGCGTCGTGGTCGGCTCGGGCATCGGCGGTCTGCCGATGATCGAAGTCACGCAAACCGAACTGCTCAATCGCGGCCCGCGCCGCATTTCGCCGTTCTTCGTGCCGGCGTCGATCATCAACATGATCTCCGGCCATCTTTCGATCCGCTTCGGTCTGAAAGGCCCGAATCTGTCGATGGTCACGGCCTGCACCACCGGCCTGCACTGCATCGGCGAGGCGTCGCGACTGATCGAATACGGCGACGCGGACGTCATGATCGCGGGCGGCGCGGAAGCCACGGTTTCCCCGCTCGGCATCGGCGGTTTCGCGGCAGCGCGCGCGCTCTCGCAGCGCAATGACGATCCCGCGACGGCGAGCCGTCCGTGGGACACCGACCGCGACGGCTTCGTTCTCGGCGAAGGCGCGGGCGTGATGGTGCTCGAAGAGTACGAGCACGCGAAGAAGCGCGGCGCGAAGATCTACGCGGAAGTGCTCGGCTACGGCATGAGCGGCGACGCGTATCACATGACCGCGCCGCCGGAAGACGGCGACGGCGGCCGCCGCGCGATGGTCAACGCAATGAAGAACGCGCGCATCAATCCCGATGAAGTGAACTACGTCAACGCGCACGGCACGTCGACGCCGCTCGGCGACATCGCGGAGACGATCGGCATCACGCGTGCGCTCGGCGATCAGGCGAAGAAGGTCGTCGTGAACTCCACCAAGTCGATGACCGGCCACCTGCTGGGCGGCGCGGGCGGCCTGGAGTCGGTGTTCACCGTGCTGGCGATCCACAATCAGGTGTCGCCGCCGACCATCAACATCTTCAATCAGGATCCGAAGTGCGACCTGGACTACTGCGCGAACACCGCGCGGGAGATGAAGATCGACGTGGCGGTCAAGAACTCGTTCGGCTTCGGCGGCACGAACGGCTCGCTCGTCTTCAAGCGCCACTGAGCTCGGCGCGCTCGTCATCGCGGGGATCCATATGGCGAGCGTGTGTGTGAATCGGCCGCATCGTGACGCAGGCGTCGCGATGCGGCCGTCGCGTTTCTTGCGGGGCGCAATGCTCGGCTTCGTAGCCGTTGCGGGAGCGTCGGTGTTCCAGTGCGTTTTCGCGCATGCGGAGCACGCGGGGCACGCCGCCGTGGCTTGCGCGGCGGCGCTGGCGGTGCTCGGGCTGGCGTCGTACCGGTGGATGAACGCCCAGCCATCTGCGATTGGCCTTCTTTCCGACGGCATCACGATCTGGAACCGAAGCGGCGAGATGCGCCACACGAGCATCGCTGGGTGCGCGCAATGGAGCGGACGCCTCATCGCGTTGACGCTTTGCGATACGCGCGGGCGGCGCGAAACGCTCGTCGTCGCGGCCGATTCCGTCGATGCCGACACCTTCCGCCAGCTCTCGGTCCAGGCTCGCCGCGCCGCAGCGTCCCACCTGTAACGACTGTAACGGCGCATGAGCGTTCCGGTAGCCTTACAGGCGGTAACGCTACAATAGCCGTCCGCGCAACTTCCCCAAGCTAATCGGATTTACCAGGTGAGTGAAAAAGAAATCGACCAATTGCTGGTCGAACGTGTCCAGAAGGGTGACAAGGCCGCGTTCGAACTGCTGGTCGCCAAATACCACCGCAAGATCATTCGACTGATCTCGCGCCTCGTGCGCGACCCCGCCGAGGTCGAGGACGTCGCCCAGGACGCCTTCATCAAGGCCTACCGCGCGCTGCCGCAGTTTCGCGGCGAATCGGCGTTTTACACCTGGCTTTACCGCATTGCTGTCAATACGGCAAAAAACTATCTTGCAACTCAGGGCCGCCGCGCTCCCACTTCTACCGAAGCCGATGCAGAAGAAGCGGAAACTTTCTCCGACGCGGACCAACTAAGGGATATCAACACGCCCGAGTCGATGTTGATGAGCAAGCAGATCGCTCAGACTGTCAACGCCGCGATGGCGTTGCTGCCCGAGGAATTGCGCACCGCCATCACGCTTCGGGAGATTGAAGGACTGAGCTACGAGGAAATCGCCGAAATGATGGATTGCCCGATCGGCACCGTCAGATCGAGAATTTTTCGTGCTCGCGAAGCCATTGCGGCAAAATTGCGTCCGTTGTTGGACACTCCCGAAGGCAAACGCTGGTAGGCGGCGAAAACCCTCGGGGCAGGGACGCGATATCTGGGTTGGTGGTGTCACAACGGGGTGTGGTCAAAGATGGGGAGCATCATGGGGTCGGTCTCGGTGCAGAATCAAACACAGGCGGGTTCGCGCGGCGAGCGCATGTCGGCTTTCGTCGACGGCGAAGCGCTCGGCGAAATTGGCAGCATCAGCCAGTTTCTCGCGGATCTGAAAGGCGACGAACGCGCGGCGTGGTCGGAATATCACCTGATCGGCGACGCCTTGCGCTCCGACGATCTCGCGGTCAGCCCGGCGCGCAGCAGCGCGTTCATGGCCGCATTCTCCGAACGTTTCGAAGCTGAGGCGCACGTACTCGCGCCGGCTGCATTGCCGGGCGTGACGGCGAAAGCGCGGGGCGGCATGTTGCGCCGTCGCGTGATGCCGGCCTTCGCGGTTGCCGCGGCGGCCGCTACGCTGACATGGATCGTCGTGCCGCAGCTGCAAGGCGTCGATCGCAACTCGGGCGCGCAGGTGGCGAGCGTCGCGCCGGCGGATTCGTCGATGCAGCGGGTGGCGCTCGCGTCGGTGCCCGCGGTGACCACGCGTACGCCGATCGTCGAAGCGAACATCATCCGCGACGCGAATCTCGATCAGTATCTCGAAGCGCATCAGCAGTTCTCCCAGCAGCCCGCGATGCCCGGTTCGATGCCCCTGATTCGCGCGGCGGCTATAACGCAAGGCCAATAATTTGATGCTGAGTGTGCGGTTGAATAAAACAAGATATTGGGGGCGGCTGCCGGCATTGATGCTCTGCGCAGCCGCGTTGTTGACGGCGGCAACGAGTTCGTTCGCTCAGGGAGACGATCCCGCCACCGCCCGCAAGACAGCCGCCACTCTGCTCAACCGCATCCACGAAGCGGCCCAGCAGCAGAATTACGAGGGCACGTTCGTCTACCAGCGTGGCGCGACGGTGCAGTCGTCGCGCATTACGCACGTCGCCACGCGCGGTGACGGCGAATACGAATCGCTCGAAAGTCTCGACGGCGCGCCGCGCAAGATGCTGCGTCACGACGACGACATGTTCACCTTCGTGCCGGAGCGTCATCTGCTCGTGGTCGAGCATCGGCAGAACCGGGATTCGTTCCCGGCGCTGTTGTCGACGAGTGGCGATCAAGTGCTTTCCGTCTACGATCCGAAGCTGTTGGGCACGGACCGCGTCGCGGGGATCGAAAGCCAGGTGCTGGAGCTCGATCCGAAAGATTCCTATCGTTTTGCCTACAAGCTGTGGGCCGATGCGAAAACCGGCTTGCTGCTGCGCGCGCAAACGCTCGATCCGGACGGGCAAGTCCTCGAGCAGCTTTCTTTCTCTCAGGTGCGTATTGGCGGGCCGATCGACAAGGCGCCGATCGCGAACGGCATTCGCAACACGTCGGGCTGGACCGTCGTGCGGCCGCCCGTGCAGCCGGTCGACATGGAAGCGCAGGGCTGGCAACTGACGCCGACTATCGCGGGCTTTCGCAAGATTCGCGAGTTGCGCCGTCCGATGGCGTCGAGCCAGCAAGGCCAGCCGCCGATTCCGGTCGATCAGGCCGTGTTCTCCGACGGCCTCGCGACGATCTCGGTTTTCGTCGAGCCGGTGGAGAAAAACACGCGCAAGGAAGGCGCGGGGAATAGTGGAGCGACGCACGTTCTGGTGAAGCGCCGCGGGGATTTCTGGATCACCTTGCTGGGTGAAGTGCCGCAAGCCACATTGCAGCAATTTGCTTCTACCATAGAATACAAGCCTTCCAAGTAATCCAGATCCCGGCCTCCAACCTATGAGCAACTTCTCGCTGCGCAAGTTCATCGCGGCCGCGGCGCTCGCCGTGTGCCTGCCGTTCGTATCGCAATCTGCGTCAGCGGTGCCCACGGTGAACCTGCCGGACTTCACGACGCTCGTCGACAAGGTGGGGCCCTCGGTCGTGAACATTCGCACGACCTCGCGCGTCGGTTCGGGCAGCGATCTGCGCGGCCTGCCGCCCGGTCTCGATGAAGGCGACATGTCGGAATTCTTCCGACGCTTCTTCGGCATTCCGATGCCGGGTCAGCCGCCTCGTGGAGGTGGCGGCGGCGGAAATAACGGCGGCGGAAGTCAGGGCGATCAGGGCAAGGGCGGCAGCCGCAACGCGCCCGACGACAACCAGGACAACTCGGAGCAGAGCAGCGGCGTCGGCTCGGGCTTCATCCTGTCGACCGATGGCTACGTGATGACCAACGCACACGTCGTCGACGATGCCGACACCATCTACGTCACACTCACGGACAAGCGCGAATTCAAGGCGCGTCTCGTCGGCGTCGACGAGCGCACGGACGTCGCCGTCGTGAAGATCAGCGCATCGAACCTGCCGGCGATCACCATCGGCGATTCGAACAAGGTGCGCGTCGGCGAGTGGGTGCTCGCAATCGGTTCGCCGTTCGGCCTCGACAACACCGTGACCGCGGGCATCGTCAGCGCGAAGGGGCGCGATACGGGCGATTACCTCCCGTTCATCCAGACCGATGTCGCCGTGAATCCGGGCAACTCGGGCGGTCCGCTCATCAACATGGCGGGCGAGGTGATCGGTATCAATTCGCAGATTTACAGCCGCACGGGCGGTTTCATGGGCATCTCGTTCGCGATTCCGATCGACGAAGCCATGCGCGTCGCCGATCAGCTTAAGACGTCGGGCAAGGTGGTGCGCGGGCGCATCGCGGTGGCGATCGGCGAAGTGACGAAGGACGTCGCGGATTCGCTGGGCTTGCCGAAAGCGCAGGGCGCGCTCGTGTCGAGCGTCGAATCGGGCGGGCCGGCCGACAAGGCCGGCGTGCAGCCAGGCGACATCATCCTCAAGTTCAACGGTCAGAACGTCGAGACCGCGACCGATCTCCCGCGCATGGTCGGCGATACGAAACCCGGCACGAAGACCACGCTCACGATCTGGCGCAAGGGCCAGACGCGCGATCTGTCGATCACGGTCGCCGAAATGCAGCCGGACAAGGTCGCGAAGACCGAGCAGAAGAAACCGCCGCAGCCGAAGGAGCGCGCGAGCAATTCGCTCGGCATGGCGGTGAGCGACATTCCGGCAGATCAAAAGAAGGCGCTCAAGCTGTCGAGCGGCGTTCAGGTCGATGCCGTCGAGGGACCGGCGGCACGCGCGGGCTTCCAGAAGGGCGACATCATCATGCGTATCGGCGATACGGATATCACGAGCGCCAAGCAGTTCCAGGAAGTCGCGCAGGGCCTCGACGCGAGCAAGATGGTCGCGATTCTCGTGCGTCGCGGCGACAACACGCAGTTCGTGCCGGTGCGCCCGCGCGTGCCGGCGCAGAAATAAGCGCGATGACGTCGAAGCCAGGCGCGGCCTTCATTCTGTACGGGCGCGCCTGGTGTCATCTGTGCGAGGACATGCGGGCCGAACTCGAGCCAATCGCCGCGCAACACGGCATTCCGATCGAATGGATCGACATCGACGAAGATCCGCTGCTCGAAGCGCGCTACGACGAACGCGTGCCGGTTCTGGCGCTCGATGGCGTCGAGCTGTGCCAGTACCGGCTCGACGCTGACGCGGTACACGCAGCGCTGCTCGCGCGCGGTCGGTGAGGGCGGCGCAGGCGAAATCCGCCGGGGCACCCCCGTTTTCGGCTAAAATGCTCAAGTTTTCCCCAAATTTTCAAGGCGTGCTCCGCGTTGGTGAGGGCGCGCCTTTTTCGCTTTTTTTGGCACGATCGGCACTGAATGGATCATATTCGTAACTTCTCGATCATCGCGCACATCGACCACGGCAAGTCGACGCTCGCTGACCGCATCATCCAGTTGTGCGGCGGCCTGTCCGACCGTGAGATGGAAGCGCAGGTGCTCGATTCGATGGACCTCGAGCGCGAACGTGGCATCACGATCAAGGCGCAGACCGCGGCGCTGACCTACAAGGCGCGCGACGGCCGCGTCTATAACCTCAACCTGATCGATACGCCGGGGCACGTCGACTTCTCCTACGAAGTCAGCCGCTCGCTATCCGCGTGCGAAGGCGCGCTGCTCGTCGTCGACGCGTCGCAGGGCGTCGAAGCGCAGACGGTGGCGAACTGCTACACGGCCATCGAACTCGGCGTCGAAGTCGTGCCGGTGCTCAACAAGATCGATCTGCCGGCCGCGAACCCCGAAAACGCGATCGCGGAAATCGAGGACGTGATCGGCATTCAGGCCGCGGACGCCGTCCATTGCAGCGCGAAGACGGGTCTCGGCGTCGAGGACGTGCTCGAATCGCTGATCGCGAAAGTGCCGCCGCCCGAGGGCGATCCGGACGCGCCGCTGCAGGCGCTCATCATCGACTCGTGGTTCGACAACTACGTCGGCGTCGTGATGCTGGTGCGTATCGTCAACGGCACGCTCAAGCCGAAGGACAAGATCAAGATGATGGCGACCGGCGCGCAATACCCGGTCGAGCATGTCGGCGTGTTCGCGCCGAAGTCCACGAATCTCGCGCAATTGTCGGCGGGGCAGGTGGGCTTCGTGATCGCGGGCATCAAGGAACTGACGGCCGCGAAAGTGGGCGATACCGTCACGGTCGCGAGCCGTCCGGCCACCGAGCCGCTGCCCGGCTTCAAGGAAGTGAAGCCGCAGGTGTTCGCGGGGCTCTATCCGGTCGAGGCGAATCAGTACGACGCGCTGCGCGAATCGCTCGAAAAGCTGAAGCTCAACGACGCGTCGCTGCAGTTCGAGCCGGAAGTGTCGCAGGCGCTCGGCTTCGGTTTCCGTTGCGGCTTCCTCGGCCTTCTGCACATGGAAATCGTGCAGGAGCGTCTCGAGCGCGAATTCGACATGGACCTCATCACCACCGCGCCGACGGTGATCTACGAGGTCGAGCAGCGCGACGGCACGACCATCATGGTCGAGAATCCGGCGAAAATGCCGGAGCCGCAGAAGATCGAGGAAGTGCGCGAGCCGATCGTCACCGTGAATCTGTATATGCCGCAGGAATATGTCGGCTCCGTCATCACGCTGTGTACGGCCAAGCGCGGCTCGCAGATCAACATGCAGTATCACGGCCGTCAGGTGCAGCTGACCTACGAAATCCCGATGGCGGAAATCGTGCTCGACTTCTTCGACCGCCTGAAGTCGACGTCGCGCGGCTATGCGTCGATGGACTACGAGTTCAAGGAATATCGCGCGGCGGATGTCGTCAAGGTCGACATGCTCATCAACGGCGACAAGGTCGATGCGCTGTCGGTCATCGTGCACCGTTCGCAGAGCCAGCATCGCGGCCGCGAAGTGGCGTCGAAGATGCGCGAACTGATTCCGCGTCAGATGTACGACGTGGCGATCCAGGCGACCATCGGCTCGAACATCATCGCGCGCGAGAACATCAAGGCGCTGCGCAAGAACGTGCTCGCGAAGTGCTACGGCGGCGACATCTCGCGCAAGAAGAAGCTGCTCGAGAAGCAGAAGGCCGGCAAGAAGCGCATGAAGCAGGTCGGCTCTGTCGAAATCCCGCAAGAGGCTTTCCTGGCGATTTTGCGCGTCGACGAGTAACGCGCGCACGGCGAAGCAAACAACGATAACAACCGGAAGCGATTGATGAATTTCGCATTGATTCTTTTGATCCTCGTCGTATTGACGGGTATTGCCTGGGTGCTCGACAAGCTGGTGTTTCTGCCGCAACGGCGCCGCGCCGCCGACGCCGCGGTGGCCGAGTTCGATCGCCAGCAGGAGCGCGTCGGCGAGCGTTTCGCCGATGAAAACGCCCCGCAGACGCGCGCCCGCCTGCACGACGACAAGCTGCGCCAGCCGTGGTGGCTCGAATACACGGCGAGCTTCTTCCCGGTGATTCTCGCGGTATTCGTCGTGCGCTCGTTCATCATCGAGCCGTTCAAGATTCCGTCCGGCTCGATGGTGCCGACGCTGCTCGTCGGCGACTTCATCCTCGTGAACAAGTACGAATACGGCCTGCGCATGCCGATCACGAACACGAAGATGACCAACGGCAGCCCGCTCAAGCGCGGCGATGTCGTCGTGTTCCGGTATCCGAAGGACGAATCGGTCGACTACATCAAGCGCGTGATCGGCCTGCCGGGCGATACCGTCGCGTACGAAGACAAGAAGCTCACGATCAACGGCAAGCCGGTGCCGGAGACGCCGCTGCCCGATTATTTCGACGACGAGCGCATCGGTTACGCGAAGCAGTTCGAGGAAGATCTCGACGGCCGCAAGAACGCGATCCTGAACAATCCGCAAGTGCCGCCGTTCATCGTCGGCGCGGACGATTTCCCGTTCCGCGACAACTGCAATTACAACGCTCAGGGCGTGACGTGCAAAGTCCCGCCGGGCAACTACTTCATGATGGGCGACAACCGCGACAACAGCGCGGACAGCCGCTACTGGGGCTTCGTGCCGGACAAGAACATCGTCGGGCGCGCCTTCTTCATCTGGATGAACTTCAGCAATCTCAAGCGCATCGGCGCTTTCCAGTGAACACACATCACGCCGGCTCGTCTCCTGAGACAGCCGGCGTTGCTCATTCTTAAAACAAGCTTCGAAACGGCGTGAAGAAGCGCGGCTAACACCGTCTCGCCACGCGTTTTCCGGCGCGGTCCGGCGGAATCGTCCGCCCGCGCGCCCGCGTTATACTCTCTCCATGCCATCTTCTCCGTTGGAAAGCCGGCTGCGGTACGAATTTCGCAATGCGGAATTGCTGCGCCAGGCGATGACCCACCGCAGTCACAGCGCCACGCACAATGAACGGCTCGAATTTCTCGGCGATTCCGTTCTAAATTGCGTGGTGGCCGCGCTTTTGTTCCAACGATTCAGCAAACTCGACGAAGGCGACCTGTCGCGCGTGCGCGCGAATCTGGTCAAACAGCAGTCGCTTTACGAAATCGCGCAGGCGTTGAACGTGTCCGAAGGCCTGCGGCTCGGCGAAGGCGAATTGCGCAGCGGCGGCTTTCGCCGTCCGTCGATTCTCGCCGACACGCTCGAAGCGATCTTCGGCGCCATCTTCCTCGACGGCGGTTTCGACGCCGCTTTCACCGTTATCAAGCGGCTGTACACGCCGGTGCTCGATCACATCGATCCGCGCACCATCGGCAAGGATGCGAAGACGCTTCTGCAGGAATATCTCCAGGGCCACAAGATCGCGTTGCCGACTTACACCGTTATCGCAACGCACGGCGCCGCGCACAATCAGCAGTTCGAAGTCGAATGCACGGTGCCGAAACTCGACGTGAAAGTGTCCGGTTCCGGCGCGAGCCGCCGCGCCGCCGAGCAGGCTGCCGCGAAGAAGGCGCTCGACGAAGTGATGGCCGCTGCACCGACGCTCGGCATGAAGCCGAAGCGCAAGGGCGCGCGCGCGGCGAAGCAGGTCGAGCCCGAAGTGGTGCCCGGCGTCACCGGCATTCAGGCGGCGCTCGATCTGCGGTCGCCCGATCGTCGCGAGCGTCAACATGCACCGCACGGCACGCAGCAGGCGCCGCAGGAACGCCCGGCCACCGCGCCGCTCGCCGTGATTCGCGCGACGCACGTCGAGCCGTCGGCGGGCGCGTACGCAGCCGCGGACAAGCCCGAACGCGCCGTCATTCACCGGCCGGAGAAAGCGGCGAAAAGCGATGCGACGCAAACGTCCGAACGCAGCGCGAATGCGGACAAGCCCGCGCCGTCCGACGAACGCGACGACGACGCCGGCACGCGCAACAGCGCCGCCGCGGATGCGCCCGCGGGCCGCGTCGTGCGCGCCGCCGACGCCGGTCACTGACGCGCGCATCGAGCGCACATCGCGCCCCCGCGCCCCAACGACTTCTTGCCGCACACATCTATGAACGCTCCTACTTCTTCCGGTTTCCGCTGCGGCATGGTCGCGATCGTCGGCCGTCCTAACGTCGGCAAGTCGACGCTGATGAACGCGCTCGTCGGCCAGAAGGTGAGCATCACCTCGCGCAAGGCGCAGACGACGCGCCACCGCATCACCGGCATCAACACGTTCGACGACGCGCAGTACATTTTCGTCGACACGCCCGGTTTCCAGACACGTCACAGCGGCGCGCTGAATCGCTCGCTGAACCGCGCGGTGACGTCGACGCTCACGTCCGTCGATGCGATTCTCTTCGTGATCGAAGCGGGCCGCTTCGGTCCGGACGACCAGAAGGTGCTCGATTTGATCCCGACCGGCACGCCGACTTTGCTGATCGCAAACAAGCTGGATCGCGTCGGCGACAAGAGTTCGCTCTTTCCCTTCATGCAGCAGATGTCGGCCTTGCGGGACTTCCGCGAGATCGTGCCGCTGTCGGCGAAAAACGTCGACGACATCAAGCGCCTCTTGTCGGTCGTGAAGCCGTATCTGCCGGAAGGCGAGCCGATCTACGGCGAGGACGATCTGACCGATCGCAGCGAACGCTTCCTCGCCGCCGAAATTCTGCGCGAGAAGGTGTTCCGCTGGACCGGCGACGAACTGCCGTACACGAGCACGGTGCTCATCGACAAGTTCGAGACCGAAGGGCGTCTGCGCCGCGTGTTCGCGACGATTCTCGTCGATCGCGACATGCACAAGGCGATGATCATCGGCCAGAAGGGCGCGAAGCTGAAGCAGATCAGCACCGAGGCGCGGCTCGACATGGAGAAGCTCTTCGACGGTCCCGTGTATCTCGAAACCTTCGTCAAGGTGAAGAGCGGCTGGGCGGACAACGAAGCGGGCCTGCGCGCGTACGGCTACGAGTGATGCATGGACGACGGCCCGAACGACGCCCGGATGATTCCGCCCGCCGATGATCGTCCCGACGACGATTTCGACGCGGAAGAGCGCCCGGCCGCGCGCGCCGTGCCAAAGCGGCGGCGCGCGGCGCCGTCATCGACATCCGATGCCGAGTCTGCGCCGAGAAAGCCGCGTTCGGATTTTCGCGTCGCCGAGCAGCCGGGATTCGTGCTGCACAGTTATCCGTATCGCGAGACGAGTCTGATCATCGACGTGTTCTCGCGCGATCACGGGCGCGTCGCGCTCGTCGCGAAGGGCGCGAAGCGTCCGCATTCCGCGCTGCGCGGCGTATTGCAGACGTTTCAGCCGCTGGGACTTTCGTGGACCGGCAAGGGCGAAGTCCGCACGCTGACGACCGCCGAATGGGTCGGCGGCATGTTGCCGCTCGCCGGCGACGCGTTGCTATGCGGCTTCTACGTCAATGAATTGCTGGTGAAGTTCTGCGCCCGCGAGGACGCGCATCCGGCGCTCTTCAACCATTACGTGCTGACGCTCTCGCGCCTCGCGCACGACGAACCCGCCGCTCAGGTGTTGCGTTCATTCGAATGCGTGCTGCTGCGCGAAACCGGCTACGCGATGAATCTCGTGCGCACGGTGACACGCCAGCCGGTCGCCGCCGACGCCCGCTATGTATTCGATCCAGACCGCGGCGTGCGCGAGGCGTCGGACGATCTTCCGGCGCAATGGCCGATGATTTCGGGGCAAACGCTCATCGACATGGAGCGCGACGACTACACGAATCCGCAGACCGCCGCGCAGAGCAAGACGCTGATGCGCTTTCTGCTGAATCACTACCTGGGCGGCACGCCGCTCGCCACCCGTCAGATATTGATCGACCTGCAAAAACTATGAGCTTCTTTCTCACATCGCCTGCGAATGTGATCGATCTGGGCGTGAACATCGATCACGTCGCCACGTTGCGCAACGCGCGCGGCACGTCGTATCCCGATCCGATCCGCGCGGCGCTCGCCGCCGAGGAAGCGGGCGCGGACGCCATCACGCTGCATCTGCGCGAGGATCGCCGTCATATCGTCGATGCCGATGTGCGCACGCTGCGTCCGCTCCTCAAAACGCGTATGAATCTCGAATGCGCGGTGACGCGCGAGATGCTCGACATCGCGTGCGAGATCAAGCCGCACGACGTCTGTCTCGTGCCGGAAAAGCGTCAGGAAGTGACGACTGAAGGCGGCCTCGATGTCGCCGGCCGCTTCGAAGAGGTCAAGGCCGCGTGCAGGCAACTCGCCGACGCGGGCGCGCGCGTGTCGCTTTTCATCGATCCTGACGAGACGCAGATTCGCGCCGCGAAAGAGGCGGGCGCGCCCGTCATCGAACTGCACACGGGCCGATATGCCGAAGCGCACGACGAAGCCGAACAGCAACGCGAATTCGAGCGCGTCGCGGCGAGCGTCGATGTCGGCAACGCGCTCGGGCTGAAGGTGAACGCGGGCCACGGCCTGCACTACACCAACGTGCAGGCGATCGCGGCGTTGCCGGGCATCGTCGAGCTGAACATCGGACATGCGATCGTCGCGCATTCGATCTTCGCCGGCTGGGACAACGCCGTGCGCGAGATGAAGGCGATCATGGTCGCGTCGCGTCTCGCGTCGGCCAACGCGCGCTGAGCGGGCACATCATGGCGATCTACGGAATTGGCACGGATGTCGTGCAGGTGAGCCGCGTCGCGGCGGTCATGAGACGCACCAAGGGCCGCTTCGCCGAAAAGGTGCTCGGCCCCGACGAACTGCGCGTCTACCACGCGCGCAACGCGCGTTCGGAAGTGCGCGGTCTCGCGTTTCTCTCGACGCGCTTTTCGGCTAAGGAAGCGTTCTCGAAGGCGATCGGCCTCGGCATGCGCTGGCCGATGACGTGGCGCGCGCTGCAGACGCTCAACGAGCCGAGCGGCAAGCCGATGATCGCGGCCTCCGGCGAACTCGCGCAATGGCTCGAGCAACGCGGCATCACGGCGAAAGTCACGGTCAGCGACGAGCGCGATTACGCGGTGTCGTTCGTGATCGCGGAAGTGGCCGACAGCGCGCCCGGCCAATCCTGAATTCAATTCAACCAAGACTAAAAGCCAATTGAATCCGATGAAACGCACTCCCGGCCCCGTCATGTTCGACGTCGCCGGCACGACGCTCTCCGACGCGGATATCGAACGCATCACGCATCCGATGACGGGCGGCATCATTCTCTTCGCGCGGCATTTCACCGACCGCGCGCAACTCGTTGCGCTGACCGATGCGATCCGCGCGGTACGCGATGACATCCTCATCGCCGTCGATCACGAAGGTGGCCGCGTGCAGCGTTTTCGCACCGACGGCTTCACCGTGCTGCCCGCGCCGGGCAAGCTCGGCGAGCTGTGGGACAAGGACGTGCTCGCCGCGACGAAGGCGGCGACCGCGTTCGGATACGTGCTCGCGTCGGAGTTGCGCGCGTGCGGCATCGACATGAGCTTCACGCCGGTGCTCGATCTGAACTACGGACAGTCGAAAGTGGTCGGCGATCGCGCCTTTCACGCCGATCCGCGCGTCGTGACAATGCTCGCGAAGAGCCTGAATCACGGCCTCGCGCTCGCGGGCATGGCGAACTGCGGCAAGCATTTTCCGGGTCACGGTTTCGCCGAAGCCGATTCGCACGTCGCGCTGCCGACCGACGATCGCACGCTCGACGAGATCCTCGCCGCCGATGTGCGCCCGTACGACTGGCTCGGCATGTCGCTGGCGTCGGTGATTCCGGCGCATGTGATTTACACGAAGGTCGACGACAAACCGGCGGGATTCTCGCGCATCTGGCTGCAGGACATCCTGCGCGGCAGGCTCGGCTTCAACGGGGCGATCTTCAGCGACGATCTGTCGATGGAAGCCGCGCGCGCGGGCGGCACGCTCACCGAGGCCGCGACGGCCGCGCTCACGGCGGGCTGCGACATGGCGCTGATCTGCAATCAGCCGGAAGAGGCGGGCAAGGTGCTGGAGCAGTTGCGCTATACGCCGCCGAAGGCGTCGGCGCAGCGTCTCAAGCAGATGCGTCCGCGCGGCAAGGCGCTGCGCTGGAGCAAGCTGCAGGCGCAGGCCGAATATCAGGCGGCGCGCGCGCTCGTCAAAGAGATGCTCGGGTAAACGAAAAACGCCACGGATCTCGTGGCGTTTTTTTGTGGCAGGTGAAATCAGGACGATTCCAGCTTCATCCGCTGCAGCTTGTTGTAGAGCGTCTTCGGGCTGATGCCGAGCAGCGTCGCCGCGCGGTGACGCGTGCCACCGACCGCTTCGAGCGTCGCGCGAATCAGCATGTCCTCGACGTCCGCGAGCGCGGTGCCGACCGTCACCTGCACGCTGCTGCCGTTGAGACCGCGACCGCCGAGGCCGCCCGGCTCATCGACGCGCAATGTCTCGATCGTCTCGCCCGACGCGTGATACGCGCGCCGCACGCGCTCGCGCAGCTCGCGCACGTTGCCGGGCCATTCGGTCGCGATGCACTCGCGGATAAACGCCGGGCTGATACGCTTCGGCGAGCCGCTCGTGATCCCGGCGATGTGATTCTCGCGGTTCAATTCGTCGACGAGCGTTTCGGCGATCAGCGCGATGTCGTCGTCGCGATCGGCGAGCGGCGGCAGCATGATCGACGACGCCGACAGACGCTGAAACAGATCCTCGCGCATCGCGCCGCTCGCGACGGCTTCGCGCATCGGCGTGCGGGACGCGGCGATCAGGCGGAAGTCCGTCATGATTCGATTGCTGCCGCCGACGCGCATGAACGTCTGCGAATCGAGCGCGCGCAGGAGCGCTTCCTGTTGCGCGGCGGGCAGCAGATCGATCTGGTCGAGGAACAGCGTGCCGCCGCCCGCCTGTTCGAGCAGACCCGGCTCGCGGTTCTCGGCGCCCGCGAAGGCGTTGCGCTCATGGCCGAAGAGAATGCTTTCCATCGAGCGCTGCGTGCCGTCGGGCGCCTGGCGGCTCGCGGAACAATCGAACGTGACGAACGGGCCTTTGCGACGGCGGCTCAATTGATGGATCGTGCGCGCCGCGATCTTCTTGCCCGTGCCCGGATCGCCGCAGATCAGCACAGCGGCTTCGGTCGGCGCGGTGTGCTCGATCAGATCGTAGACGTGCTGCATCGCTGCGCTGCGGCCGATCATGTCGCCGAAATGGCCGAGATCGCGCAGCGTCGTTCGCAGCGACTGGACTTCCTCGGTGAGCTCGTACGGCCGCGGAATGCGCGCAAGCAAGCTGCGCAAGCGCGGGATGTTCACGGGCTTCAGCAGATAGTCCCAGATGCCGTGTCGCAAGCCTTCGATCGCGCTTTCCACCGTCGCATTCCCTGTCATCACGATGACCGGCAGCGCGCCATCGGGCGGTTGTGAGGGGAGGCTCGGCAACAAGTCGAGACCGCTGCCGTCCGGCAGATTCAGGTCGATCAGCACGACATCGGGGATGAAGCGGGTCAGCGCGGAGCGCGCCTCGGCGAGCGTCGTCGCGGTATCGACGGAAAAGCCGTCTGCCGTGAGGATCGCGGACAGGCCGGAGAGGCTATTGGGATCGTCTTCGACAATCAGTGCGTGTGGCATGGCGGACCAACGTATCAAAGTGGACTGTAATGCGCCGTTTCCGCGTGGGATCGGGCGTGTCGTGGGCGGAATACCGCGCCGCTTTCCGGCGTTCGGCGCGTACCCCGCTGCGGTTTTTTGTCCTGCGTTACTCGTTCGGCATCGTTGTGCTGCAAGCGCGTCATTGCGGTCTGAGATGCAGTTCGTTGCTGACCGACTGCACGCCCGGGACACTGCGCGCCACGGCCAGCGCTTTCTGAATCTGCACCTCCGAATCTGCGTATCCCGACAACTGCACGACGCCGCGATACGTCGCGACGCTCACCGGCAATGGCTTCAACTGCGGATCGGCGGCGAGCGCGGCTTTCACGCGAGCGGCGAGCGCAGCGTCGTCGGTTGCGATTTCGCCGCCGGTGTTCGCATTCGCCGATGTCGCCGGACTCGACTTGCAGCCGGCGATGAGAGCAAAGGCGGGCAATGCGAGCGCCGCGACGATCAGAAACCTGCTCCGGATGAAAGGCGTGCTTTGCATGTCGGCTTGGAAATCTTGATCTGGTTGACCGAGCAGAAACCGTGCCAGGCAGTTAATTTTTCCGATGTACGTCGCGCACGCGGGGCCAGCGCGGGCGGCTGGGGGAATCGGCGGTGGAGCGTGTCGGGGCGCGACCGGTAAAGTTTGCCTGAAATTGTCAAAAAATTCATGCAAAAGAAAAAGCGCCCGCGATGGGGCGCTTTTTTGAACCGATCGGGCGGTGCGTTGCACCGGCCGTTCGGCTTACGACGCAGCGGCGTAAGGCTTACGCGCGGCTGCGATATTCATTCGTGCGGGTGTCGATTTCGATCTTGTCGCCGATGTTGCAGAAGAGCGGCACTTGCAGTTCGAAGCCGGTGTTCAGCTTGGCGGTCTTCAGCACCTTGCCCGACGACGTATCGCCCTTGACGGCCGGTTCCGTGTAGACGATCTCGCGAACCAGCGTGGTCGGCAGTTCGACCGAGATGGCCTTTTCGTTGTAGAACACGACTTCGCACGCCATGCCGTCTTCGAGGTAGTTGAGCGCGTCGCCCATCATTTCGGCTTCGACTTCGAACTGGTTGTAGTCGGCGTCCATGAAGACGTACATCGGATCGGCGAAGTACGAGTACGTCACTTCCTTGCGATCGAGCACGACGACGTCGAACTTGTCGTCAGCCTTGTAGACGGTTTCCATGCCCGCTGCCGTCAGCAGGTTCTTGAACTTCATCTTCACGACCGCGGCGTTGCGGCCCGACTTGTTGTACTCGGCGCGCTGCACGACCATGGCATCGTTGCCGATCATGACGACGTTGCCGACGCGGAGTTCTTGTGCGGTCTTCATAAAACTGGGTCCTGTACGAATGGATTTGGCTTGAATGCCTGAAATGAATCGATCCGACGGCGGCGGTGCCTCGGTTTTATGCCGCCGCCGTGCGAGTGTTCGGGCTAACGAGGGATCTGCCGCGAACGGCTTGAGCAAATGGCTTGATCTTCGCGGCGCAAAACTGGACGAACTGCGCCTTGCTTCCTCGGATAACCGCTTATTTTAACTGAGTTTTTGCTTGTTTGGCCAGTCGATTGGCGCTCCGGAAACGCGTCAGTGCGAGTTTCATCTGCTGATTCGCGAGGCCACATGCGCGGCGAGATTGCCGGCCAGATCGCCGATGCCCGCGAGTTCCTTCGCCCACTTCACGGCGCGGCGCTCCCATTCTCGCCGATGCGCCCAAAAGTCCGCCCAGTCGGGAACGCCCACGCCATTCCACGCGTGCCAGAAGCGTGCGGCCGCCTCGCGCGCGGACGGATCGAGCGTGCGCGTGTAATGCGCGAGCGCGGCGTCGAGCTTGGGCAGATGGGCGTCGTCGGCTTGCGGGTAGATGTGCCAGACGAAGGGCTTCATCGCCCATTGCGCGCGCACGAACGAATCCTCGCCGCGCACGAAGTTGATGTCGGCGGCCCAGAGCAGTTCGTCGAAACGCGTTTGCTCGACGAAGCCGAGCGCGTGCGCCTCCAGCGCGCCGGCGCGCGCCGTCGTGCCGGCGATGAAGTTCGGCACGTCGAAAAAGCGTGCGACCGCGCCCGAGATGCGGCCTTCGGGAACGAGCAGCACGACGGGCACATCGCCGTCGCGCCATTGCGCGAGGAGCGCGTCGACAGCCGGATTCTCATATGCGAACAGCGACACGACTGTATGTTCGCCGCCCGGCCGCTCGATCCCGACGAACTCGCGCCACCACGCGTTCGCATCGAAGCGCTCGCGGCGCGCGTCGAGATCGCGTTCCTTCAGCACGCCGCCCGTGCCCTTGCCGAGCCCGGGAAAGAAGAAGCTCTTGTCGAGCGGATAGCGCGGATGCGGCGACGGGCGCATGTGGAAATCGGCGACCCAATCCTCGCCGCTCAGATATTCGAGATTGATCCAGACCGGCTTCGGATCGCGGCGTGCCATCGCGGCGATGTACGCATGCGGCAATTCGCACGCGAACGCCTCGATCACGACATCGGCGATGGCAAGCGTGTCGCCCGCATGCGCAGGCTCGCGCCAGTGCTCGATCGCGATGCCCATCGCCTCCTGGCGCGGCAGCGTCGCATCGACGTCGGGGCAGAGCGCGTGAAAGACCGTCAGATCGTCGACGAAAAGACGCACGCGCCAGCCGTGCTCCGCGTGCAACTGCCGCGCGAGACGCCAGCACACGCCGATGTCGCCGAAATTGTCGACGACCGCGCAGAAGATGTCGCAGGCGAGTTCCTGATTGGCGGCAAGCGTAGTCATGAGGACGAAGGCGCGCGGTTTAATGTTCTAAACTGGCGATTCTAAGATAACGCTCCAGGCGCGGCTCACCGTCGTGCCGATGCCTTTCGTCCCCTTGCTGCATGACTGACACCGACGCCCTCCAACCGGATTTCGACCCGAAAACGACGCTCGCGCAATTGCCGCATCTGCCCGGCGTGTACCGCTACTACGACGGCGACGGCAACGTGCTCTACGTCGGCAAGGCGCGCAATCTGAAGAAACGCGTGTCGAGCTACTTCACGAAGACGCTGCATTCGCCGCGCATCGCGATGATGGTCACGCGCATCCGCAAGATCGAGACAACCGTCACGCGCTCGGAAGCCGAAGCGCTGCTGCTCGAAAACAATCTGATCAAGGCGCTCGCGCCGCGCTACAACATCCTTTTTCGCGACGACAAGTCGTATCCGTTTCTCAAGCTCACCGGCCACAAGTTTCCGCGCATGGCGTATTACCGCGGCGCGGTCGACAAGAAGAACCAGTATTTCGGCCCGTTTCCGAGCGCGTGGGCGGTGCGCGAGAGCATCCAGATCCTGCAGCGCGTCTTCCAGTTGCGCACCTGCGAGGACTCGGTGTTCAACAACCGCACGCGGCCGTGTTTGCTGCATCAGATCGGGCGCTGCACCGCGCCGTGCACCGGCTTGATCAACGAAGAGGATTACGCGCGCGACGTGTCGAATGCGTCGCGCTTTTTGCTCGGGCGTCAGGGCGAGGTGATGAAGGAGCTCGAGCAGAAGATGCACGCGTTTGCCGCGGATCTCAAGTTCGAACAGGCCGCGGCGGTGCGCAATCAGATGAGCTCGCTGTCGACCGTACTGCATCAGCAGGCGATCGAAGTCGGTGGCGAGAGCGATGTCGATATCCTCGCGGTCGTCGCGCTCGGGGGCAAGGTGTGCGTGAATCTCGCGATGGTGCGCGGCGGCCGGCATCTGGGCGACAAGGCGTATTTTCCGGCGCACGTCGAAAGCGCGATGGCGCTCGGCGACGAAGACGAGCTTGCGGATGCCAACGAAACGGTAGGTGCGCCCACCGAAACGGAAACCGAAACCGAGTCCGAAGAGCCACGCGAAAGCTCGCTGGAATCCGAAGTGCTGGAAGCCTTCATGGCGCAGCATTACATCGGCAATCGCGTGCCGCCGGTGCTCGTCGTGAGTCATGCGCCGTCGAGCCGCGAGCTCGTCGATCTGCTGATCGAGCAGGCGGGGCACAAGGTCACGCTGCTCCGTCAGCCGCAAGGGCAAAAGCGCGCGTGGCTCTCGATGGCCGAGAACAACGCCAAGCTCGCGCTCGCGCGCCTATTGTCGGAACAGGGTTCGCAGCAGGCGCGCACGCGCGCGCTCGCGGACACGCTGTCCATGGAGATGGACGATCTCGCGCAACTGCGCATCGAGTGCTTCGACATCAGCCATACGATGGGCGAGGCGACGCAGGCATCGTGCGTCGTGTATCACCATCACAAGATGCAGTCGGGCGAATACCGGCGCTACAACATCACCGGCATCACGCCGGGCGACGATTACGCCGCGATGCGGCAGGTGCTCACGCGCCGATACGAGAAGATGGTCGCGCAGGCCGCCGCGAACGCCAACGATGAAGCCGCGACCCTGCAACCCGACGATGCCGCCGATCCCAACGTCACGCCCGATGGCGCCGAACCGGTCGCGGCGGGCGGCACGCTGCCGAACATCGTGCTGATCGACGGCGGCAAGGGCCAGGTGGAAATCGCGCGGCAGGTGTTCTCCGAGCTCGGTCTGGATCACGGCATGCTGGTAGGCGTAGCGAAAGGAGAAGGGCGCAAGGTCGGCCTGGAGACGCTCGTGTTCGCCGACGGCCGCGCCGCGCTCGAACTCGGCAAGGAAAGCGCGGCGCTGATGCTCGTCGCGCAGATCCGCGACGAGGCGCACCGCTTCGCCATCACCGGGATGCGCGCGAAGCGGGCAAAGGCGCGCCAGACTTCGCGGCTGGAGGAACTGGAAGGCGTCGGCGCGAAACGGCGTCAGCGGCTCCTGTCGCGTTTTGGCGGATTGCGCGGCGTGCAGGCGGCGAGCGTCGAGGACCTGGCGAGCGTCGAAGGCATTTCGCTCGCGCTCGCGCAGCAGATTTATCGTCAGTTGCATTGAGCCGCAAAGCCGGCCGCGCGGCGCGCCACAGCGGTGCGCCGCCTTGTGAGCGCCGGATCGACGCGGCACAATGGCGGCTTCCTTACATGTCCCTCAACCGCTTTCGCCCATGCCGTTCAATCTACCGATCTTCCTGACGTGGCTGCGAATCGTGCTGATTCCGCTCGTCGTGGGCGTGTTCTATCTGCCGGACATGATGATGAGCGCGGAGCATCGCAACCTGCTCGGCATGGTCATCTTCGTGCTCGCCGCACTCACCGATTGGTTCGACGGCTTTCTCGCGCGCAAGCTCAATCAGACGTCGTCGTTCGGCGCGTTCCTCGATCCCGTTGCCGACAAGCTGATGGTCACCGCCGCGCTGCTCGTGCTCGTGCAACTGTCGCGGCTCAATGCGGTGATCGCGCTCATCATCGTTGGACGCGAAATCACGATTTCCGCGCTGCGCGAATGGATGGCGCAGATCGGCGCATCGAAGAGCGTCGCGGTGAATCAGCTCGGCAAGTTCAAGACCGTGTGCCAGATGGTCGCGATCCCGATGCTGCTGTTCTACGGGCCGCTGAAGATCGCCGGCACGCAATGGATCATCGACACGCGCGTGTGGGGCCTGTGGCTCATCTACGTCGCCGCGTTCCTCACCGTCTGGTCGATGCTCTACTACATGAAGCTCGCGTGGCCGCAGATTCGCGAGCGCGGCGGCATGCTTTGAGGCGGAAAACGCGCTCATTGCAAAAATTGCGTCGAAGCGAAAAAATCCTCTCACAAAACAGTTGACAGCCTTCTTTGGCTTCTACATAATCTCGTTTCTCTGATGCACGACGCGACGCAGCAAGCGAAGCAAGAGCAAAAGAAAGCAGTAAAAGAAAGCAGTAAAAGAAAGCAGTAAAAGAAAGCAGTAACACGCGGGAGTAGCTCAGTTGGTAGAGCGCAACCTTGCCAAGGTTGAGGTCGCGAGTTCGAGACTCGTCTCCCGCTCCAGATTTTGAAGGTTCTGAGGTCGTCGGCGCTGAATTGGCAAAGCGCAACGCGGCAGCAGTACCGGCAGTAGTTGTATCGCAGGATATTGCGGGAGTAGCTCAGTTGGTAGAGCGCAACCTTGCCAAGGTTGAGGTCGCGAGTTCGAGACTCGTCTCCCGCTCCAGTCAAAGGGGAAGCCAAGCTTCCCTTTTTGTTTGGTGGCTCAGCCGGTCAATTGCCGGTGGCACCAGAACCGCTTGTGGCGCGGTAGCAAAGCGGTTATGCAGCGGCCTGCAAAGCCGTTTAGACCGGTTCGACTCCGGTCCGCGCCTCCACTTGAAAAGCCCTGATCCGTCAGGGCTTTTTCTTTTTCGGAACGCCGGTAGCCACCGATTCTGCGTCCCGTGGCGGCACGGCATAATTGCAACGTTTCTGCCACACCTACTCCAATGACCGACTCACTCTCCCAACTCGAATGGCGCTGGAAGCGCTTCGACGATCTGTCGACGACCGAGGTCTACGACATGCTCGCGGCCCGTAGCGCCGTGTTCGTCGTCGAGCAGAATTGCGTGTATGGCGATATCGACGGCCTCGATGTCGACGCGTGGCATCTTCTCGCATATGGCGAAGGCGAGAAGCGCCCTGCGCTCGCGGGTTATCTGCGCGTGCTGTTGCCGGGTCATCCGGACGAGGGCGAGAAGGACGTGCGCATCGGCCGCGTGCTGACGACCGCGAAGTTTCGCGGCCTGAAGCTCGGCAATGCGATGCTCGAACGCGCGCTCGAGCAGATCCTGAAGCAATGGCCCGATCAGCCGGTCAGCCTTCACGCACAGGCGCACTTGCAGCGCTTCTACGGCGCGTTCGGCTTCGTGCCGTCGTCGGGTGTGCATGACGAAGACGGCATTCCGCACGTCTGGATGCGCCGTCCCGGTTTTCCTTCATGACGCGCTGACGTTGACGGGCGCCGCGATCGCGACGCTGCGTTCCTTGATGAGCCGCGAGCGCGCCGACAGCCGCAGCCAGTGACGCAGCGCAATCAGCGCGCCGATCACGCTCATCATCGATCCGGGAATCCACAGCAACAGGCCGCCGATCTGCTGATCGCGCATCGGCGTGATCCAGGTGAACGCGCGGCCGCAAATCGAATAGATCGGATACAGCTCGTGCGGCGTGAAGAAGATGTACGCGCCGAGAACGATCTGCGGCGGAATCGCGGCGATCACGACGAGAATCCGTCTGCCGGGCGCGAGGCGCGCGGGCGGCGCGGGCCGCGGGTCGAGAATGAGCCACCAGAACAACAGGCCGTCGATCACCATGCTCCAGTTCATTACGCGATAGAGCCGGTAATCGAGCATCGCCTTGAAGTGGATCGGCGACAGCAGCCAGAAATAGATCAGCCCGACGAACAGCGCGACGGCGATCACGGGATTGAACACGACATCGCAAAAGACGCGCGCAATGCGCGTTTGCGCGGCCGGACGCAACCAGCGCTGCCGCCATCCGAACGGAATGCCCGCACGCAGCGCCGCGCCCGGATACGACAGCGCGATCAGAAACGGACCGAGATGATGCAGCACGAGATGCTGCAATCGATGCATGAAGAATTCGTGCTCGAAGAAGTAATCGAGCCGCGTGTGCAGCGCCACGTAAAGCGCAACGAGGCCGAACCAGAACGCGATGCGCCGCGACACCGACACGCGCGCATGCCGCGCCCCGCGCGCGAACAGAATCCCCGCGACGAGCACCGCGATCACGACCGTCGGCGACGGCTCCCACGGATCGAGCCAGTAAAGCAGCGTGCTCATCGTCAGGCGTCCTTTGCGTGGATCACGCGCTTCAGATCGGCCGCGATGGCGTCGATCGAATCGTGATCGGTCGCGAGCAGGCGCGCGTGACCGGCGGCATCGAAGATATAGACGGCCGAACTGTGCGTGACTTCATACGCGCCGTCCGGATCGCGCTTTTCCATCTGATACGCGACGCGATAACGCTGCGCGACTTTCTCGATCGCGCGATCCGTGCCGGTCAGGCCGACCGCGTGTTTGTCGTCGAAGGCGCGCACGTAGGAGCGCAAAAGCGCGGGCGTGTCGCGCGCCGGGTCGACCGAAACGAAGACGATGCGCGTCTCGTCCGCATCCGGCCCAACGCGTTGCAGCACTTGCATCAGGCGCGCCATCGTTTCCGGGCAGACATCGGGGCAATGCGTGTACCCGAAGTAGACGAGCGTCGTCTTCCCGGCGAAGGATCGTCCGGTGACGCTCGCGCCGCCATCGTCGATGAGCGAGAAGTCGAGATCCGGCAGATGGCCCGATACATCCGTCAGATGCCACGGCTCGGCGGGCTTCGAACAGGCGGCGAGGGCGCACAGCGAGAGAAGGGCGACGAGACGCCGCGCGGGGAATTCGAGGAACGAAGCGTGCATCGGGAATGGCGTTGCAGGATGATTCGATTTGAACTTCGTCGCAAAATACACGCCTTTCACGCGTCTCCAGCGCATCATGTCGCTATCGGACTATTTTTGAGACGATTTGCCGCATGGTTCCAGCGCGCTGAAAGGCCGCACGTCGAAAGCTGAAAGTTCGGAGCTTTCTGAATTGAAAGCCTTCGCGCGGTAAGATTCGCACGCATTGCGTCGTCCAAAACGGACCGCGCGCCACATCACAGGCAAACCACAGGCCAAAGATCGATGCAAATTCTTCCCGATTCCCTGTCTCTTGCCGAGACCGCCTTTTTCTTCGATTTCGACGGCACGCTCGTCGAACTCGCCTCGACGCCCGATGGCATCTTCGTGCCGCGCTCGGTGCCCGACATCCTCGCCGCGTTGAGACGCGCGACCAACGGCGCGGTCGCGGTCGTATCGGGGCGCGGCATCGACAATATCGATTCGTTCCTGCAGATGGACGATCTGCCCGTCGCGGGCATGCACGGCGCGGAACGGCGCGATTCGAACGGCGATGTGCAGCGCATCGGCTTCAACGACGAGCGGCTCTTGCGCATGGAGCACGCGCTCGAGAAAGTCGTCAGCGCGAATCCGGGCATGCTGCTCGAAATCAAGGGCGCGGCGCTCGCGCTGCATTACCGCAATGCGCCCGACCGCGAGCCGGCGGCGCGCGCGGCGACGCAAAAGCTCGTCGCGGAATATGCCGATGCCTACGTGCTGCAGCCGGGCAAGATGGTCTACGAGATCAAGCCGAAGGACGTCGACAAGGGCCGCGCGGTGCGCGCGTACATGGGCGAGCCGCCGTTCACGGGGCGCAAGCCGGTGTTTATCGGCGACGATCTCACCGATGAAAAAGGTTTCGCGGTCGTGAACGAGTTCGATGGCCTGTCGATCAAGGTCGGCCCCGGCGATACGGTTGCGCGCGCGCGCATCGAATCGGTCGAGTTGCTGCTCGACTGGCTGCAAGTAATCGCGGGCACGGCGGGGAAGCACGCGTGAGCCGGCTGATCATCGTTTCGAATCGCGTCGCGCCGATTTCCGAAGGCGGGCCCGCGGCGGGCGGGCTTGCGGTCGGCGTCTACGACGCGCTCAAGGAAACCGGCGGCATGTGGTTCGGCTGGAGCGGGGACGTGCTCACGTCCGCACCTGACGACATCAAGCTCGAAGAGCACGGACCGGTGACGTTCGCGACCATCGGACTCGTGCGGCGCGATTACGACCAGTACTATCGCGGCTTCTCGAATGCGACGCTCTGGCCCGCGTTTCACTATCGGCCGGACCTGATCGAGTTCGACCGGCACGAATACGACGGCTATTGCCGCGTGAATCGCTGGCTCGCGGCGCAGCTCGCGCCGCTGCTCAAGCCCGACGACGTGATCTGGGTGCACGACTATCACCTGATTCCGTTCGCGCAGGCGCTGCGCGCATTGGGCGTGAAGAATCGCATCGGCTTCTTTCTGCACATTCCGTTTCCGGCGTCGCAGATTCTGCTGAGCGTGCCGCGTCATCGCGAACTGGTCGAGGCGCTGTGCGCGTTCGATTTGCTCGGTTTTCAGACGGAGCCGGACCTGCGCGCGTTCTGCGATTACATCGAAACAGAAGCGGGCGGCGCGTTGCAGCGCGACGGCGCGAAGCCGGTCGCGATTCGCGCGTTCGGTCAGACGCTGCGTGCGGCGGCGTATCCGATCGGCGTCTATCCGGATGAAATCGCCGCGCTCGCGAAAGACGGCGAGCGCGGACGCGACGTGGAAATCGTCAAGTCGACGCTGCATCATCGCAAGCTCGTGATGAGCGTCGATCGTCTCGATTATTCGAAAGGGCTCGTCGAGCGTTTTCGCGCGTTCGAGCGGCTGATCGAACACGATCCGCAGCAGCGCAACAACGTGTCGTTCCTGCAGATCGCGCCGCCGACCCGCTCCGATGTCGATGCCTATCGCGACATCCGCTTGCAGCTCGAAGCGGAATCGGGCCGCATCAACGGGCGATACGCCGAACTCGACTGGACGCCGATTCGCTATATCCATCGTCAGTACGAGCGGCCGGTGCTCGCCGCGCTGTTCCGCGAGGCGCACGTGGGTCTCGTCACGCCGTTGCGCGACGGCATGAATCTCGTCGCGAAGGAATATGTGTCGGCGCAGAATCCGGACGATCCCGGCGTGCTCGTGCTGTCGCAATTCGCCGGCGCGGCGCGCGAGCTGACGGCCGCGCTCATCGTCAATCCGCTCGATATCGATGGCATGGCCGATGCACTCGCCATCGCGCTCAGCATGCCTTTGAACGAGCGAAAAGCGCGCTACGAAGAGATGATGGCGCAATTGCGCGACAACAACGTCTCGGTGTGGCGCGACAACTTTCTGCGCGACCTCAAGACGTGAAAAAGGCCGCGTTCCTTTGGAAACGCGGCCTTTTTGCTTGATGACGCTTACGCCGGCTGCTTGTGCGGCGTCGCGACGATCGACGGCACCTTGCCGTGCTGCTTCGCCAGCAACTCGCGATACAGCCCCGGCCGCTCGCGCAATTCCTGCGGCGGGCCGTCGTCGATGACCTTGCCCGCGCTCATCACGATGATGCGGTCGAAGTTCTGCAGCGTCGACAGACGGTGCGCGATCGCGATCACGGTGCGGCCGACCATCAGCCGGTCGAGCGCCTGCTGAATCGCTTCTTCCGATGCGCTGTCGAGCGCCGACGTCGCTTCGTCGAGCAGCAGAATCGGCGCGTTCTTCAGAATCGCGCGCGCGATCGCGATGCGCTGACGTTGACCGCCCGACAGCTTCACGCCGCGGTCGCCGACGATCGTGTCGAATCCTTCCGGCATCGCCTCGATGAAGTCCGTGCAGCGCGCCTCGCGGGCGGCGGCGAGCACTTCCTCGCGGCTCGCATCCGGACGTCCGTACGCGATGTTCTCGAACACGGTGCGATGGAACAGCGAAATATCCTGCGGCACGAGCGCGATCGCGTGGCGCAGGCTGTCCTGCGTGATCGCGCTGATATCCTGGCCGTCGATCTTGATGCTGCCCTTTTGCGGCTCGTAGAAGCGTTGCAGCAGCGCGAGCACGGTCGATTTGCCCGCGCCCGACTTGCCGATCAGCCCGACGCGCTGTCCCGGCTCGATATGCAGATAAAAATTGTCGAGAATCGGACGGCGGCGCGGATAGGCGAACGTCACGCCCTCGAAATCGACGCGCCCGCCTTGCGGCACGAGTTCCGTCGCGTCCGAGCGGTCCGGCATGCCGTGCGGCTCCAGCAGCGTCTGCACGGCTTCGGCGAGACGCGCGACGTGTTGCGTCACATCGACGAGCGCCACGGCCAAGTCGCGCGTGCCGTGCAGGATCGTGAAACCGAGCGAGCTGACGAGCACGATATCGCCCGACGTCGCGCGGCCTTGCGACCACAGCCACAGCGCCCAGCCGAGCAGGCCTGCGGAAAGGATCGCCGTGACGACCGCGTGGAACAGGCGCAGCTTTTCGAGGTACAGCAGACTCTGCTGACGCGCGACCATTTCGGCCTTGACGGTCGAGCCGAAACGCTTCTGCTCGCGGAACGTCATGCCGAACGCGCGCACGAGCGCCATGTTGCCGATCACGTCGACGAGCTCGCCATCCACCGACGCCGCCTTCGACGCGAAACTGTGATGCCGCGCCGAGCCGCGCTTCGCGAGCCGGTACAGGATCAGCGCGAGGATCAGCGATGCGGTCATGAGACCGGCGGCCATCAGCGGATTGACGGAGACGATCATCACGATCGCGCCCAGCACCGCGATGCACGGCGGCAGGACGTTCCACGCCATCACGTTCTCGGAGGTGTAGATCGCGTTCGACGTCGCCGTGATCCGGCTCGCGAGCATGCCTGGCTGCTTCTCGGAGAAGTACGTCGGCGAGTGGCCGGACAGATACGAGAAGAGGTCCTTGCGCAAGTCGCCGGTAACGATCACGAAGACGTGCGCGCCGACCCAGCCGCCGACCCGCCACAGCAGGTTGTCGGCGGCGATCAGCCCGACCAGGATCATGAACGCGCCCCACAGCGGGCCGGGATGCCCGCGGCCTTGTCCGAGGACGTCGATCAGATGCTTGATCGCGTACTGCGAGGCGAGGGCGCAACCGACCGCGGCGAACACGCTGAAGAGCACGATGGCATGCGCGACGGGGTGACGGCGGATGTAGCGCATCAGGAACGCGAGCGGCCGATGCGCGTAGCTCGAAAGCTTCGCGTTGTGCGCGTTACGCTGGGAAACGGTGAGTTGGTCCAATGGTCTTTTTTGGTCGTAGAGCGGTTGAGCGTGTGTTGCGCCTTCGGGCAGTGCCATGCGCGGTACGAGATGCGACTGCCGGCATGCGATGCGTCGCCCGATCCGGCGCGACTGACGTCAAGCGAGGCGACGCTGCGCCGTCTCCATCACTGGATTGTAGCCAGTATCGCGCTGCGGCATCGCGACTTCGGGCATGTGACGCTCGGCGCGTGTGGCCATCCGAACATCATCCACGGCAAAAATCGGGCGTCGCCTCAGCCTTTCGGCCGCCGAGCGCGGCTGACGGCATGGGCGCGCATTGTAAGCACATTGCACGACTTTTTGCGATGGAACGCTCGTCTGAAGGATCTGCGCCAATCGCGCCAGCGAACACAAAAGCACGTGTCGCGCCCGATAACGGAACCGATGCCGCAATCCGGCCTACGCGGCGGGTCAGACGGCGCGGAGTGCGTGCTGCCGCCCGGGCATCGTCAAAGCCCGTGCTCAAATGTAGAACAACCTTAATAAACAGTGGTTTGCAAAGTGTATCCCCCTTGTAACAAGGTAAATAAGTTGAAATGACTGCCGGCGCCGCTCTGGAAAAAACTCCATAATCCGATCCGGGTTTGCCCTTAGGCCATCGACAGGTTTTTGCAAGTTCGCGTCAACCGCCGCAGCAGATACGCGTTAATTGCTGGCGCGCGGCGATTTTGAGATATGGAACCGCAATTGCTAGATCGAATCGCCTGCGCGACGAACCGGTGATCAGCGACCCCGCTTTTTCACTCGAGCATCAGCCTTTGCGCCGCGGCCGCCGCGCCGCGGAAAGCTTCGCCCGAGCCGAGCGATTCGCTTTCCAACGTCAACATGACAGCAGTACTTGCCTGATTCTTTATTAGGAGTTTCACGACATGCGAATCGCTCAAATCGCGCCCCTCCACGAGGCTGTTCCGCCGAAGCTGTATGGCGGCACGGAACGCGTGGTGTCTTATCTGACCGAGGCACTCGTGGATGCTGGACACGACGTCACGCTCTTCGCGAGCGGCGATTCGCAGACGTCCGCGAAGCTCGAGGCGTTCTGGCCGCAGGCGCTGCGCCTCGACCCGACGATCCGCGACACGATGGCGCCGCATATGCTGCTGCTCGAAGAAGTCCGCCGCCGCGCCGACGAGTTCGACGTGCTGCATTTCCACATCGACTATTACCCGTTCTCGCTGTTCGCGCGCCAGCCGGTGCCGTTCCTGACGACGATGCACGGCCGTCTCGATCTGCCCGAACTGCAGCCGATCTTCAACACGTTCAACGACGTGCCGGTCATCTCGATCTCGGACAACCAGCGTCAGCCGCTGCCGCAGGCGCACTGGCTCTCGACGGTGTATCACGGTCTGCCGGAAAACCTGTTGAAGCCGATCCCGAACGTGAAGCCCGGCTATCTCGCGTTCCTCGGCCGCATCTCGCCGGAAAAGCGCGTCGACCGCGCGATCCGCATCGCGCAGGCGGCGGGCATGAAGATCAAGATCGCGGCGAAGCTCGACAAGGCCGACCGCGCCTACTACGAAGAAGAGATCAAGCCGCTCTTCGCGCTGCCGCACGTCGAGTACATCGGCGAAATCAGCGAAGCCGAGAAGACCGAGTTCCTCGGCAACGCCCACGCGCTGCTGTTCCCGATCGACTGGCCGGAGCCCTTCGGCCTCGTGATGATCGAAGCAATGGCCTGCGGTACGCCGGTGATCGCGTTCAACCGCGGCTCGGTGCCGGAAGTGATCGAGAACGGCGTGTCGGGCTTCGTCGTCGAAGATGAACTTTCGGCGATCGCCGCCGTGAAGCGCCTCGATCAACTGCCCCGCGAAAAGGTTCGCGCCGCGTTCGAGCAGCGTTTCTCGTCGAAGGTCATGGCCGCGAACTACGTCAACGTGTATGAAGAACTGCTGCGCCAGAAGCGCCGCACGGTTCTGCGCGAAGTCAACGCGAGCTAAGCAAGTCTTGCCGCTTCGCCGCGGCATGAGTTGAAAAACGACGCCCCGCGTGCCTCAAGGCACGCGGGGCGTTGTCGTAATAGCACATTCAGGCATGCCTTTCGCGCGACAGACCGCGCTGCGGATGTGAAACCTCTGACGACATCCGTAATCTCCCTATAATGACCGGGCTTCGCGATGCGCGGAGCGGCATGCATCGCACGTGGACAGGAGTGTTTCTTTTGGCGAGACCCAAGCAAATCAGCGCGAACCCGGCGCCGGGCGCCGGCACTGTGTTCGCATTGCGCGCCATCGGGCTGGTGCTCGCGGCGCGCTGGGCGTTCTCGATGTCCGAGATGGGCTATCTGTCCTCGCTGCGCGCGATGACGTCGTCGCCGTGGGCGTGCGTGAACATCGTCCTGATCTTTCTTCTGATCGTGCTGCCGGGCGCGAAGGCGCGCACGGAGCGGCCGCTGCATCCGCTGCCGCAATGGCTGCGGCAGGCGTTGCGCTTCATTGCGCTGCTGGCTTTCGGCTTCGCGATGTTTTCCGTCGGCGCGTTCGTCTGGAGTTCCGGATGGCGGCGCTTCACGCAGGCGCTCGCCGAGACCAACGGCTGGCTGCTCGTCGGGCCGGCGCTTTATGCCATCGTCATGTGGATCTGCCGTCCGCGCGCGCTCTGGCGCACGAATATCGCGGCGCGGCGCTTCGCGATCGGGCGCTATGCGCTCTCGCTCGATCCCGTCACGCGTACCGCCGTCGTATGGGCGGAAAGCCGCAAGCTCGGCCAGTACGACGCGCGCGAGCTGTCGGTGAAATGGCCGGAGCCGGCGGAGACGTCGCCGTCGACGAGCATGCTCGCGCCGGCGACCGAGCCCGCCGCGCCTGCTATCCGCGCGAGCGGGGAAGTGCGGCACGGCCTGTTCGCGCGCCGGCCGAAAGTCGAATTGTTGTGGGACTCGCCGGCCGCGGCCGGGCACAATCGCACCACCGTATTCCGCGCGCCGCTCGCGAGCGAAGGCGACCGCAACGCGGCGCGCGCGCTCGATGCGACGCTGCGTCAGATCTGATTTAGCCGAAATTGCCGTACACGTCGTTCCTGTCTCTTCAGGGAGGAAAGGATGCTGATACGTTGGTTGCTGGCCGCGCTTCATCTTCTTGCTTTCGGTTTCGCGCTCGGCTCGGTGCTCGCGCGCGCCCGCGCGTTGCGGCGTCTCGATCCCGCGGAATCCATTCAGGCGAACGAACTGCGCCTGCGTGACGTCTTTCGTTCGGATTCCGTGTGGGGCGTCACGGCGATCGTGCTGATCGTCACGGGCGTGACGCGCGCGTTCGGCGGATTCGAAAAGGGCGGCGCGTTCTATCTGCACGAGCCGCTTTTCCATCTGAAGATGACGGCGCTCGTCGTGATTCTGCTGATCGAAGTCTCACCGATGCTCGCGCTGATCCGCTGGCGCATCGCGCTCGCGCAGGGCGGGCCGATCGATCTCACGCGGGCGCGACGCTTCGCATGGCTGAGCGATCTCGAAGCCGGACTCGTCATGTTGATGGTGATCGCCGCGAGCGGCATGGCGCGCGGCGTGTGGGCGTCGTGATGCCCGTTTCACCGGCTGAAAATGAAAAAGGCCCAAGTCGTGAGACTTGAGCCTTTTGATCTTCGGTGCTTGTCTTTACCAACACCAGAATTCTGGTGGGTAGTACTGGGATCGAACCAGTGACCCCTGCCGTGTGAAGGCAGTGCTCTACCGCTGAGCTAACCACCCGAAGAGAGACGAGATTATGTCAGGCGTTTTTGATTTCGTCTAGTGCTTCGTTAAGCAAATTCGAAAAAATTACGCAGGAACGGCTTCCCCTTCGGCGGGAGCCGGTTCCGTGCGCCAGACGCTCGTGCCTTTCATCGCCTTGTCGAGATCGCTCAGCAGGGCTTCGTGCGCGGCGAGTTCGTCGGCGCTCGCGGCGATCACCGGCAGATCGAGATCGTCGAACGCGATGCGCGACGTCGAAACCGAGCCCGACGCGGGCTGATCGCCGAGCATGTCGATGACGAGGCTTTCCTGGCCGCGCGTCATCGCGAGATAGACCTCGGCGAGCAGCTCCGAGTCGAGCAGCGCGCCATGCAGCGTGCGATGCGCGTTGCTGATGCCGAAACGATCGCACAGCGCATCCAGCGAGTTGCGCTTGCCGGGGAACATCTGCTTGGCTTGCGCGAGCGAGTCGATCACGCCCGCGCACGTCTCGGCGATTTTCGGCAGCCCGAGCAGCGCGAATTCCATATCGAGAAAGCCGACGTCGAAGGGCGCGTTGTGGATGATCAACTCCGCGCCCGCGATGAAGTCGCGAAGTTGCGCGGCGATCTCCGCGAACTTCGGCTTGTCGCTCAGGAATTCGGTGGTGAGGCCGTGCACGGCGAGCGCGCCGGGATCGCTGTCGCGCTCCGGGTTCACGTAGAGGTGCAGGTTGTTGCCCGTCAGCCGGCGGTTGACCAGCTCGACGCAGCCGATTTCGATGATCCGGTCGCCCGTCCTCGCGTTCAGGCCGGTGGTTTCGGTGTCCAGTATCAGTTGGCGCATAAGTTGGCGTGCGTTTCGTTCAGTTGTCCGCAAGCGATGTCACGCCGCGATTGGCGAGCGCATCGGCGCGTTCGTTTTCGGGATGTCCGGCGTGGCCCTTGACCCAGCGCCATTCGATCTCATGCCGCGCGACGAGTTCGTCGAGGCGTTTCCATAGATCGGCGTTCTTGACGGGCGTCTTCGCGGCCGTCATCCAGTTCTTTTTCTTCCAGCCGTGAATCCATTCGCTGATGCCTTTCTGCACGTATTGCGAATCGGTGTGGATGATCGCGTGACACGGACGTTTCAACGCCTCGAGCGCGGAGATCACGGCCATCAGTTCCATGCGGTTGTTGGTGGTCGCGGCTTCGCCGCCGAACAGCTCCTTTTCCAGCGAGCCGAAACGCAGCAGCGCGCCCCAGCCGCCGGGACCGGGATTGCCTTTGCAGGCGCCGTCCGTGTAGATGTCGATTACCTTGTTCGATGCGGATTCTTGAGTCATCAATGCTCTTTGCGAGTCTCGTTGCGCGTGTGCGGAGCGGCGACCGGAGCGAGGCCAGGCGCGAGCGCGGGTTTTTTGAGCTTGCGCGGACCGATGACGCGCATGCCGCGCACGCGTTTGACCGCCGTGATCATGTACGCCGCGCCGAAGATGGGCCACCAGCGATCGCCGGCGGCTTCCATGAATTGATAGCGTTGCAGCCATTTGTCCGTGACAAGCGGCGGACGATAGCAGCCGAAGCGCCCGCGTTCAAGGTCGAATCCGAGCAGCTTGATCCAGTCCTTGATGCGCGTGAACGCGATCATCTCGTGCGCCGATGGCACGAACGGCCGTCCCGCGACCTTGCCGAGCGACTGCCGCGCGCCCCACAAACTCAGCGAATTGAAGCCGAGGATGATCAACTGGCCTTCGGGCACCAGCACGCGTTCGGCTTCGCGCAGCAGGCGGTGCGGATCGGGCGAGAATTCGAGTGTGTGCGGCAGCACGAGCAAATCGACGCTCTGCGCTTCGAAAGGCAGGTCGAGCAGATCGCACCACACGGTGCTGCGGCCGTCGGGCGCGCTCGCCGCGGGAAGCGCGCTCACGCCGGGCGTCGTCGCGCGCGGCGGCGTGTACGGTGCGCTCGATGCGCTTTCGGCGTCGAGCACGAGCGCGCGCCCGGTCATGCGATTTTCGCGCAGCGCGTCGAGCTGCGGCATGCCGAGCTGCAGCGCGTGATAGCCGAAGATGTCGGACACGACGTGATCGAGCTGCGCCTGCTCCCATTCGAGCACGTAGCGCCCGGGCGCCGAGCTCGTCCAGGTGGGCCAGTCTATAATCGATCGGTCAGACATGTTCGGATTGCCGCATAGATGATCGCCATGAATTCGCTTGCCAAGAAATCGCCTGCCCAGGATGCACTCGATGCACTCGAATACGTGCCGGTCCCGGCATTCGAGGACAACTACATCTGGCTCGTGTCGGACTCGCGCGATGCGGTCGTGATCGACCCCGGCGACGCCGCGCCCGTCGAGGCCTATCTGGCCAAACGTGGTTGGCGGCTGACCGCTATTTTACTCACGCACCATCACCACGACCACGTCGGCGGCGTGAAAGCACTCATCGATAGCCGAACGGCAGAGGGTGGGATTCCCGTCTACGGCCCGGCTGGCGAGCGCATCGAGCATCTGACGCAGCGCGTCACCGGCGGCGACAGGGTGCGCATCGACAAGCCGGCGCTCGAACTCTCCGTGATCGACGTGCCGGGTCACACGGCCGGACACATCGCCTATTTCCAGTCGGGCGATCCGAACGGCACGCCGCATCTTTTCTGCGGCGACACGCTCTTCGCGAGCGGCTGCGGCCGTCTTTTCGAGGGCACGCCGCAGCAGATGCTCAGTTCGCTCGACGCGCTCGCCGCGCTACCGGACAACACCCAGGTTCACTGCGCGCACGAGTACACGCTGTCGAACATCAAGTTCGCACGCGCGTGCGAGCCGGACAACACCGCGCTGCTGCGCTGGAGCGAGGACGCGCAGGCGTTGCGCGCCGCCGGCAAGCCGACTTTGCCGACGACCATCGGCCACGAAAAAACGGTGAATCCGTTCCTGCGTGCGGACGTCCCGGCGATCCACGCAACGCTTGCGTCGCAATTCGGCGCGCCCGTTTCGGACCGGCTCGAAGCGTTTCGAATGATGCGCGGCTGGAAGGATAAGTTCCGCTAACCCGAACCTATTTGGGGCTAACTTCAACCGAAACGTTGGAATCGACGTTAGATGCAGGATTTTGCAGGGGTTTTGCGCGCATTCTTATTGACGTCTTAAGTGCTGTTCCGTACTATCGGCTGCAAATTTCCAAGCATCATCTTTTGGAAGCAGAGACGTTCTCCATGCGACTAACCCTTAGCGCGCTGTCCGTCCTGATGCTCGCCGCGTGCGCGAGCCAAGGACCTACGGCGTCAGATCCAATTACAGCAACAGCCAACTCCAACGCTTCGCCGCAACAAGTCGCCGACACGATTCGCCGCACCGCAGCAGCCAAGGAAACCATTAACGTCGACAAGACGCCCGTGACTTCGCTCGCGGGTTCGTCCGATCTCTGGAACCGCATCCGCGGCGGCTTCCAGATTCCCGATCTGCAAAGCGACCTCGTCGACATGCAGGTCAACTGGTACGCGCAACGCCCGGATTACGTCGAGCGCATGACCACGCGCTCGCAGAAGTATCTGTATCACATCGTCGAGGAACTCGAGCAGCGGCATATGCCGACCGAGCTCGCGCTCCTGCCGTTCATCGAATCGGCATACAGCCCGCAGGCGCTATCGGTCGCGAAGGCCGCGGGCATGTGGCAGTTCATGCCGGGCACCGGCCGCGATTACAACCTCAAGCAGAACATGTGGCAGGACGAGCGCCGCGACGTGCTCGCGTCGACGTCTGCCGCGCTCGACTACCTTTCGCGTCTGCACGACATGTTCGGCGACTGGCATCTCGCGCTCGCCGCGTACAACTGGGGCGAGGGCAACGTGCAGCGCGCGATCGCGCGCAACGAAGCGGCGGGCTTGCCGACCGACTACGAAAGCCTGCGCATGCCCAACGAGACGCGCAACTACGTGCCGAAGCTGCAGGCCGTGAAGAACATCGTGAGCAATCCGCAGATGTACGGTCTCACGTTGCCGGACATCCCGAATCACCCGTATTTCGTGACGGTCACGACCGCGCGCGACATCGACGTGACGATGGCCGCGAAGCTTGCCGGCATGAGCGTGGAAGAATTTCGCTCGCTGAATCCGTCGTTCTCGAAGCCGGTGATTCTCGGCGCGACCAATCCGCAGATTCTGCTGCCGTTCGATAACGCTGCTTCGTTTCAGCGCAACCTATCGTCGTACTCGGGCGCGTTGTCGTCGTGGACGACGTACACCGTCACCGAGCGCGCGCGTCCGGCGGCGATCGCCGAAAAAATCGGCGTGGACGCTGACACGCTGATGTCCGTCAACCGCATTCCGGCGGGCATGCGCCTGAAGCCGGGCTCGACGATCGTCGTGCCCCGCACCGACGATGACGACGAAGACATCAGCGCCGACGTCGCGGCCAACGCGATGCTCGCAATCGAGCGCGACGTGCCCGACACGCGCCGGCTCGTCATCCGCGTGCGCCGCAAGCAGTCGATCGGCACGCTGGCAGACCGCTACAACGTTTCGCCGGCACAGTTGCGCGCATGGAACCGCACGCGCGGAGACATGTTCATGCCGGGGCAGGTGGTCGTGCTGCATGTGCCGTATGGCCGACCGGTTCCGGCCGAGCCGGGTCCGGCGCGTGTGGAGACGGTGGCGGCGTCGAGCCGTTCATCGGGCGGCGTGTCGAAGATCGGCACGCGCGTACCTGAGCCGAAGACATCGCGCGGCGGCAAGACAAGTGCCCATACGTCGGGGAAGGTAACGAAGGTGTCGTCTTCTTCGGCATCGCATGCTGCAAAGCCTGCTGCCGCGGCCAAGACCGCGAAGCCGGCTGCCACGTCGAAGAGCAGCAAGAAGAAATAACGCATGCGGTTTTGCCGGCGCGATAACCCACGCCGTCACCAAGGTGACGGCGTGTTCTTTTGCGGACGCCGCTAAACTGTCGATCCGAAAGAATCGATGAAGCGTCCGTTTCATATGTCGTCCACCGTTCGTCTCCGCGTTTTCATCCTCTTCGCCGCCGGCTACTTCGTCTCGTACGTGTTCCGCGGCGTCAATCTCGGCTTCGCGCCGCTCATCACGCACGAACTCGGCTTGTCGGCCGCCGATCTCGGCCTGCTGACGGCGCTGTACTTTATCGGCTTCGCTGCCGCGCAGATTCCTGTCGGCGTACTGCTCGATCACTTCGGGCCGGCGCGTGTGACGGCCGGCATGCTCGTGTTCGCCGCGGCGGGCATTGGCGTGTTCGGGGCATCGAATAGCCTGGCAGGGCTGATGGCCGGGCGCCTGCTCATCGGCGTGGGCGTGTCGGTGTGTCTGGCGGCGGCGTTCAAGGCGTCGGCGCAGCATTTCCCGATCTGGCGCCTGCCGCTCATCAACGGATTCACGATGGCCGTCGGCGGATTGGGCGGCGTCGTCGTCGGATCGCCGCTGTCGGCGCTGCTGCAATTCGCAACGTGGCGTCAGGTGTGCTTCGGGCTCGCGGTGTTCACGCTCGTCGTCGCGGCGGCGATTGCGCTCTTCGCGCCGCGCAAGGCGGATACGCATCATCAGGCGGACATCGTCACGCAGTTCAAGGGCACGTGGCACATCATGAGAAGCGCCGCGTTCTGGAAGATCGCGTCGTTTCCGGTCGTCACGCAGGGCGTCTTCTTCGCGATGCAGTCGCTCTGGATCCGTCCCTATCTCATCGACGTGATGAATCTCACGCCCGCGCATTCGTCGGCGATCGTCTCCGTGCTCGGTTTCGCGATGATGTTCGGCTCGGTGGGCTTCGGCGCGGCGGCGCGCAGTCTGGAGCGGCGCGGCGTGTCGGTGTACGCGTTCTGCGGCGCGGGCATGGTGCTTTTCGTCGCCACGCAGTTGCTCATGGTGCTGCGCGTGCCGCTGCCGCCCGCGACGCTCATCGCCGCGTATGGCGTATTCGGCGGCACGGGCATCCTGAGTTATGCGGTCGCGGCGAAGTATTTCCCGTCGCACATGGCGGGACGCGTGAATACGACGCTCACGCTCGTCATCTTCCTGCTGATCTTCGGCTTTCAGGTCGGGGTCGGCACTATGTTGTCGCTTTGGCCTGCGGAAGCGGGGCGCTATCCGGTATCGGCGCATATTTCGGTGTGGGCTACGCTGATTGCGCTGCAAGTGGCGAGCGCGATCTGGTACATGTTGCCGGGCCGCGCGCTGCACGAACGCGAGGCGGAAGTGGAAAACGCGGCGTCGTGATCGGGGCGGCGGGAGGCAAGCAGAGCGCTCCCAAATTTGGCAGATGTGTCAATTTAACGCTATAATTCGAAGGTTTGAGCACATCAACCCGCACCCTAGCGCCTACCTCCCACACACCGTCGTTCGCTGCGCCAGTCGGCGCGCGCCGCACGCCGCCAGTCGCCTGCTTCGTCACTGCGTTTGCCCATGCAAGCGAGCTGAACCGAACCGCGCCGCGCGCCTCGCGAGCCGCCGCCACACTGCGCGAAGGAAACCCCTCGTTCTTCGAGCGACGGGAAGCCAAGCCTGAATTTCGGACAGACAGGTCGGTAACAGGGTGTTCCCCAAGGAGCTTCCCGTGTTGCCGTCATTTTCCCCCGCACTTCTCGCACTTGCCGACGGCACGGTCTTTCGTGGTCAATCGATCGGCGCGCCCGGTTCGACGATCGGCGAAGTGGTGTTCAACACCGCCATCACCGGTTATCAGGAAATCCTGACCGATCCGAGCTATGCCCGCCAGATCGTCACGCTGACCTATCCGCACATCGGCAACTACGGCGTGAACGCCGAAGACGTCGAAGCCACCAAAGTCCATGCCGCCGGCCTCATCATTCGCGACCTGCCGGTGCTCGCATCCAACTTCCGTTCCGAGCAGACGCTCTCCGACTATCTCAAGGCGCAAGGCGTCGTCGCGATCGCCGGCATCGACACGCGCAAGCTCACGCGTATCCTGCGCGAGAAGGGCGCGCAGAACGGCTGCATTCTCGCCGGTTCCGATGACGAAGCGAAAGCGCTCGAGCTCGCACGCTCGTTCCCGGGCCTCGCGGGCATGGACCTCGCGAAGGTCGTGTCGACGGACCAGCCCTACGAATGGACGCAGACCGAATGGCGTCTGGGCAGCGGCTACGGCAAGCAGGAAGCGCCGAAGTTTCGCGTCGTCGCGTTCGACTATGGCGTGAAGTACAACATCCTGCGCATGCTGGCGGAGCGCGGTTGCCACGTGACCGTGCTGCCCGCGCAATCGACCGCCGCCGATGCGCTCGCGCTCAATCCGGACGGCATCTTCCTGTCGAACGGCCCCGGCGATCCGGAGCCGTGCGATTACGCCATCGCGGCCACCAGGGAATTCATCGAGCGCGGCATTCCGACGTTCGGCATCTGCCTCGGCCATCAGATCATGGGTCTCGCCGTCGGCGCGAAGACGATGAAGATGAAGACCGGCCACCACGGCGCGAACCATCCGGTGAAGGACATGGACGACGGCCGCGTGGTCATCACGTCGCAGAACCACGGTTTCGCGGTCGATGCGTCGACGCTGCCCGCCAACGCGAAAGTCACGCACGTCTCGCTTTTCGACGGCACGCTGCAAGGCTTCGCGCTCACCGACAAGCCCGCCTTCTGCTTCCAGGGCCATCCGGAAGCGTCGCCCGGCCCGCACGACATCGCGTATCTGTTCGACCGCTTCATCAAGTTGATGGAAGCACAGAAGGTCGCAGCCTAAGAACAG
This sequence comes from Caballeronia sp. ATUFL_F1_KS39, assembly GCF_023630985.1. Classification (NCBI taxonomy): domain Bacteria; kingdom Pseudomonadati; phylum Pseudomonadota; class Betaproteobacteria; order Burkholderiales; family Burkholderiaceae; genus Caballeronia; species Caballeronia sp. ATUFL_F1_KS39. The sequence continues at coordinate 17,707 of NZ_JALQDZ010000016.1, read as the reverse complement.
AACATCGCAAATATACAGAGCACAGTTATGCCGAAGCGCACAGACATCAAGAGCATCCTCATCATCGGCGCGGGTCCGATCATCATCGGCCAGGCGTGCGAGTTCGATTATTCGGGCGCGCAAGCATGCAAGGCGCTGCGTGAGGAAGGCTACAAGGTCATCCTCGTCAACAGCAATCCGGCGACGATCATGACGGATCCGAACACGGCCGACGTCACGTATATCGAGCCGATTTCGTGGGAAGTGGTCGAACGCATCATCGCGAAAGAGCGCCCGGACGCGATCCTGCCGACCATGGGCGGACAGACCGCGCTCAACTGCGCGCTCGACCTGTTCCATCACGGCGTGCTGGAAAAGTACAAGGTCGAGCTGATCGGTGCGTCGCCGGAAGCGATCGACAAGGCGGAAGACCGCCAGAAGTTCAAGGACGCGATGACGAAGATCGGCCTCGGTTCGGCCAAGTCGGGCATCGCGCATTCGATGGAAGAAGCGCTCGCCGTGCAGCAGCAGATCGCCGAAGCGACCGGCAGCGGCGGCTATCCGACCGTGATTCGTCCGTCGTTCACGCTGGGCGGCTCGGGCGGCGGCATCGCGTACAACAAGGAAGAGTTCGAAGAGATTTGCCGTCGCGGTCTCGATCTCTCGCCGACGCGCGAGCTGCTCATCGAAGAATCGCTGCTCGGCTGGAAAGAGTACGAGATGGAAGTCGTCCGCGATAAAAAGGACAACTGCATCATCGTCTGCTCGATCGAAAACCTCGACCCGATGGGCGTGCACACCGGCGATTCCATCACCGTCGCGCCGGCGCAGACGCTCACCGACAAAGAGTATCAAGTGCTGCGCAACGCGTCGCTCGCGGTGCTGCGCGAGATCGGGGTCGATACCGGCGGCTCGAACGTGCAGTTCGCGATCAACCCGAAGGACGGCCGCATGGTCGTCATCGAAATGAATCCGCGCGTGTCGCGTTCGTCGGCGCTGGCATCGAAGGCAACGGGATTCCCGATCGCCAAGGTCGCCGCGAAGCTCGCGTGCGGCTACACGCTCGACGAACTCAAGAACGAAATCACCGGCGGACAAACGCCCGCATCGTTCGAACCGACGATCGACTATGTCGTGACGAAGGTGCCGCGCTTCGCGTTCGAGAAATTCCGCGAAGCGGATTCGCGCCTGACCACGCAGATGAAGTCCGTCGGCGAAGTCATGGCAATGGGCCGCACGTTCCAGGAATCGTTCCAGAAGGCGTTGCGCGGTCTGGAAGTCGGCGTCGACGGTCTCGATGAGAAGACCACGAGCCGCGACGAAGTCATCCGCGAAATTGGCGAGCCGGGTCCTGACCGCATCTGGTATCTCGGCGACGCCTTCCGTCTCGGCCTGACGATGGAAGAAATCTTCGAAGAGACGTCGATCGATCCGTGGTTCCTCGCGCAGATCGAACAGATCATCCTCAAGGAAAAGGCGCTCGAAGGCCGCACGCTCGCGAGCCTCACGCGTGACGAACTGCTGTATCTGAAGAAGAGCGGCTTCTCGGACCGGCGTCTGGCGAAGCTGACCGGTTCGACGCAAGCAGACGTGCGCAAGAAGCGTCACGAAATGAAGGTGCGCCCGGTGTACAAGCGCGTCGACACGTGCGCGGCCGAGTTCGCGACGAAGACCGCCTACATGTACTCGACGTACGAAGAAGAGTGCGAAGCGAATCCGACCGACAAGAAGAAGATCATGGTGCTGGGCGGCGGCCCGAACCGGATCGGGCAGGGCATCGAGTTCGACTACTGCTGCGTGCATGCCGCGCTCGCCATGCGCGAGGACGGCTATGAAACCATCATGGTCAACTGCAATCCGGAGACGGTGTCCACCGACTACGACACGTCCGACCGTCTGTACTTCGAATCGCTGACGCTCGAAGACGTGCTCGAAATCGTCGATCTGGAAAAGCCGGTCGGCGTGATCGTGCAGTACGGCGGCCAGACGCCGCTCAAGCTCGCGCTCGATCTGGAAGCGAACGGCGTGCCGATCATCGGCACGTCGCCGGACATGATCGACGCCGCCGAAGACCGCGAGCGCTTCCAGAAGCTGCTCAAGGATCTCGATCTGCGTCAGCCGCCGAATCGCACCGCTCGCGCCGAAGACGAAGCGCTGAAGCTCGCGGAGGAAATCGGTTATCCGCTGGTCGTGCGTCCGTCGTACGTGCTCGGCGGCCGCGCGATGGAAATCGTCCACGAGCCGCGCGACCTCGAGCGCTACATGCGCGAAGCCGTGAAGGTGTCGAACGATTCGCCGGTGCTGCTCGACCGCTTCCTGAACGACGCGATCGAATGCGACGTCGACTGCATCTCCGATGGCGACGACGTGTTCATCGGCGGCGTGATGGAGCACATCGAACAGGCGGGCGTGCACTCGGGCGACTCGGCTTGCTCGCTGCCGCCGTATTCGCTGTCGCAGGAAACCGTCGACGAACTGAAGCGGCAAACCGCCGCAATGGCGAAGGCACTGAACGTCATCGGCCTGATGAACGTCCAGTTCGCGATTCAGCAAGTCCCGCAAGACGACGGCTCCAAGAAGGACATCATCTACGTGCTGGAAGTGAATCCGCGCGCATCGCGCACGGTGCCGTACGTGTCGAAGGCAACCGGTTTGCCGCTCGCCAAGATCGCCGCTCGCGCGATGGTCGGCCAGAAGCTCAAGGCACAAGGCGTGACGAAGGAAGTCATTCCGCCGTACTTCAGCGTGAAGGAAGCGGTGTTCCCGTTCGTGAAGTTCCCGGCGGTCGATCCGGTGCTCGGACCCGAAATGCGCTCGACCGGCGAAGTGATGGGCGTGGGCCGCACGTTCGGCGAGGCGCTCTTCAAGTCGCAGCTCGCGGCGGGCTCGCGTCTGCCGGAATCGGGCACGGTGCTTCTGACCGTGATGGACGCCGACAAGCCGAAGGCCGTCGAGGTCGCGCAGATGCTGCACGAGCTCGGCTATCCGATCGTCGCGACCAAGGGCACGGCCGCGGCCATCGCGGCGGCAGGCGTGCCGGTGAAGGTCGTCAACAAGGTGAAAGACGGCCGTCCGCACATCGTCGACATGATCAAGAACGGCGAGATCGCGCTCGTCTTCACGACCGTCGACGAAACGCGCGCCGCCATCGCCGATTCGCGCTCGATCCGCATGAGCGCGCAGGCCAACAAGGTCACGTACTACACGACGATGTCGGGAGCGCGCGCGGCGGTCGAAGGGTTGAGGTATCTCCGAGATTTGGAAGTCTATGATTTACAAGGCTTGCATGCTCGCCTAAACTAAGGCTTCGATTACTGGTCTAAGTATCACGAGCCGCGGTTAAGCGGCGTCTCCTGCTCTGTGGGAGATGCGCTTAACCGCGGTAATTTTTTTGACGAAATTGTTTGTGAGTGGTCTATGAGCACGATTCCTTTGACGAAGCGCGGCGCGGAGTTGCTGCGCGACGAATTGCAACGCCTGAAGGCCGTGGAGCGTCCGGCGGTCATCAACGCGATCGCGGAGGCGCGCGCGCAAGGCGACTTGTCGGAAAACGCGGAATACGACGCCGCGAAGGAAAAGCAGGGGTTCATCGAGGGCCGCATCGCGGAAATCGAGTCGAAGCTGGCCGCCGCGCAAGTGATCGATCCGACGCAGGTCGAAGCGGAAGGTCGCGTGGTGTTCGGCGCGACCGTCGAACTCGAGGACCTGGAATCGGGCGACATGGTGACGTATCAGATCGTCGGCGATGACGAAGCCGACATCGATCACGGCCTCATCTCCGTGAGCTCGCCGATCGCGCGCGCGCTGATCGCGAAGTCGGAAGGCGACGTGGCATCGGTGCAGGCGCCGAGCGGCGCACGCGAATACGAGATCATCGCGGTTCGCTACGTCTGATGGAGCACCGGCTCTTTCGCACCATCAGCATGGTCTGGGTCGGCAGTCTGCTGACCCTCGGCCTGGTCGCTGCGCCCGTGCTCTTTTCGATGCTCGACCGCACGTCGGCGGGCTCGGTGGCGGCGCAGCTCTTCCGCATCGAGGCGATCATCGGCGTGATCAGCGCGCTGGTGCTGATCCTCATCGGCAATCGCTTCGTGAAAAGCGGCATCGTCGATTACAAACGCGTGCGGTGGATCGTCGCGGTGATGCTCGTGTGCGTGCTGGTCGGCTATTTCGCCTTGCAGCCGTTCATGAACTCGCTGCGAATGGCGGCGCAGGAAGCGGGCACCGATCTCGCGAGCTCGCCGTATGCGAAGGAGTTCGGCATTCTGCACGGCCTATCCAGCGCGATCTATCTGATCGAATGCCTGTTCGGCATTGCGCTGGTGTGGCGCTTGCCGGGCGCGGCGCCCGTCAAGATCGTGCCGAAGGGGAAATCCGCCAAGGTGGCGGCGAAAAGAGCGCGAAGCTGAATCGCGCTTGCTCGGGACGGCGCGTGCGTTTCATTGGAAATGCACACGCCGTTCGATCATTTGACCGTCTGATGCTGGCGCTTCGAGCTGGTCTGACGTTTCTTCGCGCGCTTCACGTTGCCGCCGGCGGTCACACGTTCGTTGCCCAGTACCTTCAGCGTCTGCTTTTTGGGTTTCTTGAACGCGGGCGCATCGCGGGTGATTTTCACTGCCTTCACCGTGCGCGGCGCGCGGCCCTTCGTCTCGCGTTCGGCGGCTTCGCCTGCGCTCGGAGGCATCGTGCTGCGCGTGCGGGTGGCGCGGGTTTTCGGAGCGGCGCCTTCGGGCCTCCAGATCACGAGCAGCTTGCCGATATGCTGAATAGGCGCGGCGTTCAGGCGATCGCAGATTTCGTCGTAGATTTCGACGCGTGCTTCGCGTTCGTCGCCGAATACGCGGACCTTGATGAGCTGATGCGCTTCCAGGTGGACGTTGATTTCCTTCAGCACGGCATCGGTCAGACCCTCCGCGCCGACGAGCACGACGGGCTTGAGCGCATGGGCCTGGGAGCGCAGATCGGCGCGTTCGGCGGGGGAGAGTTTAAGAGCTGGCATGAGAAATTTCGGACTCGACTAAAATGTGGGCGGCGTGAGGTAGATTCGCGAGGCGGTTTGAACACGCTGCAGCGAAAGCGCACGGCTTCGTGCCGGATCTTCGGCGCATCGGTCGCGCCACCGCCCACCAGAAACAGAACAGGCCGGATGCACGGGTTTTCGGAGCGCGAGCGCGCCGAGGACCGGTCCGGCCGACAAGACGCGTATTATCCGCTAAAAGCCTCGCGCGATGCAGCAAAATACGCACCGGGCGTGCTGTCAGCGCGCCACATGAGCTCAGTTTGAATGGCAAAGAACCGTTTTAATCATTCGTGGTTGCATGACCACATCAACGATCCCTACGTAAAGATGGCGCAGCGCGAGGGCTATCGCGCGCGCGCCGCATACAAGCTGAAGGAGATCGACGAGCAGGACAAACTCATCAAGCCGGGTCAGGTCATCGTCGATCTCGGCTCGACGCCCGGCTCCTGGAGCCAGTACGCGCGCAACAAACTCGCGCAGGGCGCGAAGCGCGATGCCGAGCGCCAGGGCGGCATCGACGGCACGATCATCGCGCTGGATATTCTGCCGATGGAGCCGATTTCGGACGTCACGTTCATCCAGGGCGACTTTCGCGAGGACGAAGTGCTCGCGCAACTCGATGAAATCGTCGGCGAGCGTCAGGTGGACCTTGTAATCTCCGACATGGCCCCCAACCTCTCAGGCGTGGCGAGTGCGGATGCCGCGCGCATCGAGCATCTATGCGATCTGGCGCTGGAGTTCGCGCAGAACCATCTGAAACCGGAGGGTGCGCTGCTGGTCAAATGTTTTCACGGCAGCGGATACAGCCAGATCGTTGAGAAGTTCAAGCAACAGTTCAAGGTGGTTGCGCCACGCAAGCCGAAAGCTTCTCGCGACAAATCGTCGGAGACTTTTATTCTCGGGCGGCGGCTCAAGCAACCGAACTGAACGGCCCGCTCGAGCGATTCGGCGAATTACGGCGATATTTTCGCGGAATATGCCGAAAAAAACCTCTCTGCCGCTATTTGTGCGGTAGTTAAACCTTATGGCAGGGGTTAGCGGTCTGGATTAGAATGCTTTGGTGGCGTCGCAAGGTTTATGTAGGCGCCCGTCTATGAGTGAGGAGTGGTGCTTTGAACAACAATATGTTCTCTAAAGCGGCAGTGTGGCTCGTGATCGCACTGGTGCTGTTTACGGTGTTCAAGCAGTTCGATAAGCCCCGCGTCCAGGAAGGTGTGTCCTATTCGCAGTTCATGGACGACGCGAAGAACGGCAAAGTCAAGAACGTCACCGTTCAGGGCCGCAATCTGACGGTCACTCCGAACGACGGCCAGAAGTACCAGATCGTGTCGCCCGGCGACATATGGATGGTCGGCGACTTGATGAAATACGGCGTTCAGGTCAGCGGCAAGGCTGACGATGAACCGAATGCGCTCGTCTCCGCTCTGTACTACCTCGGACCTACGATCCTGATCATCGGCTTCTGGTTCTACATGATGAGGCAGATGCAGGGAGGCGGCAAAGGCGGGGCGTTTTCGTTCGGGAAGTCGCGAGCGCGGCTGATCGACGAAAACAACAACGCAATCAATTTCACCGACGTCGCGGGTTGCGACGAAGCCAAGGAAGAAGTCTCGGAACTCGTGGACTTCCTGCGCGACCCGCAGAAATTCCAAAAGCTCGGCGGACGCATTCCGCGCGGCGTGCTGCTGGTCGGCCCGCCGGGAACCGGTAAGACGCTGCTGGCGCGCGCCATCGCGGGCGAAGCGAAAGTGCCGTTCTTCAGCATTTCGGGTTCGGACTTCGTCGAAATGTTCGTCGGCGTGGGCGCGGCTCGTGTGCGCGACATGTTCGAGCAGGCGAAGAAGCATGCGCCGTGTATCGTGTTCATCGACGAAATCGACGCGGTCGGCCGTCATCGCGGCGCCGGCATGGGCGGCGGCAACGACGAGCGCGAGCAGACGCTGAACCAGATGCTCGTCGAGATGGACGGCTTCGAGGCGAATTCCGGTGTGATCGTGATCGCGGCGACGAACCGTTCGGACGTGCTGGACAAGGCGCTGCTCCGTCCGGGCCGTTTCGACCGTCAGGTCTATGTCGGTCTGCCGGATATCCGCGGCCGCGAGCACATCATGAAGGTGCACCTGCGCAAGGTGCCTATCGCGAACGACGTCGATGCATCGGTCATCGCGCGCGGCACGCCGGGTTTCTCGGGCGCCGATCTCGCGAATCTCGTGAACGAGGCTGCGCTGTTCGCGGCGCGTCGCGGCAAGCGCATCGTCGAGATGCAGGATTTCGAGGACGCGAAGGACAAGATCTTCATGGGTCCGGAGCGCAAATCGGCTGTGATGCGCGAAGAAGAGCGTCGCAATACGGCATACCACGAGTCGGGTCACGCGGTGGTTGCGAAGCTGCTTCCGCATGCCGATCCGGTGCACAAGGTCACGATCATGCCGCGCGGCTGGGCGCTGGGCGTTACGTGGCAGTTGCCCGAGCATGACCGCGTGAACCTGTATCGCGACAAGATGCTGGAGGAAATCGCGATCCTGTTCGGTGGCCGCGCAGCGGAGGAAGTGTTCCTGAATTCGATGTCGACCGGTGCGTCGAACGACTTCGAGCGCGCAACGAAGATGGCGCGCGACATGGTGACGCGCTACGGCATGTCCGACGTGCTCGGCACGATGGTCTACGTCGATACGGAAGACAACGGCATGTTCGGCAAGATGGGCGCGAAGTCGGTGTCCGAAGCCACGCAGCAGAAGGTCGATGCGGAAATCCGCCGCATCCTCGACGAGCAATATGCGCTCGCCCGGAAGCTGCTGGAAGACAACCGCGACAAGGTCGAAGCGATGACCAAGGCGCTGCTCGAATGGGAAACCATCGACGCGGACCAGATTGGCGACATCATGTCGGATCGTCCGCCGCGTCCGCCGAAGAACATGCCGCCGCCGTCCGGCGACACGCCATCCGGTGGTAGCAGCGGCACCGAGGTCAAACCGGGCAACGCGCCGGCAACGGCCTGAGTTTCCTGCATGAGTTCATGGGCCGGTGTGCATAGCACGCCGGCCCATTTTCACTTTATGGCGTCCGTTTTTAATCAGGTGCTGAACGCGGCGCCGTCTCCGTCCCTCCGTTCCGTTCTATCCGCTTGGCCACTTCAACCCCATCCCCGATTTCAGCCGCGCCGCTCCAATGCGGACGCTTCACGCTGACCTTCGACCGCCCGCTCGTCATGGGCATTCTCAACGTTACGCCGGACTCGTTCTCCGATGGCGGCCGCTTCATTTCGCGCGACGCCGCACTGGCTCGCGCCGAGCAGATGCTCGCCGACGGCGCCGACATGATCGATATCGGCGGTGAATCCACGCGTCCCGGCGCGCCGCCCGTGCCGCTCGACGAGGAACTCGAGCGCGTGGTGCCGATAGTCGAGGCATTGCGCGCCGTTCGAGTGCCGCTTTCCGTCGACACGTACAAACCAGCCGTGATGCGCGCCGCGCTCGACGCCGGCGCGGACATGATCAACGACATCTGGGGCTTGCGTCAGGACGGCGCGATCGACGCCGTCAAGGGCAGCAACTGCGGACTTTGCGTGATGCACATGCTCGGCGAGCCGCGCACAATGCAGCTTCACGAGCCGGTGTACGAAGACGTCGTCGCCGACGTGCGCGCGTTCTTCGCGGAGCGCGTCGCCGCACTCGGGCGCGCGGGCATTGCGACAGACCGCATCAGTCTCGATCCGGGTTACGGCTTCGGCAAGACGGTCGAGCATAATTACGCGTTGCTCGCGCATCTCACGGACACGTCGCCCGCCGGGACGAACTTTCCGTTGCTCGCGGGCATGTCGCGCAAGTCGATGCTTGGCGCCGTCACCGGACGCGGCGCGGGCGAGCGGCTCGCGGCGAGCGTCGCCGCGGCGGTGTGCGCGGCAGAGCGGGGCGCGGCCATCATCCGCGTCCACGATGTCGCCGAAACCGTCGATGCGCTGAAAGTCTGGCAGGCAACAAAGAATGCTGCCGGGAATGGGCATTATTGACACTGGCCTCATTCATCAGCAATTTGGGCGCAGGCGCGCGCCGATAGAACTCATTAACTAAAATCGTGGACCGATACGATGCGCCGAACGGTCGCGAGGAGGGTCAAGCAACAATGGCACGTCAATATTTTGGAACCGACGGCATCCGCGGCCGCGTAGGCGTCGCGCCGATCACGCCGGATTTCGTACTCAAGCTCGGCTACGCGGCCGGAAAGGTGCTTGCGGGCGCCGACCGCGCACAGCAAAAGAAGGGCAATCGTCCGACGGTATTGATCGGCAAGGACACGCGCGTGTCGGGCTACATGCTCGAAGCCGCGCTGGAATCCGGCTTTTCGGCGGCGGGTGTCGACGTGATGCTGGCCGGCCCGATGCCGACGCCTGGCGTCGCCTATCTGACGCGTGCACTGCGGCTGTCGGCGGGCGTCGTGATCAGCGCGTCGCACAATCCGTACGACGACAACGGCATCAAATTTTTCTCCGCCGACGGCAACAAGCTGCCCGACGAAGTCGAACTGGAAATCGAGCGCCAGCTCGAGCAGCCGATGGAATGCGCGCCTTCCGAGCGCCTCGGTAAAGCCCGGCGTCTGGATGATGCAGGCGGACGCTACATCGAATTCTGCAAGAGCACCTTTCCCGCGAGTTTCGACTTGCGCGGTCTGAAGCTCGTCGTCGATTGCGCGCACGGCGCCGCATATGACGTCGCGCCGCACGTTTTCCATGAACTCGGCGCGGAAGTCGTGTCGATCGGCGTGTCGCCGAACGGCTTCAACATCAACGACGGCGTTGGCGCGACCGCCCCGGACGCGCTCGTGCGCGCGGTGGTCGAGCACAAGGCGGATATCGGCATCGCGCTCGACGGCGACGCGGACCGTCTGCAGGTCGTCGATTCGTCCGGCCGTCTCTATAACGGCGACGAATTGCTCTACGTGCTGGTCAAGGATCGCATCGCGACCGATGGCAAGGTGGAAGGCGCAGTCGGCACGCTGATGACCAACATGGCCGTCGAGGTGGCGCTGAAGGAGGCGGGCGTGCAGTTCGTGCGCGCGGCGGTCGGCGACCGCTACGTCCTCGAAAAATTGCGCGAGAACGGCTGGCTGCTGGGCGCGGAAGGCTCGGGCCACATCCTTTCGCTGGACCGTCACTCGACCGGCGACGGCATCGTCTCGGCGCTCCTCGTGCTAGCAGCGATCCAGCGCAGCGGCAAGTCGCTCGCCGATCTGCTTCGCGGCGTCAGCCTGTTCCCGCAAAAGCTCATCAACGTGCGGATGAGCGCGGGCGCGGACTGGAAAGGCAGCGCCGCGATTCGCCGCGCGGTCGAGCAAGCCGAGCAATCCCTCCAATCGCACGGCCGCGTCTTGATTCGCGCGTCGGGAACCGAACCGGTCTTGCGCGTGATGGTGGAAGCATCGGCGCAACAGGACGCGGTTCGATACGCGGAAACGATTGCGCAGGTCGTAAAGGACGCGACTTCGTAGGCGTTCACTGAAGTTCGTCGCGTTTCGCTAAAAGCGGGCTTCGGCCCGCTTTTTTATTTGCGCCGCTGGCTTGACGGATCGGCTGTGATCAAACTTTCAGCACGTAAGCGCATTGACATGCTGGCTTCACGATTAGTCATATTACTGTCACAGACTCCTCCTATATTTCGCGGTGTCGTCTACACGCTCACGCGACACACGCTCACTACTGGAGATTAAGAATGAAATTGATGCAAACCGCGCTGGCCGGCCTGATTGGTGCAGTGTTCGCCATCTCCGCTCAAGCAGCCGACATCACCGGCGCGGGTTCCACCTTTGCAGCGCCGATCTACACGAAGTGGGCGGACGCCTACCAGAAAACGGGCGGCGGCAAGGTGAACTACCAAGGCATCGGCTCGTCGGGCGGTATCAAGCAAATCATCGCGAAGACCGTGGATTTCGCGGGCTCGGACGCTCCGCTGAAAGACGACGAACTCGCGAAGAACGGCCTGTTCCAGTTCCCGACGGTCGTCGGCGGCGTGGTGCCGGTCATCAACGTGCCGGGCGTGAAGGCTGGCGAAGTGACGCTATCGGGCCAGGTGCTCGGCGACATCTACCTCGGCAAGATCAAGAAGTGGAACGACCCGGAAATCGCCGCGCTGAACCCGAAGGTCAAGCTGCCGGATACGGACATCGCGGTCGTGCGGCGCGCCGACGGCTCCGGCACGAGCTTCATCTGGACGAACTATCTGTCGAAGGTGAACACCGAGTGGAAGTCGAAGGTCGGCGAAGGTTCGACGGTCAACTGGCCGACGGGCACGGGCGGCAAGGGCAACGACGGCGTCGCGGCATTCGTGCAGCGTCTGCCGGGCGCGATCGGCTACGTCGAATGGGCGTACGCGAAGCAGAACAAGATGACCTACGTCGGCATGAAGAATTCGGCCGGCACGGTCGTCGAGCCGAAGACCGACACGTTCAAGGCAGCGGCAGCGGGCGCGGACTGGTCGAAGTCGTTCTATCAGATTCTGACGGACGAGCCGGGCAAGAACGCATGGCCGATCGTCGGCGCGACCTTCGTGCTGCTGCACGCGACGCAAGAGAAGCCGGCGCAGGGCACGGAAACGCTGAAATTCTTCGACTGGGCGTTCAAGAACGGCGGCCAGGCTGCGAACGATCTCGACTATATCTCGCTGCCGGATTCGGTCGTCGCCGAAATCAAGACGCAATGGAAGGCGAAGGTCAAGGACGCATCGGGCAAGGCGGTCGCGGAATAAGGGAAGCAAGCAGTCGTTTGAAACTGTCCTAAGCTTCTGATTCGCGGGACAGCAACGCAGCAAGGAAGCCGCGCGGCGAGCCAACGTTCGCCGCGCGGTCTGACACGTAGCGAAACCAAGGCTCCCATGTCGGACATCAACCTATCGTCGGCCGTGCCGGCGGCGCATACGCAGCGCGCGCCGAGCCGCATCGGCGACATCATTTTCGGCGGCGTGACGCGGCTTGCGGCTGTCATCACGCTGCTCCTGCTCGGCGGCATCATCGTTTCGCTGATCATCGCGTCGATGCCGACCATTCAGAAATTCGGCCTCTCGTTCCTCTGGCGTTCGGAATGGGATCCGCCCAGCGACTCGTTCGGGGCGCTCGTGCCCATCTACGGCACGATTGCGACGTCGATCATCGCGCTCATCATCGCGGTGCCGGTGAGCTTCGGCATCGCGCTCTTTCTGACCGAACTGTCGCCCGCGTGGCTGCGCCGTCCGCTCGGCGTCGCGATCGAACTTCTCGCGGCGATTCCGTCGATCGTCTACGGCATGTGGGGCCTGCTCGTGTTCGCGCCGATCTTCGCGCAATACTTCGAAAAGCCCCTCGGCAAGCTGCTCGGCGACGTGCCCCTGATCGGCATCTTCTTTCAAGGCGCGCCGATCGGCATCGGCATTCTGTGCGCCGGCGTGATTCTCGCGATCATGATCATTCCGTACATCGCATCCGTGATGCGCGACGTGTTCGAAGTGACGCCCGTGCTGCTGAAGGAATCGGCATACGGCATCGGCTGCACGACGTGGGAAGTCATGTGGAAGATCGTGCTGCCCTATACGCGCGCCGGCGTGATCGGCGGCGTCATGCTCGGCCTCGGCCGCGCGCTCGGCGAGACGATGGCTGTGACGTTCGTCATCGGCAATACGAACCTGCTCGACAACGTGTCGCTCTTCTCGCCCGGCAACAGCATCACCTCGGCGCTCGCGAACGAATTCGCGGAAGCGAGTCCGGGCCTGCATACGTCGGCGTTGATGGAGCTCGGTCTGATTCTTTTCGTCATCACGTTCTTCGTGCTCGCGCTCTCGAAGCTGATGCTTCTGCGCATGGAACGCGGGGAGGGCCGTAAATAATGAGCCGTCCCGCTACGTTCAACCAGGATTCGAGCCGCGTGGAAGCCACGCGTCAGAAGCTGCAGCGCCGCCGCCGCGGCACGAACGCGGTTGCGCTGACGCTCTCGCTCGCCGCGATGGCCTTCGGCCTCATCTGGCTCGTGTGGATTCTCTTCACGACGCTCAGGCTCGGCATCGGCGGGTTGTCGGTCGATCTGTTCACGCAATCGACGCCGCCGCCGAACACCGATGGCGGCGGTCTCGCCAACGCGATCGTCGGCTCGCTGATGCTCGTCGTGCTCGCAACGTTCGTCGGCACGCCGCTCGGCATTCTCGCGGGCGTCTACCTCGCGGAGTACGGCCAGAAGCGCTGGCTCGCGAGCGTCACGCGCTTCATCAACGACATCTTGCTGTCGGCGCCTTCGATCGTCGTCGGTCTCTTCGTGTATGCGATCGTCGTCGCGAAGATGGGCCGCTTCTCGGGCTGGGCCGGCGTGATCGCGCTGGCGCTGCTGCAGATTCCGATCGTGATCCGCACGACGGAAAACATGCTGAAGCTCGTGCCGAACGCATTGCGCGAAGCCGCGTTCGCACTCGGTACGCCCAAGTGGAAGATGGTGATGTCGATCACGCTGAAGGCGTCGGTGGGCGGCATCGTGACGGGCGTGTTGCTGGCGGTCGCGCGTATCGCGGGCGAAACCGCGCCGCTGCTTTTCACGGCGCTGTCGAATCAATTTTTCTCGTGGGACATGAACCAGCCGGTGGCCAATTTGCCGGTGACGATCTACAAGTTCGCGATGAGTCCGTTCCCGCAGTGGCAATCGCTCGCGTGGGCCGGTGTGTTCCTGATTACGCTCGGCGTGCTGGGTCTGAATATCCTGGCGCGCGCGATCTTCTCGAAGAAATAAGGGTGGAGTGATTCCATGAACATGGTCGAAAGCGGTGTCAACCACCAGGAAAAGCAGATCGAGCGCGGACCGGTGCCGGGCAGCGTGCGCCCGACGCACAGTTCGCAGCCTGCCGATTCCATCAAGCCGAAGATCGAGGTGAACAACCTCAACTTCTTCTACAACAAGTATCACGCGCTGAAGAACATCAACCTGCGCATTCCCGAGAAGAAAGTGACGGCGTTCATCGGTCCGTCGGGCTGCGGCAAGTCCACGCTTCTGCGCACGTTCAACAAGATGTATGCGCTTTATCCGGAGCAGCGCGCCGAAGGCGAAATCCTGATGGACGGCACGAACCTGCTCGACACGACGAAGGATATTTCGCTCCTGCGCGCGCGCGTCGGCATGGTGTTCCAGAAGCCGACGCCGTTCCCGATGTCGATCTACGACAACATCGCGTTCGGCGTGAAGATGTTCGAGCAACTGTCGCGCTCGGAAATGGATGACCGCGTCGAATGGGCGCTCACGAAAGCCGCGCTCTGGACCGAAGTAAAGGACAAGTTGCAGCAAAGCGGCTACGGTCTGTCGGGTGGCCAGCAGCAGCGTCTGTGCATCGCGCGCGGCATCGCGATTCGTCCGGAAGTGCTGCTGCTGGACGAACCTTGCTCGGCGCTCGACCCGATTTCGACGGGCCGTATCGAAGAGCTGATCGCCGAACTGAAAAGCGATTACACGGTTGTCATCGTCACGCACAACATGCAGCAGGCGGCGCGTTGTTCGGACTACACTGCCTATATGTATCTCGGTGAATTGATCGAGTTCGGCGACACCGAAAAGATCTTCATCAAGCCGGCCCGCAAGGAAACGGAAGACTACATCACGGGCCGCTTCGGCTGATCGTCAGCCAGGTGAAACAGAAGGCTTAAGGAGCATATATGTCCGATAAACATCTTTCGAGCCAGTTCGACGCCGATCTCAACGCGGTGTCGTCGAAAGTGCTGGAAATGGGCGGTCTGGTCGAGTCGCAGATCATCGCGGCGATGCAGGCGCTGAACGAATTCGACATCGGCATCGCGGATCAGGTGATCGCGGCCGAAGCGCGTCTGAACATGATGGAAGTCGAGATCGACGAAGAGTGCAGCAACATCATCGCGCGCCGTCAGCCGGCTGCGCGTGACTTGCGTCTGTTGATGGCGATCTCGAAGACGATCACGAATCTCGAACGCGCCGGCGACGAAGCGGAGAAGATCGCCAAGCGCGTGAAGCGCATCAACGAAGACGGCGCGGGCCGCACGGTGAACATCGCCGAGATCAAGCTGTCGGGCGAAATGGCGGTATCGATCCTGCGCCGCGCGCTCGATGCGTTCGCGCGTCTCGACACGGTTGCCGCCGCGCAGATCGTGCGCGACGACAAGGCCATCGACGAGGAATTCCGCGCCTTCGTGCGCAAGCTCGTGACGTACATGATGGAAGATCCGCGCACGATTTCGGCGGGCCTCGATTATCTGTTCATCGCGAAAGCGGTGGAGCGCATCGGCGATCACGCGAAGAACATCGCTGAGTTCATCATCTACATCGTCAAGGGCACCGACGTGCGGCATATTTCGCGCGATCAGCTCGAACGTGAGGCGCTGAGTTAATCGCGCGCAATCGTTTCATTTCAAGCAAAAGGTCAAGAGGTGCCGATGCCCAGCAGTATCCTCGTCGTCGAAGACGAACCCGCGATCTCCGAACTGATTTCGGTGAACCTTCAACATGCGGGACATTGCCCGATTCGTGCGTATAACGCGGAACAGGCGCAAAACCTGATCAGCGACGTGCTGCCCGATCTCGTGTTGCTCGACTGGATGTTGCCGGGCAAGTCGGGCATCGCGTTCGCGCGAGAGCTGCGCAACAACGAGCGCACGAAGCACATTCCGATCATCATGCTGACAGCGCGCGGCGACGAGCAGGACAAGGTGCTCGGCCTCGAAATCGGCGCGGACGATTACGTCACGAAGCCGTTCTCGCCGAAGGAACTGATGGCGCGCATCAAGGCGGTGTTGCGCCGGCGCGCGCCGCAGTTGACCGAAGACGTCGTCGCGATCAACGGGCTGCGTCTCGATCCGGCGACGCATCGCGTGGCGGCGAGTCATTCGGGCAACGACATCAAGCTCGATCTCGGTCCGACGGAATTTCGCCTGCTGCACTTTTTCATGACGCATCCTGAGCGCGTGCACAGCCGCACGCAATTGCTGGATCAGGTGTGGGGCGATCACGTGTTCGTCGAAGAGCGCACGGTCGATGTGCATATCAAGCGTCTGCGTGCTGCGCTCAAGCCGGCGGGTTGCGATGCTATGATCGAAACGGTGCGCGGCAGCGGATACCGGCTTGCGAAGAGCGCCTGAGTTCTGCTTCAACGTTATCCGCTTTAACTTGCCGCATCAACGTCACTCAGACTCACCGACAACATGAACATCATCTGGACGCGTGCGATCGTGTCCCTCGCGCTGCTCGCCGCGCTCTGCGCCGCGATCGGCGCATTCGCGGGCTTGCGCATCGCGCTTGCCTTCGCGGTGCTCATGCTCGTCGTGCAGGGCTTCTTCGTCACGTATCACATGCAGCGCCTCTGGCGTCTGCTCGAAGCGCCGGTCTACGGCGAGGTGCCGAGCGCCCTCGGCATCTGGGGCGAGATCTACTATCGCCTGCACAAGCTCGCGAAGCGCTGGCACGCGCAAGTGCGTCAGGTCGAGCAACAGCATGCGCGCTTCATTCAGGCGATCCAGGCGTCACCGAACGGCGTCGCGATGCTCGACGATCACGATCAGATCGAGTGGTGTAACGACATCGCCGAGAAGCACTTCGGTCTCGATGCGAAGCGCGACTTGCGCCAGCACATCACGCATCTCGTGCGCAATCCCGATTTCGTCCGCTATCTGAACGCGCACCACTACGAAGAGATGCTCGTGATGCGCGGCATGGGCGTGAATCGCAAATACACGGTTTCGGTGCAGGTGTTTCCGTACGGCGACAATCGCAAGCTGCTTCTGACGCAAGACATTACCGAACTGGAGCGCACGGATTCGATGCGCCGCGATTTCGTCGCCAATGTCTCGCATGAGTTGAAGACGCCGCTTACCGTGCTATCCGGCTTTCTCGAAACCATGCGTGAGTTGCCGCTCGATGAAGCCGATCGCATGCGTTATCTCGACATGATGGAGCAGCAGGCGTCGCGCATGCAGAACATCGTGCGCGATCTGCTCGTGCTCGCGAATCTCGAAGGCGACATGCGGCCGCCTGGCGATGAACTGCTGGATATGCGCGCCGTGCTGCGTCATTTGGAAGACGACGCGAACAATCTGTCGAACGGGCGCCATCGCATCACGTTTCATAGCGACGATGCGCTGACGGTTGCGGGCGTCGAGACCGAAGTGATGAGCGCGCTCGGCAATCTCGTGACCAACGCCGTGCGTTATACGCCTGATGGCGGGACCATCGAGGTGACGTGGCAGCGCATGAAGGATCGTGCGGTTTTCACGGTGCGGGATACGGGGCTCGGGATTCCTGCGGAGCATATTCCGCGTTTGACGGAGCGGTTTTATCGAGTGGATCGGAGCCGGTCGCGGGATACGGGGGGGACAGGGCTTGGGCTTGCCATCGTCAAGCATGTGCTGCAACGGCACGGTGCAGAGCTCGACGTTAAAAGCGAAGTGGGGAAGGGGAGTATGTTTATCGTGAGGTTTCCGGGGTCGCGGACAGCGTTTAGGAAGTCGCTTGCGGCTTGAGTGGGTTCTGGTGATTGTCGCCGGATCCCGTTGTCGTGTCGGGCTTGTGCTTGTTTGCTTCCGCTTTCGTAGAATCCTGTTTTCGCGTCGGTCTATTAGCACTGCCCCTGTGCGGGGCGGCAGTCACTTTCTTTGCTGCTGCAAAGAAAGTAACTGTATTGAGCGTCAAGGGTTGAGTTGGTAAGGATCATGGTTTTGGGGGATTCCAAGTTGTGCCGTCGCGCATCA